>NZ_JBYSWT010000036.1:0-81534 GCF_058781435.1 Pseudomonas sp. FW507-12TSA
GAATGATCATGGTTTTGGCTACACAGATCGCTGCAGAGTCGTCGAAAAATAGATTATGGACATGGGGGCTTAAGAGGGCAGACTCTCAATCAAGGCCTCTAATACCTGAACCTGCTGTGCAAAAATCTTGTAGATATTGGGTAATGGTTTCATCAATGGTTAACGGTGATCTACCTCTTCCGAGGCTCTTGCGCAGAAGTCCGTTTTTAAAAATAAGGCGCTACCCACACTGTCTGGGAGTTTCTCATGCTGAATCAACGGAGTTAAGGTATACCCTGAATTCTTGAGAATAAGTAATGAAGCGGATTTTTTAAATTTATTAATTATTTTTCATGCTGTTCTCAAAGCTTACAAGGCTTTATGTTAAGTCATGAGAAATAAAGTATGTATTTTGTGTTTGGTTACTCGTTGCTTGCACAATATTTTCTTGCTGCGGGCTCAATATTATCTGGTTGTCCAGTGTCTGTTTTTCTTTAATTACATATTAATTTTTATGCGGAGGTGAATTGACATGTGTCGCGCATGCGCTGACTGGTATGACTATGATTAATTGGTTCGAAACTTTCTCTGTTGGGCTTGATTCTAAGTGGTGATTTCAATGTCAGGTTTTAGTTGGGTAGGCGAGATTTTAATTTCGATCATGTTTTAGTTTTTAGGTAAAAATATATTTACATAAAACGTACCGAACGCTTTCAGGAGTCCCTATGGTGTGCTTAAATAGGTTTGTCAACCTACTTGCGGGAGATATAGCATGTCTCGCCTTGCCGAATATCGTAAACTTGAACAGCAATTGGCTGCCCAACTGGCCGAACTCGAATCCATGAAAAGTGACTCTGGTTTAAAAATGGAAATGGAGTTCGAAAGCAAGCTGCGCGCTTTGCTCAGCGAGTACGGTTTTAGCCTGAGGGATGTAATCAACCTGCTAGATCCGCACTCTGCCCGTCGTATCGCTCTTAATGAGCCGAAAGCTGCAGTCCGTAAACCGCGTCAAGTGAAGGTCTATAAGAATCCTCACAATGGTGAAGTGGTGGAAACCAAAGGTGGTACTCACCGAACTCTGAAGGAGTGGAAGAGTGAATATGGCTCCGACACTGTATGAATCGCCCCAGATTCTCTAGACACCTTGCAAACTAATTGCGTAACGCTTTTCAAACTCTACCGGTGACAGCTGATTGTTGAAACCATGACGGCGTTTTGCGTTGTAGAACATCTCGATGTAGTCGAACACATCGCTACGAGCATCTTCCCGCGTGGTGTAGATTTTTCGCTTGATCCGTTCCCGTTTCAGAAGCTGGAAAAAGCTCTCGGCCACGGCGTTGTCATGACAGTTGCCTCGGCGACTCATGCTGGCAACCAAATTGTTTGCCTTCAAAAAGCTACGCCAATCGGAGCTGCTGTACTGGCTGCCTTGGTCGGAATGAACCATCACCTCTTGCTTCGGTTTACGCCTCCAAACCGCCATCAACAACGCATCAATAGCCAAATCACTGGTCATCTGCGACTTCATTGACCAGCCAACGACCTGCCGAGAAAACAGATCCAGTACCACCGCCAAATACAACCAGCCTTCATACGTACGAATGTACGTGATGTCGGTTACCCAAACCTTGTTGGGTTCCACAACATCGAACTGGCGCTTCAGCAAATTGGGTGAGGCGACCGCTGGCTTACCGCCGTACTTCCCTGGGCGGCGTCGATAACCTGTCTGAGAACGCAGACCTTCAAGACGCATCAGCCTCGCCACACGATGACGACCACAATCCTCACCGACCTCGCGCAGATCGTCGTGGATTTTGCGATAGCCATAAACGCCGCCACTCTCCAGCCAGGAATGCTTGATCAAACCCAGCAGTCGCTGGTCGTCTTTGGCTCGTACAGATTGCGGCTCAGACAGCCAGGCGTAATAACCGCTGGGATGGACTTTCAGCGGCAGGCAAAGCCGTCGAATCGAATAGTCGCCCGCGCGCTGCTTGATAAAGGCGTACTTCAGCCGCACTCCTTGGCAAAGTACGCGGCGGCCTTTTTTAAGATGTCTCGCTCTTCAGTGACGCGCTTGAGTTCCGCTCGCAGACGACGTAGCTCAGCGTGCTGATCATCATCCTGCTGCCGTTCTTCTTGAGGTTTGCTGTAGCGCTTTATCCAGGCATAGAGGCTATGCGTCGACACACCAAGACGGGCCGCTACGTCAGCGACGGGAAGCTTCTTTTCGGTCACTTGATTGACCGCTTGGATTTTGAATTCTTCGGGATAACGCGGGTTGCTCATGGCACCTCCTGATTGGCCTCATTTTAAGGCATGGAGGTGTCTACGAAACCCGGGGCGATTCACGTAATGCTGCAACTCGTTGCGGTCGGCTTGAGTATCGAGCTTCAGTCGCACAATGGAAGGCAGAACTGGTTGCCAAAAGACCGAAGCCCGCGAAACTTTTGGCTAACCTGCGCCTGTGTCACTACGTGCAAGACCGTCTGGAGGGTAAAGTTCACGGCGCTAATGGTCGCGAGATTATTGGGCCTCGACAAGCTCCCTTCAAAGGCCGAAATAAACCACATCGCAGTGATCGTAAATGGGTCAATGGCTGGTCGCCCGAACAGATTACCAACCGGCTAAAGATCGATTTTCCGGACGATGAATCCATGCGCATCTCTCACGAAGCCATATATCAGGCTCTCTATATTCAGGGGCGAGGAGCTCTTAAACGCGAGCTAGTGAGCTGCCTGCGCACAGGACGAGCGTTGCGTGTGCCGAGGGCTAGGGCGCAGGCTAAAACGTGGGCGCACGTCAGCGAGGATGTCATGATTTCCAGTCGCCCTGCTGAGGTGGAAGACCGGGCTGTCCCAGGGCATTGGGAGGGAGACCTGATCTTTGGTCTGAATCGATCTGCGATTGGAACGCTGGTTGAGCGCTCAACTCGATTCACCATGCTCGTTCACCTGCCTCGCGAGGAAGGTTATGGGTTAACTCCTCGCACGAAAAATGGCCCGGCGCTGGCCGGCTACGGGGCTGTCACTATGGCCAACGCCCTGAAGAAAACGGTGACTGACCTGCCCATCGAGTTGTGGCGATCTTTGACTTGGGATCGTGGAAAGGAACTATCGGATCACGCTCGATTTACCATCGAATCCGGAGTGAAGGTCTTCTTTGCTGACCCGCATAGTCCCTGGCAGCGCGGCACGAACGAGAATACGAATGGTCTTCTGCGCCAATACTTCCCGAAAGGTACTGACCTGTCTCGCTGGAATGCCCAAGAGATCCAAGCCGTAGCCCATGCGTTGAACACAAGGCCTCGAAAAACACTAGGCTGGAAAACACCTGCCGAAGCACTAAACAAGTATCTAAAATCAATTCAACAATCCAGTGTTGCGACGACCGGTTGAATCCGCCCAATACTGCGCGTACGACTACCAGGCCTTACTTCGGCGACATCGAATCGTGCCCAGCCATTCACGTCCCGGGAACTGCTGGGACAACGCCGCGATGGAGAGCTTCTTCCGTTCGCTGAAGGCTGAGCGGGTGTACCTGCGCTATGCCTGCCACCACGAGGCGAAAACCGACCTGTTCGACTACATCCGCTTTTACAATCACCGTCGCCACCACTCGACGCTGGGCTATCTCAGCCCGATGGAGTTTGAGCGGCGCTATGCGAGCAGTAACTCTTAACTACCTGTCCACCAGTTCCGGGACAGACCAATCTGACCTTCCCTCAAGTTGATCCAGTCAGGCACGTCTCTCAGGGCAGAAAATTAAGGAGCTTCAGAGGAACCATATACTCGGTCAGGTGAGTTATAACTCATCGAGGCTTGAAAATATTCAAAAGCAAACTATGATCTAGATGACGGTATGGAGGCTGTCATGAATGTTCAAAATCAGACGGAAGACATGGGCTTTTCTCTTAGTTTATATAGTAGGTGTTAGTGGCTATATTTACTACCTCTATGCTGAGACTAAAGGAATTCTAACGGCTAATCTTAATGACAAGTTGCGGCATGCCGCATTGGGGGGAGCGGCCATCCTCGGCGACCGCTACCATGATAACTTGGTAGACAGGCATTCCAAATCGGAGGCTGAAGACTGGAACACTATTCAGCGGCTTTCTCAGTTCAACGAGTCAATGGGTACTACCTTTGTCTACAGTGTAATAAAACGGTCAGGGAAAGCCTATCTGGTCAGCTCAAGCGCATTGGAAAAGGAAATTCAAGAGCAGAACTTTGTACGCTTTTTTGATCCCTATCCTGATGCTAGTCAGGCTCTGCTCGATAGTTTTGGTCGTACGGAACCGACCTGGATTGATTACACGGATCATTGGGGGGATTTTCGTGCGGTCTTCATTCCAATGAAGTCTCAAGACGGCACGATTTATGTAGCTGGAGCGGAGATATTGTTGGCCAACTACTACCAGCAACTTAAAAAGGATTCCTTGCACCATATCATACTTGCCATTCTGGTATTTCTCGCCTTTAGTCTTTTGTTTGTGGTTGACTTATTTCGTATGCGGACTCATCTCCAGCAATTGCAAGTAAATGAACAGGTTTTGAATCATGCAAAAAATGCCGCCGAGGATGCTGATCGCTCAAAAACTAGATTTTTAGCCACTATGAGTCATGAGATTCGCACGCCTATGTACGGAGTTATTGGTGCGACGGAGTTACTAGCCGCTTCTTCTTTAAGTGTCGAGCAAAGTGGTCTGGTGAACACGATTCATACTAGTGGGCGAGTCTTGCTGTCTCTTATCGATAATATTCTCGATCTGGCAAAAATCGAAGCGGGAAAGCTTGAGTTGAGGCCTAGCGTATTTGAAGTAAGAAAGTTGGTGTCCTCCAGCCTTGAAATGATTAGGCAAAATGTTCAGGGCAAGCCAATCATCATTGAGGCGCAGGTATCACCGAATGTGCCAACTTTGGTAAAAATCGATATCGACTGCCTTCGTCAGATATTGATCAATTTGATGGGGAATGCAGTAAAATTTACCGAAAGTGGAACAGTTTCACTCCAGGTCAAGACCAGCAGTTCTCCCTCTCGATCTCAACTGGACTTCTCCATATCTGATACCGGAATAGGTATCCCTAGGGAGAGGCAAGACAACCTATTTATGCCCTTCGCTCAATTCAAAGGATCGACGAGTCAACGCTTTACCGGTAGCGGTCTCGGCCTTTCAATTTGCAAGAATTTAGTCGAGGTGCAAGGAGGGACTTTATCCTTTACTAGTGAACCTGGGGTTGGATCAACATTTTCCTTCTCTCTCCCCATAGAGCCTTTTTCAGCTTCGGAAATCCCCTCCGAAAATGATCATAAGCTAGTGGTGAGCTTCGACTCGTCTTTTTCTAGAAATTATTGTCTCAATATCTTATTGGTGGAAAATCACCCGATTAACCAAAAAGTTGCTTTGGAAATGCTGCAGGCGCTTGGGTATGCACCTACGCTTGCGTCAGATGGTCTGGAGGCAGTCAATCAGTGTATGACATGGACTCCAGACATTATATTCATGGATATAAATATGCCTGTTATGGATGGGCTAGAAGCCATCCGCAGAATTCGTAACCTACCATTGGGCGATACTTGCTATATTGTTGCGTTTACTGCAAGCGCGTTTTCTAGCGAAATAAAGCGCTTTAAGGCCGCCGGCGCCAATGATATTTTAACCAAACCGGCAAATTTCCAGAGTCTGACCCAAGTACTTCAGCATGCAGCCAACTACCAGCAATTGCGGGCCAGTACTTCGGTAGTGGGTTGAGCTTCAGGTTGAAAGCCCTTAGGGCAAAAACGCCATTACGGAGACAGGAGAACCTGACCCCTCTTTAAGTTTAAGAACACCAATGACCAGAGTTGAGCCCTTTGTAGGTAGCTGATCGAGATTAGTTAAGCACTCTAGGACGATACCATTTCCCGCCAAAATTTGGCGGTTAGTGGCATAAACCGTATCTTGGCCAGGATCGACACCATGCGTATCTATGCCGACACCGGCTATCTTGCGCTCTTCGAGTAGAAACTTGGTCGTGGCAGCGCCCACACCCGGAAAGTGTGGGCCTTTCGCGTCTTCATTGATAAAACGCTTGGGATCATTCCACAGGGCTTGCCATCCCGTATAAAATAAAACCAATGAATTTTGGGGAATACGGCCATTGGCCTGTTCCCATTTCTCAATATCTTGAAGGTCAATCACATAGTCCGGGTTATCTCTAGCCTTGGCTCGTATATCAATTACGACGGCTGGGCGTACCAAAGACTCTGGTTTATAGGAGTCTATTCCAATGGCATTAGGATAAAAACTATTGGGAGCATTCATGTGAGTCGCACTGTGCTCGCCAATACTGAAGCGGCGCAGGTAATAGCCGTCTTTTTCTTGTAAGGCTATTACGTCAAACTCCACTGGAGGGTCGTTAGGCCAGAGCGGGATCGTGGAACTAATAATATGGCTTAGATCAATTACTTTTTGAAACTTAATGCTCTGCATTCCGTTGGTATCCTTATTATTTTCAAAATTCATTCCGATAGCTATCGCTGAAAAAGTGGTCAGTATAGCAGTGGATATCCCTTTGAAATATACCTTGTGCTTCCTTGATGTCACCATTGTAATTGACTTCCCTTTAACTTAAGAGGTGACTCGTATTTTTACGACTGGTTGCAACGTTAGAGAGGATCTTTGAAGGGGTCGATCATAGCGGATAGAACGCCTGGCCTGCAGCTTTGGTTCTCGGCGATTCATTAAAACTGTGGCTACGATCGCATTATCCGGTTATTACAACTGATGTGAGATTTGCTTCGTGGGCTGACAGGTCAGGAACGATGCGAGTGGCGGCCCTCGGTTGATGTAGAGCGGTAAGAACTCGGACAGTACTGAATTGACTCAGTCCATCGGCTTTTAGGCTTTTGTGGTTTCGACACCTTTAGCCACTTGGGGATGCAGTGTCCCAGCTTGGTCGATTGGGATCTGGGAATGCAAGAACGCCAGGTGTTGGAGCTCGTCGGTTGCCTGTCTCAACATCCACGGGCTGAAAAAACCTGCTTGGCCCCACGCCAGGTGTAGATTTGGAAATAAGCAAAGTGGAGCGTATCGACGAGAGGAGATGCCGCTGATTTCGGCCAACTGGCCAGGCTTATTGTGTTAGACGATGTGCTGCAAGTGATACTAGTTTTTTATCGTTGGAGGCGGTCGAGAAAACGGCAAAACTGAATTATCCCGAATTATGGCTCAGCCATAATTTTTGGCTTTTTCGTTTAGGCTCTGTTGTGGTAAGCAATACCAATGAGCAATTTGCAATATACTGTTAGCTACCTACCAATCGAGATTTGTTATGTCCAAGCTCACCGAATTCCGCCAGCTCGAAAGACACCTTGCTGAGCAACTCCAAGCATTGGAAGCTCTGAAAAGCGATGCTGGCCTCAAGAAAGAAATCGAATTTGAAACCAAGCTACGCGCTTTGCTCGCCGAGTACAGCTACAGCTTACCGAGCGTGATCAGCCTGCTTGACCCACAAGCCGGTCGCCGTGCTCCTGCCACCGAGTCGAAAGCCGGCATTCGCAAGCCACGCCAAGTGAAATGCTACAAGAATCCGCATACAGGCGAAGTCGTCGAAACCAAAGGTGGTAACCACAAGACGCTGAAGGAATGGAAGGCGCAGTATGGCTCTGAAACTGTGGATTCCTGGCTGACCAAGTGAATTTGGTTTGATTAAAAATGGGCCCTTCGAGGGGCTTTTGGTTAACCAGGATGGGGGACAGATTCTAGGAGAGGAGGCCACGGATATTTCGCCCTCGCTTCCTCACTTAGAAGTCGCGCTGTGATGACTGCAGCTTGGAGATCAAGATGGCTTGAGGCAAACGACTTCATTAGGAGCGAGCGGGGAAGGGCCCAATCCCATTTTTCTCGGATCATGTTTTCAACGTTTTCCAGGATGGGCTCCACATCCGAAACGTCCATTTGACCGACCACGCGCAACGCTCGCAACGTGTCCTCCACACTGAATGCAACTTGCAGGAAGAGCCCTGTGTTTTCACAATGAATACCCACATGCCGTAGCAGTAATGCCAGCGCATCGTTGGTGTAGTCCCCTCGCCAGGTCGCCACGTAGCTGACACTGGCGGAGCCAACAATTGACGTGCTACCCAAGCCGAGGGCACGGAAGTTACTCCGAGCATCCTCCAGAAGGGCTTGAGCGTGCTTGTCCAGGAAGGGACAGGGGGTGGTTTCCATCAACACGTTTCGCATTTCAAGCCTGACGCGATCATCCACCTGCGCACCGAGCCCATCAAACTGAGGGGGCTCGCCGCCCCGCGCCGGCGTGACCACGATAACCTTCGCTTCAAGGTCAACATCCTGAACCTGCCAGCGTCTGCCGCCGAAAATGATGCGTTGCCCCTTAGTCAGGGGTTTGCTGACGGGCAGCGAGCCAAGTGGTTTGCCATCCCGGAGCAAACGAAACTCTTCATCGCTCGTGAAGGCGGTGTAGAACTCATAGTGGTTGATCAACCGCTCCCCGAGTTCGCCTGGCAGCAGAAGTCCTGAGCTGTCCTGGACGATCAACTCCTTCTCACCCATACCTTTGAGCAAAGACAGGAAATCAGGCTTGGTGACGCTCGCAAAACCGCCACTTGCTATAAGATTTCCCCATAATTGCGCCGCCGATGCACCGCCGAGCTGAGCAATAGACGACAAGCACTGTTGCACCAGTGTCGAGGCGTGCAAGCCTCCCGACCGAGGTGGCTCAAACCATCCACTGATCAGCAAGCGGATCATGGCGACCGTTTGGACAAGGCCTTCACGCAACTGATCGGAGAGGTCAGACTGATCCGTTAAGGGGTGCTCTCGGCAGTACACCCTGAGCATGGCAGGCTCACCGGGTCGACGACCTGAGCGGCCAAGCCGTTGTCTAAGACTCGCCACGGAGGGCGGACAGCCGATCTGCGCGACCGTCCTGATGTTACCGATGTCGATACCCAGCTCCAGGGTGGTAGTGCATACGGCAGAAGCTGGAGGATCTCCCGCTTTCAGCGCCCGTTCTGCATCCTGCCGCAGTTCCTTGGATAAGCTGCCATGGTGCGGCCAGAACTCGTTTGGCACTCCATCGTTCTCGCACAGTGAGCGCAGACGGTCGGCAAACCATTCAACCTCTTGGCGTCTGTTGGGGAAAATCAGGTTGTTATACCCCCTCAGTACTTTGTACAGGTGACCTGCGATAGCCACTTTGGTACCTGAGGTGTCTTCCTTTTCGGTTTCTTCATCTGTTGACGCACTTCCCTGGTGTTCCGCCACTAGCTGCTGCATGGGCTGTTCAATGTACCCACGTACTTGTACCTGGAGTTCCTGGCCAGAGGATTTCGATTCGATGACGGTAATGTCATCGGGGCGAAGTGGCCTCAGGAACTTTTGGGCCAGTGACATCTCCCCAAGAGTCGCGGAAAGCCCTACACGAGGCAAGGCTCTGCCGACGACGATTTCAACCCGTTCCATGAGCGATTGCAGTTGCTTCCCGCGCTCACTACCAATGAAAGCATGAAGCTCATCTACGACGATGTAGCGCAGGTTCTGAAAAGCTCCAGGTAAACTCGAGCCTCTGTTTACGAAGAGGGCTTCGAGGGACTCCGGCGTGATTAGCAAGATACCCTCAGGCGATTTCAGAAACCGTTGTTTCTTGCTTGCTGCCACGTCACCATGCCAAGCAACGACGGGTAGCTCGAGCCTTTCACATAGCCGGCTAAGCCTGTCCCATTGGTCGTTGATCAGTGCCTTGAGCGGGCTGATATACAGCACCGCGCCGCCATGCTCACTGTCGTTGAGCAGGTTGGTCAGGATGGGTAGGAATGCGGCCTCTGTTTTACCTGCGGCGGTTGATGCTGCAATGATCACATCGCGATCAGCGTCCACCAAGGCCGGTACCGCCCACTCCTGTGCATCACGTAACGACGTCCACCCCTGTGACCAGATCCATTGCTGAATCTCGGGGTGTAGACGTTCGAACGAAGAAGAGTCAGAGCTTGAAGCTGGCGAGCTCATCGTCGGCCTCGACTTCAAAATCTTGTTGCCCACCCTCATCCCTGGACAGCTCCACGGTTCCCAGCAAGGTTCGCCAGTCCGCTGTCGGGTTTTGCTCGATTACTGCGAGCAGGTTGATGAAGGCTGTAATGGTCGTGCGTGGTGTCCGGAAGTACGCCTCGCCCAAGCGTTGGTTGCAGTGCGCCATGAAGGCAGGAATGGCTTCATCCGGCAGCAAGAACTTCTCAGGTTCGCCGAAGGCATAGACATTGCGAAGCTTCTGCAGCAGTACGTAGAAGTCTTCTGGGGTCAGGCTGCTGAGCCGAATGACAGGCCCAGAAAGGTCGACCAGGCCAGATTTCGCGAAGGTGTTTTCCGCTAGGCGCGATTGCAGGGCTGGGTAGCTGTAGAGCCCGCGACGAGTATCCATCAGAAACTCCGGTGTGCCGCCTAGCACAAAGCCCAAGCCTTCAGCGGAGCCCTGCAAAGAATCGTTGAGGATGCGCAGAATCTGTTCGTAATTGGCATTGCGGGCCTGGGTGTTTGCCAGTTTGTACAGGTTGACCAACTCATCCAAACAGACCATCAAGCCGCCGAAGCCGGCCAGGCGCACAAACCGTGACAGCAATTTCAATTGGTCGTAGACGGAGGCATCGTCGACAATCGTACGCACGCCCAGCGCAGCACGGGCATCGGTCTTGGTGGAAAATTCGCCGCGCAGCCAACGGATGGCGTCAGCCTTGAGCTGCTCATTGCCCTCCTCGAAGCCGCGACAGTAGGCGGCAATGACGTCGGCAAAGTCATAGCCGTTGACCATTTCGGTGAGTTCCGCCAGGTACTCTCGAATGACCACCTCGCTCTCGACACCTTTGGCTTTGGCTTCCGTTTTAGCCTGGGAGATGAATTTCTCGACGATACCCTGGAGCGCGCCGCCATCGGGCTTGGTGCGCGTGGCCATGTTTTTGGCCAGCTCGGAGTAAAGGGAGCGCGCCTGGCCGCCCGAAGCATGAAGACGGCGGTCAGGATTCAAATCGGCGTGCATGGTGACGAGCTTGCGCTCCATGGCGATGCCGCGAACCAGGTTTAGGAAGAAGGTTTTGCCTGCACCGTACTCGCCAACGACGACACGGAATGCCGAGCCTCCATCCGCGAGACGATCTACATCCTTGAGCAGCGAATCGAGTTCACCCGCCCGACCTACCTGGATCAGATGTTGTCCAACACGGGGCACAACGCCTGCGCGCAGCGATTGAATGACCGCGTCGCGATCCTTGGCTCGTATCTTACTCATAGGGCTAATTCATCCAGAATGTCGGGGTTGATTTCGATGGGATCATCGCCTTCGGTCACGGGCATATCGAACAGCTCGAACGCTGTGTCGTTGATCCGCTCCAAGGCGCCATCCAACATCAGTTCCATGTCATTGGCTGTGTCTTCCAGCTCGGCACGGCTCCACTCAGGCCGTGAAACCAGAAGTCGAAGGAACGCAGAATGCTCAACGTCCAAGCCATGTACGGTAGCAAGCTGTTCGGCGGTACTGTTTTCTTGCAGTTGGGGTGATTCGGGCTCAAGGGCGCTAGGTGTTTCAGTGGGCGCTTCCGCACTGAAGACGCTGGCCAGTAGCGCCGACACCTCTGCTGTTTCTTTTTGCAGGCGAGCAACCTTGGTCATGTCCAGCGCAAAGTCTGAACCAGCGCTTTCCGATGTCGGAACCGCCGTGCTCGGCGCGGCAGTCGTAGTTATTGCCTCCACTACATTAGAGGGGTGAACGGCTGCACTATGGAGGTCGCTGTAGACAAACTGCGGATCGAGAGCGAGCGATTTGTACACGCGCTCAAGCAGCTTCACTTCTTGTGGTGTCACCTCACCATCCGCATGTGCCAGGTGGGCCAGGAAGCTAGCAATTTTTCGTTTGGCCTCGATGGTCAAAGGCTCAAGTTTCTTCTTAAGGCTTGCTAGTGTGGGCGGTTGCTTCAGCTGGATTTGGAGGTGCGCTTTCAAGCGTTTACGATGCGCAACGCAAAGGTGATCCCACGAGTCAATGTGGCTTGATAGCAGACTTATCTCCTCAAGCGAGGTGTCACCGTCTGCCGCAGCGACTGCACTGGCCAGGTCTAAAGTCACTGCTGCAGCGCTGTAGGCATCGGTAACGCGAAGCGTGCCTTCGTCAGAGTCCGCAGCGAACAGCGCGATGGTGTCTTCTGCCTTGGGTGTACGGCTACCGGAAAGGATATCGGGCTCCAATCCGATCCGCTTGCTTTCCAAAGCCCGGGCGAGTGCGATCACTTTGTCGCGGGAAAGCGCGCCGGCGGATTTGAATCGACCTGCCAACTCCCCGAAGCTCA
The DNA here is from genome assembly GCF_058781435.1 of Pseudomonas sp. FW507-12TSA. Classification (NCBI taxonomy): domain Bacteria; kingdom Pseudomonadati; phylum Pseudomonadota; class Gammaproteobacteria; order Pseudomonadales; family Pseudomonadaceae; genus Pseudomonas; species Pseudomonas sp. FW507-12TSA. The sequence continues at coordinate 12,313 of NZ_JBYSWT010000036.1, forward strand.
TGCATATGGTTTCGCCACCGACGCGTTGCTCCAACTGATCGAGTTCCGTTTTAGCATCAGCAGGCCAGAGTTCGGTTGGCAACTGCAGTATGGCTTCCAGGCTATTCCCAGCGTCTGGGTTGCGCCCCAGATACCGACTGTAAGCGTCGAGTACGGTGGTGCACTCTTCGACAATTACCTGCAGCTTATTACGGGTTCCTGAGGTTGCCGCGACATCGGGGAGGTCGCCTATGGCCATTGCCGGAATACTCAATCCAGCAGAGGCAGGGCGATAGGCAATCTTGAGCTTGGTCTTGTTCTGAGGGAGAGCAATGCCGTTGGGATAGCGCTTTGCGAATTCGTTTTTGAACAGCGCTGCGAATTGCTCAGGACACCGGGTCACCGGTGTACGCCGGGAAATGTTGGGCTCTGCGAGCGCCCAGGCTAATGCCCAGCCCGGGTTGAGCGGATACTTGTCCACGGCCATCTGACCCAGCGCAACGCGCAGTGACATAGGCAGCTCATAACCATCTGCGGCGCTGGCGGTGGGCTCACTCATGTAGCTTTGAGGTTGAACAGAACCAGCGTCGATATGGGCGAGCAAGCGGGTAGCGTAGCCTCGGAAAGAGTTGTTGTCGCCGTAGAGTTCAAGCAAACGCTTGACCTCGGCTTTGATGGCCAGGATCTCCGCCTTGGCCTGAGGATCGGTCGGTGCATCGATCAACGCGCGGCGTTCAAGCCCATAGAAAAACAGGAACACGTATCCCGCATCAGCAGGCTGGCAACGACCTCCGGCCAACCATTGCAGATACGCTCGTCGCGCCTCAGGCGTGATGCTCCGGTAGCTTGGCCAATAGGGCATCTGCCGTTCGGTTAGATTCACAGGTGAGCGCGCGACTCGAAGCGTGGCATCGATCAAGGACGGTTCAGATTGACCGAACTGTGTCGCTCGCTCGGTGATGTAGAACATTCCGCCTGGGATTGCCAGGCCGGCTACGTTGATGGATTCACCTTCCGCAAGCCAGCGAACCCCTATGGGCTTTGCACTTGGCTTTGGGATGGCGTAGCTCTGGCTGTCGCCGGGGGAACCTACTTGGATGGTGTGGAAGTCACGCTCGCGGGTGCTTGCACTGAGCTGAACGCTTACAGTGGGGGATGTTGCTTGTCGAGATGAAGCTGCAATCTCGGCGGCAATATCCTCTTCAGGAGCGTAGGGCTTTGGCTGGGTAGCGCGTCTGACGACCCATACCAGTACGCCTATGCCCAAGATAACCCCAAGGGCAATCCATGCCTGTTTAGGAATTTGTGCCAAGAGGGCAACGACGAATAACAAGGCGTACAGAGCGATTGTCCCGCCGTCGCTCCCTTTGCGCTTCCGTGGCATATAAGTGTTCCGTACAGTTGGTAATGGCCAAATGGCATTCTTACGGATTTTTCGAGAGCGGCCAAGCCAGGCAGATGAAGGGGGCACTCGGAAAAATTTACTGAACCGGATCGCCAGTAGAATTGTGCTACGAGATTAGGGTAGCTCTGCTTTGCATGATCAGGGTTATCGAGTTTTGGTTTTGAACTCAAAGCGAACGTCTTTTTAGCCGATGTTTCCAGCCGCTCTGGTGCTTTCGGCAGCCAGCCATTCTTGATCGCCCAGAGCTTGATATTCTCTGCCGACTCTTGGTGGTTATGCAGTAGGGACATGTGGCCTCGAAGGTTTCAGTCCGCTAAGCCTTGAGTTTGGCTCTGCTCCCTCTGCAGACTGAAATCAGAGCGACAGTCCGGTACCGGAGCCGGATGCTGACCATTAGAGGCGGTAAGAGATCATGATGCGAGAAGCCAGGCCCCACCCACGATTCCCATTCATAGAGGTGGGCATTTTTGTTGAACTATTGGCCGTCAGCTTCGGCCTAGATTGTTCGCCCAGTGAAAACTCCTCCTGGTGTTACACCATTGACGGTGACGGCGACTATCCCATTGTGCTGGACGAGGAGGGTGCAATTCGTTCAGCAGAGGAAACCTTGTTTGCCGCCTGACCTGAGGTGGCGCGCAAGTACACAGACTTGGCCATCAGGCAGCAGGATTTTCAGCTTGCAATGGCACTGGCGGAGCGTCAGGGATACTGGCAAGCGGTGGCCCACCAGAGGGAGATGGTGACGCGGATCGTGCGAGACGCCCGGTGCATCCTGCAGCCCCTGACATTGTAGGCTACTTGGCCTGTTTTACGCCGTCAGCAAAGAAGGAGTTGGTGAGGAAACCATACCAATATGAGAAGGTCTCTCCGAACACTGGGGTGCCGTTTACATAGGCCTCACCACCGACCACGTACCTTGTTACACGTATCGTCAAATGTGTAGTGGTCAACTAATCCCGGACACTGCGTTAGGTTTTCCCTCGGCCACTGCGGGCGCCAACCCGCTGTTGAATTGATGTGGCCGTTGCCAGTTGTACCTCTGCATCAAAAAACGACCGATATCCTGCTGTGCTAGCGATGCACTCATGTAGCCCTCGGTCGGTATCCATTCCGTTTTCAGGCTGCGAAACAACTGTTCCATCGGTGCGTTGTCGTAGCAGTTTCCACGCAGACTCATGCTTTGCGTGAAGCGATAACACCATAGACGCTGGCGAAAGCTCCGGCTGCCGTATTGGCTTCCTTGGTCGCTGTGAAACAGCACATTCTGGGGGCAGTCACGCCGTTCATACGCCATGTCCAAAGCCTTGATCACCAGGTCGGCATCAGGCTTCATGGTGTTCCAGTCCTGGTGTCCGCAATGGGGGGCGATTAAATTAGATCACTACAGTCGATCTCGAGCTGCACGCTTGTCGACGATGTCCATGGTATGAACTGATGGTGTGAGTGTCAGTACATGCTAATTCGCAGTTGTGCACACGCCATCGAACAGCAGCACTCGCTCGCCAGGTTGCAGGAAGGGCGGCAGGGTATCGCCTGCCATAGTCGTTGCGGAGTCAGCCACGGAGAAAACCTTGCAAGGGTGGAACGACGTCCGGTCCGGGCCGGAACCTGCGCAGCATACTCGTCTTGGCCGATGAATTTCAGGCTTGGGCGGCCGCGGCGAAACCTCTCGCAGGCCGTTGAAAAACGTAGGCGAGGCAGCTAGCGCCAGGCGAAAACAGGCGAAAAAGCGCAGTTTACGGATGGTAAATGAGCATTTTTAGCTTGTTTTCAACGCAGCGATGGCAACGCAGTTAGTTGTTCACCGGCCTGCTAAGCTGGGCACCTGCTTCAAGCCGCCGTGGAATCCCCCTTGTGAAATTCAGCCTGCCGAAAATCGCCACCGCTCCTTTCTGTCCGCCGGAGGTGGCCGGTTCCGTCACCGTCGACCCCCGTGCCTCGCTGTTCAAGCGCGTGCTGCGCTTCGCCGGACCCGGGCTATTGGTGTCCATCGGCTACATGGACCCGGGCAACTGGGCCACGGCCATCGAGGCCGGCTCGCGCTATGGCTACAGCCTGCTGTTCGTGGTGCTGCTGGCGAGCCTGGCGGGCATGGTGGTGCAGTGCCTCTGCTCGCGCCTGGGCATCGCCACCGGGCGCGACCTGGCGCAGCTTTGCCGCGAGCGCTACAGCCCACGCTCGGCGCGGGTCCAGTGGTTGCTGGCGGAGGTCTCGATCATTGCCACGGACCTCGCCGAAGTGCTGGGCTGCGCCTTGGCTTTCCACCTCTTGCTGGGAGTCTCGTTGAGTACGGGAATCGTCATTACCGCCTTCGATACCTTGCTGGTGCTGGCTTTGCAGAACCGTGGCTTTCGCCGCTTGGAAGCGATCATGCTGGCGCTGGTGGCGACCATCGGCGTGTGCTTCTTCATCGAGTTGCTGCTGATCAAGCCCCACTGGCCAGACGTGGCCCGGGGCTTCACCCCGTCGCTGGCGGCCATCAGCGATGCCGCGCCGTTGTACCTGGCGATCGGCATCCTCGGCGCCACGGTGATGCCGCACAACCTGTACCTGCATACCTCGGTGGTCCAGACCCGCCTAGTGGGCAAGGACCTTGCCAGCCGCAGCGATGCGATCCGCCTGGCGCGCATCGATACCATCGGTTCCCTGGCCCTGGCGCTGCTGGTGAACGCGGCGATCCTGATCCTTGCCGCAGCGGCCTTCCACAACACCGGGCACAGCGACGTGGTGGAGATCCAGGATGCCTACCACCTGCTCGATCCGCTGGTGGGCGGGGCCCTGGCCAGCGTGCTGTTCGGCGTGGCGCTGCTGGCTTCGGGGCAGAGCTCGACCTTCACCGGGACCATCGCCGGCCAGGTGATCATGGAGGGTTACCTGAACCTGCGGATTCCCTGCTGGCAGCGCCGCCTGATCACCCGTGGCCTGGCGCTGATCCCGGCGTTCATCGGCGTCTGGCTGCTGGGCGACGGCGCCGTGGGCAAGCTGCTGGTGCTGAGCCAGGTGGTGCTCAGCCTGCAATTGCCGTTCGCCTTGTATCCGTTGATCCGCATGACCAACGACCCGCGCCTGATGGGCGTGTTCGTCAACCGCTGGCCGACCCGCTGGCTGGCCTGGAGCCTGTTCGCCGTGATCAGCGCAGCCAATGCCTGGCTCATAGCTAGCCTTTAGCGGCAAGCTTCAAGCTTCAAGCTTCAAGCCAGAGCCAGAGCCAGAGCCAGAGCGCTCAAGCCAAGGCTGATCGCGTCCGGCTTTCAACTTGCCGCTTGCAGCTTGAAGCTTGGAGCTGATCGCGCTAGCGATCCCAATACGGTACTGGCCCGAATTTCTCGACGAAGAAATCGATCACCGCGCGGACCTTCACCGACAGGCGCCGGCTGCCCGGCCATAGGGCGGCGATCTGTTGCGGTTCGAGGCTGGTGGCCACTTCGAAATCCTCGAACAGCGCCACCAGCCGTCCCTGGTGCAGGGCCTCACCGATCAGCCAGGAAGGAAACATCACCAGCCCCAGGCCTTGTTCGGCGGCCTGGGTCAGGGTGTCGGCGTGGTTGCCGGTCAGCGGGCCCGTGACGCTGTAGGGCGTCCAGGATTCCTGGCCCTGGCGGAAGAACCAGCGCTGCTGGCCGCTTTCGCCCTTGTAGGCCAGGCATTGGTGTTGGTGCAGCTGGTCGGGATGACGGGGGTGGCCGTGACGGGCCAGGTAGCCCGGGCTGGCGGCGACCCGGTAGCGCTGCGGTGCCAGTAACCGGGCCTGCATCGAGGAGTCTCCCAGCACGCCGATGCGAAACAGCAGGTCGGTGCCGTCCTGCAACGGGTCGATGTAGCTGTCGGTCTGCTGGATATCCAGTTGCAGCTTGGGATAGCGCTGGTGCAGTTCGCCCAGCCAGGGCGAGATATGCCGCTGGCCGAACACCACCGGCGCATTGATCCGCACCAGCCCGGCCGGTTGGTCCTGCTGTTCTTGCAGGGCCTGCTCGGCTTCTTCCCATTGCGCCAGCACCCGCCGGGCATGGTGCCCCAACAGGCGCCCGGCCTCGGTGGGGCTGACCGCCCGGGTATGGCGATACAGCAACTGTTGGCCCAGGGCCTGTTCCATCAGCTGGATCTGCCGCGAAATGGAGGAGGGTGCCAGGCCTTCGCGTCGGGCCACGACAGAGAAACTGCCCTGGTCGAGCACCGCGATGAACAGCCGCAGGGCCTTGAAACCCAGGTCGTTGAAGCCTTGCATGGGAAGTCCTTGCTGTGCGTTTTACGCAAAAGTGTTGTCGGCATGCTCCCATTTATCGCAAAGCACGGGCAACCAATAATGCTCGCTACTCCATGAACCCAAGAGGTGCCCCATGTCTTGCGAAACCCTTGACCCAACGCTGCCACCGCCAGTGGCCCCTGCGGTATCCACTGCCGGCTGGCAACGCCTGGCCCTGCTGCCGCTGGTGATCCTGGCCGGCATGGGCCTGTCGGTGGAGGCCGGCTTGCTCGGCCCCCTGGGAGCCCAGGTCGGCCACCTGTGGGCGACCCTGAGCATCTTCGGCGTCGGCGCGGCGTTGCTGGCCTTGCTGTTGCTGTTCAGTGGCCCGCAGCCGGGGCCGGCCTTGAGCCAGTTGCCGCGCTGGCAGTTGCTGGGCGGAGTGCTGGGGCCGATCTACGTGGTGGTGTTGACCCTGGCCACGCCGCATATCGGGATTGCCATGACCATGATCGCGATTCTTTCCGGCCAGGTCGGCAAGAGCGTGCTGATCGACCACTTCGGCTGGTTCGGCAGTATCCGCAAACCGGTCAACGCCGAGCGTTGGCTGGCCCTGGTGCTGATCGTCGGCGCCCTGATCCTGATTGCCCGAGGTTGAACATGAACCTGATTCCATTGCTGGTGGTCGTGGTGGCCGCAGGTGCGGTGCTCAGTGTGCAGGCGGCGATCAACGGCCGCCTGGGACAGAGCGTGGGGGTGTTGCGCAGCAGCCTGCTGACCTTCGCCGTCGGTGCCCTGGTCACCTCGCTGCTGATCGTGTTCTTCCAGCCGCCCCAGGCCATGAGCCTGTTGCAGGCGCCCAAGTGGCAGCTCAGCGGCGCGCTGTTCGGCGTGGTGTACATGCTGGTGATGGTCGGCGCGGTGCCTCGGGTCGGGACTGCCGTGGCGACGGTGGCGGTGATCCTCGGGCAGTTTGGCATGGGCATGTTGATCGACCACTTCGGCTGGTTCGGCAACCCGGCCATGGCACTCTCCGGCAACCGCATCCTGGCGATGCTGTGCCTGGCCCTGGCCTTGTTGTTCATGTACCGCAGCAGCCTGCGCCGTAGCTGAGGGCCCAGGGGCGTTCCACACAGCTGAGGGCTCAGGAACCTTCCAGGCAGTTGGCGGCCACTTGCGCCACCTGGGCATCTTCGCCGGAGCGCACGCCGGATACGCCCACCGCGCCGACCACCTGGCCATCCACGCGAATCGGCACGCCGCCTTCCAGGGAGGTCAGCAGCGGCGCCGAGAGAAAGGCGTTGCGCCCGGCATTGACCATGTCTTCGTAGGCCTTGGACTCACGCCGGCCCAGGGCGGCGGTGCGGGCTTTCTCCAAGGCGATGTAGGCACTGATCGGTGCGCAGCCGTCCAGGCGCTCCAGGGCCAGGGGATGGCCGCCATCATCGACCACGGCGATGCTCACCGGCCACTGCTGGCGGTGGGCCTCGGTGCGGGCGGCGGCGAGGATGCGGCTGACGTCGTCTTGGCACAACACGGCTTTGTGGTGCATGGCAGGCTCCATTGGGTTCAAGGCTTGAGGGCGGCTTCCAGCAGTTCGATCCAGTGGCGTACCGGGGTGCGCCCGGCGCCATCCAGGTGGCTCTGGCAGCCGATATTGGCCGTAGCGATCACGTCCGGGCTGCCGCTTTCCAGGGCCCGCAGCTTGTCGTCGCGCAGTTGCCGGGCCAGGGCGGGCTGGGTCAGTGAATAGGTGCCGGCCGAGCCGCAGCACAGGTGGCCGTCGGGCACCGAAGTCAGGTTGAAACCCAAGCGTTGCAGCAGGCTTTCCACGGCGCCGCCCAGTTGCTGGGCATGTTGCAGGGTGCAGGGGCAATGGACGGCCAGGCGCTGCCCACTGCGTACTTGCAGCGCTGCCAGAGGTTCGGCCCGCACCACCTCCACCAGGTCCCGGGCCAGGGCGCTGACTTGCTGCGCCTTGGCGGCATAGACCGGATCGTCGGCCAGCAGGTGCCCATAGTCCTTGACGAAGGCGCCGCAGCCGCTGGCGGTCTGGACGATGGCCTCGGCACCTTGTTGCAGGTGCGGCCACCAGGCGTCGATATTGTGCCGGGCCCGCTGGCGGCCGCGCTCCTGGGCATCCAGGTGGTAGTCCACGGCGCCGCAGCACGCGGCCCCGGCCACCGGCTGCACGCTGATGCCCAGGCGATCCAGGACCCGGCTCGCGGCGGCGTTGGTATTGGGCGACAGCCCCGGCTGCACGCAGCCTTCGAGCAGCAGCACGCGCCGCGCGTGGAGCCTGTCCGGGCGCACGCCGGCGGCGGGTATCTGGCGCGGCAGTTTGTCTTGCAGGGCCTGGGGCAGCAGCGGGCGCAAGCGACTGCCGCCCAGTACCAGTGTCTTGAACAGCTGCGGGTTGCCCGCCAGGGTCCGCAAGCCCTGGCGCAGCAGACGCTGGCCGGCGGGCCGGGGCAGGGCGGCGTCCACCACCGCCCGGCCGATGTCCAGCAGGTTGTGGTACTCGACGCCCGATGGGCAGGTGGTCTCGCAGTTGCGACATGACAGGCAACGGTCCAGGTGCAGTTGTGCCTGGTGGGTGACCGCGGCGCCCTCCAGCACCTGCTTGATCAGGTAGATGCGGCCGCGCGGCCCGTCTAGCTCGTCGCCCTGGACCTGGTAGGTGGGGCAGGTGGCGTTGCAGAACCCGCAATGCACGCAGCTGCGCAGGATACGTTCGGCTTCGGCGGCCCTTGGCAACTGCCGGGCCTCGGGGCTGAGGGTGGTCTGCATGGATCAGAGCTCCGGGTAGAGTCGGCCGGGGTTGAAGATGCCCTGGGGATCGAGCTGCGCTTTCAGGCGTTGGTGATAGTGCAGCAGGGTCGGTTCCAGGGGTTGGAAGGGGCTGTCCAGCAGGCCATGGCTGTAGCAACTGGCATGACCGCCGGCGGCGCTGGCCATGGCGCGGATGCGCTCGGCCGGAGCGTCGGACTTGAGCCAGCGCTGGGCGCCGCCCCAGTCCAGCAATTGGGTGCCGGGCAACGCAAGCTCCGGGGTGTTGTGTGGCAGCGACAGGCGCCACAGCGGCAGGCCGGGGTCGAAAAACGGCAGTTGCTGCTCGTTGAGCCGGTTCCAGTAGTGGCTGTCCAGGGGCTCGCCGCCGAGCCGATCGCGGGCCGCGGCCACCGAGCCTTCGCCGCCTTCCAGGCGCAGGTGCAGGCGGCTGCCATCGTGGCAGGCGGCGCTGATGGGCAATGGCTGCTGGCCCCATTGCGCGAGCCTGGCCAGGGCTTGCCCGGCAGGCAGTTCCAGGCTCAGGCTCAGGCAGTGGCGCGGCTTGGGCAGCACCTTCAGCGAGACTTCGGTCACCAGAGCCAGGCAGCCATAGCTGCCGGCCATCAGCCGCGACAGGTCGTAGCCGGCGACATTCTTCATCACCTCGCCACCAAAGCGCAGGTGCTGGCCCAGGCCACTGATGATCCGGGTGCCCAGGACGAAGTCGCGCACCGCTCCGGCCCAGGGGCGGCGTGGCCCGGACAGGCCACTGGCGAGCATGCCGCCCAGGGTGGCGCCGGTACCGAACGCCGGCGGCTCGCAGGGCAGCATCTGCCCGGCGGCATCCAGTACCGCCTGCAGTTCGCCAAGCGGTGTTCCGGCCCGGGCGCTGATCACCAGTTCGGTGGGGTCGTAGCTGACGATGCCGCGATGGACCCGGGTATCGAGGATTTCGCCGGCGCTGTCGCGCCCCAGGAACGCCTTGCTGTTGGAGCCCTGGATGCGTAGCGGGGTGGCGTTGTCCAGGGCGTCGCGCACCTGCTCCAGCAGGGTTTGGCTGGCGTCGCAATCGGTGGGGGCGGCCATCAGAATCGCTCCAGTTCGGGGAAGGGCAACTGCCCATGGTGGATGTGCATGGCCCCGGCCTCGGCGCAGCGGTGCAGGGTCGGGATGTTCTTGCCGGGGTTGAGCAGGCCCAGGGGGTCGAAGGCGCGCTTGATGCCGTGGAACAGGCTCAGCTCGTCGCCGCTGAACTGCACGCACATCTGTTTGATCTTCTCCCGGCCCACGCCGTGCTCGCCGGTGATGGTGCCGCCCACCGCCACGCACAGCTCGAGGATCTTGCCACCCAGGGTTTCCGCTCGCTCAAGTTCCCCACTCTGGTTGGCATCGAACAGGATCAACGGGTGCATGTTGCCGTCGCCGGCATGGAACACGTTGGCCACCCGCAGCTGGTGCTCGGCGGCCAGCCGGGCGATGCCGTGCAGCACGGCGGGCAGTTGGCGCCGGGGAATGGTGCCGTCCATGCAGTAGTAGTCCGGCGACAAGCGGCCCACCGCCGGGAAGGCATTCTTGCGCCCGGCCCAGAACCGTGCGCGCTCGGCCTCGTCCCGGGCCAGGCGCACTTCGCTGGCGCCGGCCTGTTGCAGCAGTTGGCGCACCCGCTCGCAGTCGTCGTGGACATCGGCCTCGACCCCATCCAGCTCGCACAGCAGCATGGCCTGGGCATCCACTGGGTAGCCGGCGTGGATGAAGTCTTCGGCGGCGCGGATCGCCAGGTTGTCCATCATCTCCAGGCCGCCGGGGATGATGCCCGCGGCGATGATCGCCGCCACCGCGTGGCCGGCGTTCTCCACCGAGTCGAAGGCCGCCAGCAGCACCTTGGCGATCTGCGGCTTGGGCAGCAGCTTGACCGTGACTTCGGTGATCACCCCCAGCAGCCCCTCGGAACCGGTGAACAGCGCCAGCAGGTCGAAGCCCGGCGAGTCCAGGGCCTCGCTGCCCAGGGTCAGGGGTTGGCCCTCGACGGTGAGCATCCGCACCTGGAGCAGGTTGTGCACGGTCAGGCCGTATTTCAGGCAGTGCACGCCACCGGCGTTCTCCGCGACATTGCCACCGATGGAGCAGGCGATCTGCGACGACGGGTCGGGGGCGTAGTACAGCTCGTAGGGCGCCGCGGCCTGGGAGATCGCCAGGTTGCGCACCCCGGGTTGCAGGCGCGCGCAGCGCGCGGCGGGGTCGATCTCGAGGATGTCCTTGAATCGCGCCATCACCAGCAGCAGGCCCTTTTCCAGGGGCAGGGCGCCGCCGGACAGGCCGGTACCCGCGCCCCGGGCCACCACTGGTACCCGTTGCTGGTGGCAGATCTTGAGGATCTGCTGCACTTGCTCCAGGCGCCGGGGCAGGGCCACCAGCAGCGGGGTGCTGCGGTAGGCACTCAGGCCGTCGCATTCGTAGGGCTTGAGTTGCTCCTGGCGGTCCAGCAGTTCCAGGTCCGGCAGCTGGCTGCGCAGCGCGTGGATCAAGGCTTGGCGGTCGACCTCGGGCAGGGCGCCGTCGAGGCGTTCATCGTAGAGAATCGTCATGGCTGGCGAATGACCTTGTGTCGTTGTTATCAGGTCGCGACTGCATCACGCATGCCTGGCATCATTGGCCCGGGGCGCCTTAGTGTCCATGTGCGCCGGCAGTGGTCGAACCACTTTGTTTTCCGGTACTTGCCCCGGGCTCCATTAAACCTGATTGATTTCAGCAAGTTGCAGCCAAGCCAGGAAGTGGGCGCGAATCGACAAGGAACTGGTCATACCAGTGGGAGGCGAGATGCAGGACAAACCGGGACAGCCGCGCTTGCAGGTGGCCGATAGGGTCTGCGCACGGATCGAGCGCCTGATCGTCGACGGGGTATTCAAGACCGGCCAGCTGTTGCCCTCGGAGCGGCGCCTGACCGCCAAGCTCGGGGTCTCGCGCACGGCCCTGCGCGAGGGCCTGAAGCTGTTGCGGGCCCGGGGCATCATCGACACGGTGCAGGGCCGTGGCTCGCAGGTGGCGCAACTGTCGGCGCCGGCGGCGGACTCGCCACTGCTGCACCTGTTCAGCTCCCAGCCACGTACTCTCTACGACTTGCTGGAGGTCCGCGGCCTGCTGGAGGGCGAGTCGGCGCGGCTGGCGGCCCTGCGTGGCACCGAGGCCGACTTCGTGCTCATCGGCCGTAGCTACCAGGCCCTGCTCGACGCCCATGACCAGGACCTGGAGCCCGCCGACCTGGCGCGCCTGGACCATGCCTTCCACCTGGCCATCTGCGAGGCTTCGCACAACCCGGTGCTGGTGCAGACCCTGGGCTCGCTCAACGGCCTGTTGCTCAATTCGGTGTTCGCCTCGGTCAACAACCTCTATCACCGGCCACTGCACAAGCGCCAGATCGACCGCCAGCATGCGCGCTTGTACCACGCGGTCACCGGTCGCTTGCCGGAACAGGCGCGCAAGGCCGCACAGGCGCATATCCAGGGCATCGCGCAAAACCTGCAGGAGATCGAAGAGGAGGAGCAGCGCTTGGTGCGGGCCACGCTGCGCCTGCAAGGCTGGGATTGAGCCTCGGCGCTGGGGATGGCGCCGGGTGGCGCCATCCGGTTTACCGGCTAGACCGAAGGGCGCCAGGTGACGTTGTGGATACCGAACTTCTCCGCCGTGGGTCGGCTGGTCTTCTTCACTTGTTCGCGCCCGAAGCGGCCGATGCGGCCCACCCCCGCGTCGCAGCTGGCCCAATGCCAGGCCTCGGCGTTGTCCATCTTGTCCTGGCGGATGATGAAGGACTTGGGGGCACCGTGCAGGGTGTATTCGATGACGAAGAGTTTTGCGTTGTTCATAAAGCGTTCAATCCTCCCTGTGATGCAGCAATGATCCCCCTGCGGCGGAAAAATTCACTCGAATTGCCCCAGCGGGCCGGCGAGCTGTCGAAAAATCCCGGCAGGCCCTCCAAACGAATGGATCTCGAGCACTACGGCATCGATTTGGCTAGTGCTGGCTGGTGGCTGCCTCGACGGCTGGTTACCATGGTCGCCCGCCGTCCCGCCGCGACCTTGCCATGGCCCTAGCCGCTCCTCCCGACCTCACCGACACCGCGATTCCCGTGCAGCCGCTGGCCCGTACCTACCCGCGCGGGTTGTTCGTCGAGCCCCATGAGCACGACTGGGGCCAGCTGCTGTATGCCATGAGCGGGGTGATGTGGGTCGAGACTCCCCACGAGGCCCTGGTGGTGCCGCCGCAGCGGGCGGTGTGGCTGCCGCCTGGCGTGGTCCATGGCATCCGCGTGGTCAGCGACCTGCAGATGCGCAATATCTACCTGCGTCCCTCCCTGGCAGCGACCCTGGATACCAGGGTCCAGGTGCTGCAAGTGGATACCCTGCTGCGGGAGTTGATCGTGCGCCTGGTGGAGCTCGAACCGCCCCAGCCGGACTACTACGAGGCCCTGGTGGGCCTGGCCCTGTTGGAGCTGCAACGGGCGCGGCGCTCGGAGTTGAAGATCGTCTTGCCCGATGCCGCCGACCGGCGCCTGTGCAGCCTGTGCCAGGCGGTGATGGCAGCGCCGTCCCTGGAGATTTCCTTCGAGCAGCATGCCGAGGCCGTCGGGGCCAGCGTGCGTACCCTGGCGCGCTTGTTCAAGGAACGCCTGGGCCTGGGCTTCGCCGAATGGCGGCGCCAGGTGCAACTGGCCACCGCGGCGGCGGAGCTGATCCAGGGCGTGCCGGTGAGCCGGATCGCCCGCGAGCTGGGTTATTCCCCCAGCAGTTTCAGCGACATGTTCCGCCGCGAGCTGGGCGTCGCCCCCTCGCAGTATGTCGCCGGCCAGCCCTCGGCCTGACCAGCGCCGATGCTTTGGCCGATAGCCTGAAGTACTTGGCCGATGCCACTGTCTCCTTGCCTCTAGAATCCACTCCATGCCTGTAGCCGCTGCCGAGCCTGTGAGGCTGCGTTCGGGGCCGCAGGACCGTGGCCCTGCGGGCCATGCGCAGCCTGCGGCAGCGGCTACACGAAGCGACGCTGTAGTTGCAGCCGAGCCCATGCACCACGGCCTTTTGGGAGTGAGCCATGAATTACCTGATGTCCCTGGCGGCCGGCCTGCTGGTCGGGCTGCTCTACGGTGCCCTGCAGGTGCGTTCCCCGGCACCGCCAACCATCGCCCTGGTGGGGCTGCTGGGCATGCTCGGTGGCGAACAGCTGTGGCCCCTGGGGCGCCAACTGTTCAGCCAGTGGCTGTCCTGATCGCTGATATCGACTGTTTTTCGACCCATGGAGTCTTTGATGAAAGCACTGCAATTTTCCGCCACCGGCGACCTCGCTTCCCTGCAACTGGTGGAGGTTCCGACTCCGGTCCCCGGGCCCGGCCAGGTATTGGTACGGATCAAGGCGGCGGGCCTGAATCCCAGCGATGTGAAGAATGTCCTCGGGCGTTTTCCCTACACCACGCTGCCACGGATTCCCGGACGGGATTTTGCCGGGGTGGTGGAGCAGGGGCCGGACGACTTGATCGGCCAGGAAGTCTGGGGCACCGGCAGGGACCTGGGCTTTTTCGCCGACGGCAGCCACGCCCAGTACGTGGTGTTGTCGGCCAGCGGCGTGGCGCTCAAGCCCCGGCACCTGAGCTTTGCCCAGGCCGCGAGCCTCGGCGTGCCCTATACCACCGCCTGGGATGCCCTGGAACGTAGCGGCGTGATCGCCGGTACCCGGCTGCTGGTGATCGGCGGCGGCGCCGTGGCCACTGCGGCCCTGGCCCTGGCCAAGGTTCGTGGCGCCCAGGTGCTGGCGGCGGCGCGCCGGCCGGAGCAGGTGCAGGCGTTGCAGGCCCAGGGCTATCCGGCGCTGCAACTGGCGCAGCCGGAAAACCTCGCCACCCAGGTGGGCGAGCATCATGCCGGCGGCGCCGAGGTGATCTTCGACACTACCGGCTTCTGGCTGCCGGCGGCGGTGCCGGCCCTGGCCACGTTCGGTCGGATCGCCATCATCGCCGCGCCGGTGGATGGCCATGTGCAGCTGCCGGCCCTGGCCCTGTACCGCAAGGGGTGCTCGGTGGTGGGGATCAATTCGCTGCTGTATGGCGTCGAGGAATGCGCGGCGATGCTGGAGCAGTTCGGCCGCTATTTCGACGAAGGCTTGCTGCCACTGCCCGAGGGTTTGCTGGAGTCGCCGCTGGAGCAGGGGCTGGAGCGCTATGCCGAGGTCAACCAGGGCGGTGGCGACAAGGTGATCCTGATTCCTTGAGGCGGGCAGGGCCGGGGGGGCATTGAAGGCCCTGCGGGCCTTGGCGCAGCTTCGCAGGCTCAGCAGCGGCTACAGGTTTGGATAGGGCCGATCACGGGGTCATTGCGGGACGCCGTGCTCCCAGGCCGACCAGTTCTTGAGGATGTCTTGCACCAGTGGGTTGCCGGCCCGGTAGAGGTTTTCCAGGGCCGGCACGAAACCGCCCTGGTCGGCGTACTTGAGCAGGTTGTCCACTTCGCTGGCACCGGGTGCCGGGCGGTCGAAGTCCGAGCCGGCGCGCAGTACCGCCAGGCGCTGGACGTCCACTCGGCCTTCGCGGCTGGCCCGCAGCAGCGCCTCGTAGGTGGAGTTGTCTTCCTGCTGGGTGGTGCAGTAAACGCCTTTGTTGTCGGTGAGCAAGCGGGTCCAGACCTCGGCTCGCTCGCTCAGGCGCGTGCCGGAGAACCAGGTGTTGCCGGCCAGGGTGTCGCAGCGGGTGACCACCGGCGGTTGGTTGGCCGGAGCCTGGGGATACTTCAGGCGCCAGGCTGCTGATTCCTTGCTTTCGCTCAAGGTCACCTTCTGGCTCAGGGCGAAGGCCTTGGCCTGGAGTTTCGGGTTGAGTTCGAACACTTCGGTCTTGTAGTCCAGGGGCGGTTTTTCATTGGGCCCCTTGGTGTTGATGCCCAGGTAACCGGTGGGCCATTCCTTGGGCGCATCACGGGAGTCGAGCTCCCACTGGGTGCCGAACTCCACCAGGTAATGGGCCCAGGCCGCAGTGCCGATGGTGCCCTGGTGCGGGCTGATGCCGGCGATACCGGCGATGAGGAAGTAGCTCTTGCGCAGGTCGAACTGCGGCGACAGCGCCAGGGCCAGGGTCGAGGCCGCGGCGTTGGTCTGGCCCATGCCGGTGGTCAGCAGGCACACCTGCCGGTCGTTGGTGCAACTGATGTCCGGGTATTCTCCGGCCAACCCCGGGACGCGCACCTTGTGCTTGAGCTCCAGGCGCTCGATCCAGTTCTGTGCCTCCGGAGCGAACATGCTGATCAGCACCACCTTGGGCTTGATCGGCGCCTCATTGGCCCAGGCCCCGCCGGCCAGCACCGCACTCAGGCCCACTATCCACGAAACTTTCTGCATGCCACGCATAACACCTCCATGATTGCCGTTGATCGGTGCTGATCCTGCTCGATCCAGGTTACACCGTGGTTGTCTTGCTGCTTGTCGCTCGAAACTTGCCGCTGTCGCTAAAACTGGTAGCCGACCCCGGCGTAATACCCCCAGCCGTTGGAGCGGGCGCGGAATTCGCCATCGCCGAAATTCAGCACGCTGCCGTCTTCCCAGTTGCCGCCGTTGTGGAAGTACCGGCCCACCAGGGTGAAGCGCAGGTGGGTGAAGGAGTACAGCAGCACATTGGTGGCCACGGTGGCATTGGCCGTGCGGGCCGGGTTGTCCTTGTGCAGTTCGGAGCCGAAATCGAAGTTGGTGAAGCCGATGTAGGTCAGCGAGGCGCCGTTGCTGAATTTGTCGATGGGCACGATGTACTTGAGCTGGGCGCGGTAGCCGTCCCAGGAGTATTCATTGCTGGCGCCATAGTTTTCCCACTGGTAGCGACCGTAGAAGTTGGCGGACAGGTTGACCCGCGAATGGGTGTCGATGTCGGTGCCCAGGCCGCTGTACAGGGTGTTGGCACGGTTGGCGGTGCGGCTGCCGTGGTCGTAGATCCAGTCGAAGGCCACGTACCACTCCTTGATCGGGCCGATGGCCAGGCTGCGGCCGGCCAGGTAGTCGATGGAGATGCGCGGTTCGTGTTCCATGAACAGCGGCGAACCGTGGTCCCAGATGCCCTTGTCGTGGCTGTTGCCGATATCGAGGATCTTCGGCAGGTCGATGTAGCCATACAGCTCGAACGGCCCCTTGCGTCCGAAGTATTCGTATTCCAGGTAGACGTCGTCCGCCGGGCGTGGGCCGAAGCTGATGTCCTTGCTGCCGATCAGCATCAGGTCCTGGTTGTACCAGTCGGAAAGGTAGGCGCCGGGCTTGGCCGGTTGTACGTCCTTGCTCAGGCCTTCGCCCTGGGCCGATTCGTCCGGGGTGGCGGGTTGGGCCATCAGGGCAGGGCTGAGTAGTCCGGTAACGATGCCCAGTAGCAGGGAAACGCTGCGTGGGTACGAAGGCGCGGCACGCCTGGAGGTAACGAGCATTGAAAATCCTTGTTCGTGCGGGGTGAGATCAGGTTTGGGTAATCATCGGCGAATGGCCTGGATTCCCTGGTGCGCAAACGTTTGCATGTGTCGTACCAACTGGTCTTTTTGCTACAGGATCGACGTGACCGGCCTGTTTGGGAAGGAAGGGGTGAATGGGGGCACCCTAAGGGTGCGACGCAGCGGCCTGTGCAGTGTTGTAAAAATTTTAAAACACCAAGGATCGCTGAAAATAAACGCTTTTTCCCTGATTTTTACCGAGATTAATCGATGCACCTTACCAAGGTATTAATGCTATTTGATGGTGCGCCTGGGTTGGGCAAGCTTTGCGGCGTCGTCTAGGTTACTGCCAGGGAAACTTAACCATCGGTCAGGTTTTTGCGGGTTGCTGCGTGTAGTAGAGGGATCTGAAGCTTCCGGGTAGTACGCGTTCCTACGTAATGAAAAAGCCTGCTCTCAAGGAAGGAGCTGCATGTGAACGCTCGCGCCAAGGATGTGCTGGTCAGTCTTTCGCCTTTGCCCCTGGCGATCCGTTTGGGCCTGGCCGGCCTGCTCTGGGGGCTGGCCAGCCCGGCCGCCATGGCCGCTTGTTCGCCGGCCAACCCCAGCGCCGGCAGCATCGTCACTTGCAGCGGCAATGCCACGGCGGTCCTCACCAACGCTTTCGCCACCTCGGCCGACGACCTGACGGTCAACGTCAACAGTGGCGCGACCTTCAACTCGCTGCTCGGCGGCACGGCGATGAGCCTCACCGGCCATAACGTCACCCTGAACAACAGTGGCACTATCGACCCGGCCCTGCTCGGGCTGGTGAC
This sequence comes from Pseudomonas sp. FW507-12TSA, assembly GCF_058781435.1. Taxonomy (NCBI): domain Bacteria; kingdom Pseudomonadati; phylum Pseudomonadota; class Gammaproteobacteria; order Pseudomonadales; family Pseudomonadaceae; genus Pseudomonas; species Pseudomonas sp. FW507-12TSA. Next base: position 29,902 of record NZ_JBYSWT010000036.1, read on the forward strand.
CCTGCTCAGCAATGGTGCGGTCATCGGCAATGGCAGCGCCGCGACCGTCAACATCAACAACGCAGCCAGCGGTACCCTCAACGGCACCTCCGGCATCCTCGGCCTGAACCTGGGCACGCTCAACGGCATGGCGCTGAACATCAACAATGGCGCGGGCGGCGTTACTACCATCGTCAACAACGGCAGCATCGGTTCCTCGGCATTGCTGGGCCTGACCCTGCTCTCCGCCGATGCGCCGGTGGTGGCGGTGCGGGGCGGCTCGCAGGTCGACATGACCAACAACGGCACCCTGGTGGGCCGGGTGGCGTTCCAATCCTCGGCGGCTGGCAACAACTTCACCAACACCGGGCAGATCACCGGAGGCGTGTCCCTGGGGGCCGGCAGTACCAACAGCTTCACCGCAGTGACCGGTTCCTCGGTCAGCAGCGGCGGCGGGATCGGCATCGCCCTGGGCGGCCTGCTGGGGGTAGACCTGACATTTGCTGCTACCGGGCAGATCGACGGCGGCGCTGGTGGTTCCAACAGCCTGCTGCTGCAGAACACCCTGGGCGTGGGTGGCGGCACCACCGGCAGCGGTACGGTTTCCAGCGCCAACTACGTCAACTTCAACAACCTGACCCTCAACAGCGGCACCTGGACCTTGCAGGGGCCGGTGGTCAGCGGCAACACCACGCTCAATGGCGGGGTGGCCCTGTACAACAACAGCGCGACTTTCGGCAGCGGCCTGCTGACCTCCAATGGTGGTGTGCTGCAAGCCAGCAGCGCTGGCCTGACCCTGAACAACCTGATCGCCCTGGGTGCTGGCGGCCTGACCCTGCAAGGCAGCAACGACACCACCCTGGGCGGGGTGATTTCCGGTGGCGGCGGGCTGGTCAAGTCCGGCGCCGGGCAACTGACCCTCAATGGCGCCAATACCTACACCGGCAGCACCACCCTCAATGGCGGTACGGTGCAGGTGGGCAACAACCAGGCTTTCAGCATTTCCACCGTGACCCTGGGCGGCGCGGCCACCTTGAGCGCTCCGGGTACCGTCAACCTGGGCAACAATTTGGTGCTCAACAACGCCCTGAGTACCAGTGGCGTCGGCGCGCTGACCTTGTCCGGCGTGCTCAGCGGCAGTGCCGCGCTGAGCAAGGGCGGTACCGGCAGCCTGACCCTGAGCGGCAACAACACCGGCTTCAGCGGCACCACCAATCTCAATGCCGGCAGCCTGATCCTGGGCAACAACAATGCCTTGGGCAGTGGCTTGCTCAGTACGGCCGGCGGCACCACCCTGGATGCCAACACCGCCATCAACCTGGGCAACGCCCTGGCCCTGGCCGGCAACCTGACGGTGGGTGGCAGCAATGCCCTGACCCTGGGCGGCCTGGTCAGCGGTGCCGGTGGCCTGGTCAAGAACGGCAGCGCCGACCTGGTCCTCAATTCGGCCAATGCCTACCTGGGCAACACCGCCCTGAATGCCGGGCGCTTGATCGTCGGCAATGCCGGCGCCCTGAGCACCGGCACCCTCAACGCGGCGGCCGGTACGACGCTGGATGCCAACACCGCCTTGAGCCTGGGCAACAACGTCAACCTGGCAGGGGCCCTGACCATTGGCGGCAACCAGAACCTGGGCCTGTCCGGACAGATCAACGGTGCCGGCGGGCTGGTCAAGAACGGCGGGGCCAGCCTGACCCTGTCCGGCAACAACGGCTACCTGGGCAATACCAACCTCAACAGCGGTTCGCTGATCCTGGGCAGCAACCTGGCCCTGGGCCTGGGCGTGCTCAATACCGCCGCCGGCACTACCCTGGACAGCAGCACCGCGGTGTCCCTGGGCAATACCCTGAACCTGTCCGGCAACCTCAACCTGGCCGGCAGCAACGCGCTGACCCTCGGCGGGCTGGTCACCGGCACCGGGGGCCTGACCAAGAACGGCACGGCCAACCTGACCCTCAATGGCAGCAACACCTACCAGGGCGGAACCTTGCTCAACGGCGGCACCCTGACCCTGGGCAACAGCGGCGCCCTGGGCAGCGGCACCTTGACCGTGGGCAGCGCGGCGAACCTCGCCGGCAGCACCAGCCTGGACCTGCTCAATGCCATAGTGCTCAACGCTGACCTGACCCTGGACGGGCTCAACCCGCTGATCCTGGATGGCGATATCAGCGGTGCCTATGGCCTGGTCAAGAACGGTGGCGCCAACCTCACCCTCAATGGCAACAACAGCTACCAGGGCGGCACCTTGCTCAATGCCGGCAGCCTGACCCTGGGGAGCGCCACGGCCCTGGGCAGCGGTGCGCTGACCGTGGGCGGCGCCAGTTCGCTGAATGCCGGCAGTGCCCTGAACGTGGGCAATGCCATCAACCTCAACGCCAACCTCACGGTGGGTGGTAGCAATGCCCTGACCCTGGGCGGCACCATCGGCGGCAGCGCCGGGCTGATCAAGGGCGGCACTTCCAGCCTGACCCTCAGCGGTACCAATACCTACCAGGGCAATACCGCCCTCAACGGCGGCACGCTGATCCTGGGGGCCAACGGCGCCCTGGGCAATGGCACGCTGAATGCCGCCAACGGCACCAGCCTGGACGCCAGCACCGCGGTCAGCATCGGCAATGGGCTGAACCTGGGCGGCAACCTGACGATCGCCGGCAGCAATGCCCTGACCTTGGGTGGCGCGATCGGCGGGATCGGCGGCCTGATCAAGAATGGCAGCGCCGACCTGATCCTCAACGGCGCCAACGCCTACCTGGGCAACACCACCCTCAACGCCGGCCGGTTGATCATCGGTAACGCCAATGCCCTGGGCGGTGGTGCGTTGAATGCGGCCGCCGGCACCACCCTGGACAGCAACACCGCAGTGAGCCTGGGCAACCAGGTGAACCTTGGCGGCGGGGTCACTATCGGTGGCGGTGCCGACCTGACCCTGGCCGGAGTGGTCGGCGGGATCGGCAGCTTGATCAAGAACGGCAACGCCAACTTGACCCTGAGCGGCGTCAATACCTACCTGGGCGGCACCACGCTCAACGCCGGGACCCTGACCCTGGGCAACAATGGTGCCCTGGGCAATGGGGTGCTGACCGTAGGTGGCGCGGCGAGCCTGGACAGCGCACCAGGTATCAGCCTGAACAACAACCTGGCCCTCAATGCCAACCTGACCCTGCCCGGCAGCAACGACCTGACCCTGGGCGGGGTCATCGGCGGTACGGGGCAGTTGATCAAGAACGGCACCACCAACCTGACGCTCAACGGCATCAACACCTACCAGGGTGGCACCGCGCTCAATGCCGGGACCCTGACCCTGGGCAACAGCGGGGCCCTGGGCACCGGCGCCCTGACTGTTGGCGGCGCCGCGACCCTGGACAACAGCACGCCAATGGCCCTGGGCAACAACCTGACCCTCAATGCCGACCTGACCCTGGCCGGCAACAACAACCTGATCCTGGCTGGGGTGATTGGCGGCAGTTCCGGGCTGATCAAGGACGGCCTGGCGGACCTGTCCCTGAGTGGCAACAACACCTTCAGCGGACCCTTGAACGTGCTGGCCGGCAGTGTGACCACGCTTTCCAGCGGCGCCCTGGGCAACAGTTCCGGGGCCAACCTCAGCGCGGGCGCCAGCCTCAACCTGGGCGCCAGTGCCAGCCTTGGCGGGTTGACCGGCAGCGGTTCGGTGCAACTCAGCCCCGGGGTGGCGCTGAGTGTCGGCGGCGGCAACGCCAGTTCGGTGTTCAACGGTGATCTTGGTGGCAGCGGGCAGTTGACCAAGGTCGGCAGCGGCACCCTGACCCTGGGCGGCATCAATGGCCTGACCGGCAACAGCCTGGTCAGCGGCGGCACCCTGAAGGTCGATGGCTCCCTGGCCAGCGGCACGGTCAACGTCGCCAGCGGCGGCACCCTGGCTGGCGCCGGCTCATTGCAAGGCGCCCTGGATGTCGCTTCCGGCGGCCACCTGGCGTTGAGCTCGGGCAGTACCTTGTCGGTGGGTTCGCTGGTGCTCAACAGCGGTGCCAACCTGGACGCCAACCTTGGCGCGCCGTCCACCACTTCGCTGCTCAACGTCGGCGGCAACTTGACCCTGGGCGGCCAGCTCAACGTCAGCGATGCCGGTGGTTTCGGCGTGGGCGTGTATCGCCTGATCAACTACACCGGCAGCCTGGTGGACCTGGGCCTGAACGTGGCCAGCGTGCCATTGGGCTTCAACCTTGGCGACCTGGTGGTGCAGACCAGCGTCGGCAACCAGGTCAACCTGCTGGTGTCGGGAAGCGGCAGCAACGTGCGTTTCTGGGATGGCAGCCAGACCACGGCCAACGGCGTGGTCGATGGCGGCAGCGGCACCTGGGACTCGCTCGGCAACAATTGGACCTCGGTCAACGGCAGCCTCAACCAGACTTGGGGCAACGGCTTCGCGGTCTTCCAGGGCGCTGCGGGTACGGTCACCGTAGCCGGGGCGCAGAGTTTCACTGGCATGCAGTTCACCACCAGCGGTTATCAACTGGTGGGGGCCCCCGGTGGTTCGTTGACGGCGGTCAATGGCAGCGGCGGCAACACGGCGATTCGCGTCGATCCCGGCATGACTGCCACCCTCGGCGTGGCGATCAACGGCAGCGGGACCCTGGCCAAGCTCGACAGCGGCACCCTGGTACTCAATGGTGCCAACAGCTACAGCGGCGGCACTTCGCTGCAGGGCGGGACCCTGGTGGTGGGCAACAACAGCGCCCTGGGTACAGGTGCCTTGAGCACCGCCAATGGCACCACCCTGGATAGCAACACCGCGGTGACCCTGGGCAATGCCGTGACCCTGGCTGGTGCACTGAATATCGCCGGCTCCAATGCCCTGACCCTGGGTGGAGTGATCAGCGGCAACGGGAGCCTGGTCAAGAACGGCAGCGCCAGCTTGACCCTGGCCGGCAACAACACCTACCTGGGGCCTACCGCGCTCAACGCCGGTGGCCTGATCCTGGCCAGCAACACCGCCCTGGGCGGTGGTGCACTGGACGCAGCAGCGGGTACCAGCCTGGACGCCAGCACGGCGGTCAGCCTCACCAATGTGCTCAACCTGGCCGGCAACCTGGGCATCGGCGGTACCGCCGACCTGACCCTTGGCGGGATGATCAATGGAGCAGGCAGCCTGACCAAGAACGGTGCGGCCAACCTGATCCTGAACGCCAACAATGGCTTCACTGGCGGCACCTTGCTCAACGCCGGGACCCTGACCCTGGGCAACAACGGCGCCCTGGGCACCGGTGGCCTGACCGTGGGCGGTGCCGCGACCCTGGACGCCAGCAGTGCCCTGAGCCTGGCCAATGCCCTGACCCTCAATGCCAACCTGACGCTGGCTGGCAGTAACGACCTGACCTTGGGTGGAGTCATCGGCGGTGCCGGCCAGCTGATCAAGAATGGCCCGGGCAACCTGGTCCTGGGCGGCGTCAACAACTACCAGGGCGGTACCTTGCTCAACGCCGGCACCCTGACCCTGGCCCAGGCCGCGGCCCTGGGCAGCGGCGCGCTGACCGTGGGCGGCAACGCGACCCTGGCCAACAGTGCGCCGCTGGTGCTGAACAACGATTTGAACGTCAATGCCGGGCTGGCCCTGGCCGGGGCCAACGACCTGACCCTGGGTGGCGTGATCGCCGGCAGCGGGACCTTGACCAAGAACGGCGCGGCCAACCTGACCCTGAGTGGCAACAACAGCTTCAGCGGCCTGTTCGACGTGTCGTCCGGCAGCCTGATCACCCAGGGCAGCGGGGCCCTGGGCAACAACGCCAGGGTCAACCTCGGGGCTGGAACCAACCTTGACCTGGGCGCTTCCGCCAGCCTTGGCGGCCTCAGCGGCAGCGGTGCGGTGACCATCGGCAGCGGCAACACCCTGACCCTGGGCGCTGACAACCTGGGCAGTACCTTCGCCGGCGGCCTGAACGGTGCCGGACAACTGGTCAAGACCGGTAGCGGCACGCTCAATCTCGGCGGCAGCAGCAGCCTGAGCGGCAATACCCAGGTCAACGCCGGCACGCTGAACCTCAGCGGCTCCCTGGCCAGCAATACGGTCACGGTCAACAGCGGCGCGACCCTGACCGGTAGCGGCAGCCTGGGCGGCGCCCTAAGCGTGGCCGATGGCGGGCACCTGGCGCTGAGTTCCGGCAACAGCCTGTCGGTGGGCTCGCTGGTACTGGGGGCCAACTCCAACCTGGACGTGGGCCTGGGCACGCCAGTCAGCGGAGGCGGCAATGCCCTGGTCAATGTCGGCGGCAACCTGACCCTGGACGGCACCTTGAACGTGAGCGATATCGGCGGCTTCGGCACCGGCGTCTATCGCCTGATCAACTACACCGGGGCGCTCACCGACAACGGCCTCAACTTCGGCACCCTGCCCGGCAGCGTGGTGCCGGGCGACCTGCAATTGCAAACCGCCGTGGGCAACCAGGTCAACTTGCTGGTGAGCGCCCCCAACACCACGGTGCTGTTCTGGGATGGCTCGCAAACCACGGGCAACGGCGTGATCGACGGCGGCTCCGGTACCTGGGGCAGTGGCACCAGCAACTGGACCTTGGCCGACGGCAGCCTGAACCAGGCCTGGGCCGGCAGCTTCGCGGTGTTCCAGGGCAGCGCTGGCAACGTGACCGTGAACGGCACGCAGAACCTCACCGGCATGCAGTTCGTCACCGACGGCTACAACCTGGCCGGCGGTGTGGGCGGGGCGCTGAACCTGGTCAATGGCGGCACCGGCAATACCGCGATCCGGGTCGATCCGAATGCCACAGCTACCCTCGGCGTGACGCTCACTGGCGGCGGTACCCTGGCCAAGCTCGACAGCGGCACCCTGGTGCTCAATGGCAACAACAGCTACAGCGGCGGCACCTCGCTACAGGGCGGCACCCTGGTGGTGGGGGCCGACAACGCCCTGGGTACAGGCGGCCTGAGCACCGCCAATGGCACCACCCTGGACAGCAATACCGCAGTGTCCCTGGGCAATGGGCTGAACCTGGCTGGCGCATTGAACATCGGCGGTTCCAATGCCCTGACCCTGGGCGGCGTGGTCGGTGGCAGCGGCGGATTGGTGAAGAGCGGCAGCGCCAGCCTGACCTTGAACGGCGTCAATACCTACCAGGGCGGTACCTTGCTCAAGGCCGGGCAATTGATCCTGGGCAACAACAGCGCCTTGGGCACCGGAGCCCTGACGGTGGGCGGCAATGCCCAGCTCGACAGTCCGGTGGCCCTGCAACTGGCCAACGCCATTACCCTTGGCGCGCAGTTGAACCTGGCCAACCAGCAGGCCCTGACCCTCAGCGGCGTGATCAGTGGCAATGGCTCGCTGGTGAAGAATGGCAGCGGCGATTTGCTGCTCAGCGGCGCCAACACCTACAGCGGCGGCACCACGCTCAACGCGGGCACCACCCGCGGCGACGCCAGCAGCTTGCAGGGCTCGATCCTCAACAACGCCGCGCTGATGTTCCAGCAGAACGCCAATGGCACCTATGCCGGCAACCTCAGCGGCAACGGCACCCTGGTCAAGCAAGGCAGCGGCACGCTGTTGCTGACCGGCAACAACAGCTTTACCGGTACCACCCAGGTGCAGGGCGGCTCGTTGCTGGTGGACGGCAGCCTGGCCAGCGGCAATGTGCAGGTGGCCAATGGCGCCAGCATCGGTGGCAGCGGCCAGCTCAACGGCACCCTACAGTTGGGCGATGGCGCCAGCCTCAAGGCCGGCGGCAGTGCCACGCCATTGTCCGTGGGCGGGCTGGTGCTGTCTTCCGGCACCAACCTGGACTTCAGCCTGGGCCAGGCCACCAGTTCCACCACGGTGGTCAACGTGGCTGGCGACCTGACCCTGGACGGCACCTTGAACATCACCGATGCCGGAAACTTCGGCGTAGGCGTCTACCAGCTGTTCCGCTACGGCGGCAGCTTGACCAATAACGGCCTGGACTACGGCACCCTGCCTGGTAGCGTGCTGCCGGGCTCCCTGAGCCTGCAGACCGCCCTGGCCAACCAGGTCAACCTGCTGGTACAGGGTGCGCCAGGCCAGGTGCAGTTCTGGAACGGCGGCCAGACCACGGCCAACGGCAGCATCACTGGTGGTAGCGGAACCTGGGGTGGTTCGACCAACTGGACCGACCCCACCGGTACCCAGACCGAAGGCGCGGGCAACCAGTTCGTGATCTTCGGCGGGCAGGGCGGCACCGTGACCGTGGCCGGCAACCAGAGCTTCACCGGCATGCAGGTACTCGACAGCGGCTACAATTTCGTCGCTGGCAGCAACGGCAGCCTGAGCCCCACCAATGGCAGCGATGGCAGCCTGGCCAAGGTGCGGATCAACGGCGGGGTGGTGACCCAGATCGACGCACCACTGGTGGGCAGCGGCGGTATCGAGAAAACCGATGCCGGGGTGTTGCTGCTCACCGGCGCCAATACCTACACCGGCGGTACCACGGTCAGTGGTGGCACCCTGGCGGGCAACACCACCAGCTTGCAGGGACGGATGCTGGTCAACGCCCGGATGTTGTTCGCACAGAACAGCAACGGCGTGTTCAACGGCCTGCTCAGTGGTACCGGTACCGTGGTCAAGCAAGGCGCGGGGCTGTTGCAACTCAATGGCAACCAGCCCTTCAGCGGCACCCTGGCGGTGGAGCAGGGCACCGTGCAGATTGGCGACGACCCGGCTTCCCTGGCTGGGCAAGTGGTGGTCAGCAATGGTGCGACCCTGGCTGGCAACGGCAGCGTCGGGGGGCTGGTCAACAATGGCCTGGTGAGTTCCGGCGGGCCAATCGGCAAGCTGGCGGTCGCCGGCAACTTCAGCAATGGCAGCACCGGCACCCTGCAGTTGACGCCGACTTCGGCCAGCAGCCCGGCGTTGCAGGTCGGCGGCACTGCCAACCTGGCGGGCAACCTGCAGGTCACTGGCTTGAACTATGGTGGCGCCAACACCAGCTATGCACTGATCAACGCCGGTGGCGGTATCACCGGTACCTTCAGCGGCAGCAACTTGCCGCAACTGGTGTTCTTCGACACCTCGCTGGTGTACGACGCCAACCAGGTGAACCTGAATGTCAATCGCAACCAGACCAGCTTCGTCGACGTCGCCCAGACCTCTAACCAGCGTGCGGTGGCCGCGGCCCTGGGGGCTTACTCGGGGGATGACGACGATCCGGCCGACCAGTTGAACGACCAGATCCTCGGCCTGGACCGCGCCGGGGCGGTGGATGCGTTCAACAGCCTGTCCGGGGAGATCCATGCCAGCACCGTCAGCGCCTTGCTGGAGGACTCGCGGTATGTGCGCGACGCCCTCAATGACCGGATGCGCCAGCCTGGCTGCTCCAGCTCCCAGGACGACCCGCGGCAGGTCCTGGCCAGCCGCGAGAACCGCCTGAGCAGCAGTGGTTGCCAGGGCGAGATGGTCGGCTGGATGCGGGTACTCGGCACCTGGGGTGACATGGCCGGCAACAGCAATACCGCCAAGCTGGACCGCAACCTCTCGGGCTTCATGCTCGGCAGCGACCGCCAGCTGGACGATACCTGGCGGGCCGGGGTCGCTGCCGGTTATACCCGCAGCGACCTGTCGGCCCACCGGCTGCAATCCGATGCCAAGGTCGACAGCACGCACCTGGGTGCCTACCTCAACTCCCAGTTCGATGCCGTGGCCGTACGCCTGGGAGCGGCTTACAGCTGGCATCGGATCGAGACCAAGCGCGACGTCAATGTCGGCACCTACAGCGATCGGCTCAAGGCGCACTACAACGCCCGCAGCGCCCAGGTCTTCGGTGAGGTGGGGTATGCGATGGACGCTGCAGGCGTAGCCCTGGAGCCATTCGTCGGGCTGTCCTATGTCAACTACGACAGCAACACCGGCAAGGAGAAGGGCGGTGCGGCGGCGCTCAAGGCCAAGGCCAGCCAGGACGTGACCTTCTCCACCGTCGGCATACGGGCCGGCAAGCGCCTCACCTTGGGCAATGGGCACCAGCTCACGCCACGGGTGGGCCTGGGCTGGCGCCATGCCTATGGCGACACCAAGCCGGATGCCGACCTGACCTTCATCGACGGTGGCACCTCCTTCACCACCCAGGGCGTGCCGATCGCCAAGGACAGTGCGCTGCTGGAGGCTGGCCTGGACTACCAGATCACCCCGGCCGGCAAGCTGGGCATCGGTTACTCGGGGCAGGTGTCCGACAAAACCAAGGACCATGCCATGACCCTCAACTTCACCCTCGACTTCTGACTGTCTTGGGTGTTCGGCAGCCGCCTTGCGAGGCGGCTTTGTCGTTTCCTGGCGGCCATTCAGGGTTGCCGACTGTCGCTGGGACGCCATTGGTGGGGGCCGGCGCTCTTGCACGCTGCGGGGCGTCGCCATGCTCGCCGGGCATGACCGAAATCATTGTCGGCGCCGAAGCTGATATGCCGTGCTAGTTGGCCGAAGGCTCTTCTCGATATTAAAAATGCACTGGTTCTTGATTGGTATTAACTAGCGCCAAAGTTGAGCGTTGGTGTGCTGGACTTGACCTGTTGCAAGTTGTCGGGGGCTCCGATCACCTTGCCTGGTATTGAAATAAAATTGTAACAGCTGCGCGTAAGTATATCTGGAGGATGAGTGTGCCCGGGATGGACTCATTCAGGTCTGGTTAAGTTTGAATATGATATTTGCGAAGCAATGTAGTTGGGTTTAATGATAAGCCCCGGTTTGCCATGGGCGTGGCCAGGATAGAAGTCATGGGTGATGAACAGCGTCAGGTCAGGATCATGACCGTCCTGCAACTGATAATTAATGCCCCTGATGCAATGCGGGTCCGCGCGGCTGCGGCCTATGCCCATGGTTATATCGATGGACTCTTCGATGAAGGACAACTCTCGGTACAGTCTGCCCAGGATATGAAGTGGGTGGCACAGATGCGACGTGACAAGCGATTGTCGGATTTGAGTATTTGATCGCTGCAAGCGGTTCCAGAGACAGGGCCCGAATACTCATTCGCTTATTGGCAGAGCGGCAATATGCTCGCCCGCAGAATATGGGTTGGCGTGCCTGATCCTGCTTTGGACAAAGTCCGGCCAGCCAGGCTTCGGCCCGCACGGCCCCAGGCTCCGCGCCTGCTTGTGAACGCGGATTTTCATGGCTGGCAGCCTCGTCGGATGGCCGTTATCGTCGGTACCTCGATACCGGCGTCACCATGCCCCCTCTTTTCGGTGCTGTTTTTAAAGTGCATGTTTTTAAAGCGCATATTTTTAAAGTGCACGAAGTCTTCCTGTAACGATCAAGTGCTCGGGCCAGGGGTTTTTCGGGAACTTCGAGTGACAACATATAAGAATTTTAGTTGTCGTGGATGGCTCTGTGGCGGGTGTAGCCTGTCAAAAATGCAAGTCTGCATTTGGATGGTGAGACATCTCCTGGAGCTATTCGATACTCCGGGATAAGTTTTTTTGAGTGTTCATTCGGTTTTTCAGTTGCCCTCGCCATATCCTTGGGGTGGATTGGTTAACTATAGTGAAGGTGGTGGTTTCATCGGCTGGACTACAGGCAGGCAACATTAATGCTGCTTATAGCAAGTTTCGGCAAATGCCGTGAATGCTGTTCGAACATTGATTGGCTGCAGGAAAGTCTTCGTCATATTTCTGTCGCGTGAAAGCTTGGCGCTTTGCTCCAGGTTCACTGTTCGGGTAGTCAAGGTATATGCAGAAAGATCAGGACAAGCAGGGAATTCCCGGCATGCAACTCACTGTTGCCGATATACAGCGGGCAATGCTGGATGCCTCTTGCGATTGCATCCACGTGCTGACGCCCGATGGCGTGCTCCTGGCCATGAGTGAAGCCGGATGCGTGGCCTTCCAGATCTCGCAGGCCCAGGTCAGGGGTACGGCCTGGGTACCGCTGCTGCCTGCTGCGACCCACGAGGCTGCCCATGAGGCCCTGGCCTCGGCGGCGGCGGGGCTCTGCGCGCGTTTTGCCGGCTACAGCGATGCCCACGGCAAGATCATCCACTGGGACAATGTACTGACCCCCACCCTTGATCGGCAGGGGCGGGTGCACAGCATCGTGTGCGTGTCTCGCGACGTGACCGAACAGGTGTTGCTGCAGCAGGAGCTGAACCAGGCGCTGGTGCGCGAACAACTGCTGACGGGTGAAAGGCTGCACCGGATCAAGAATCTTTTCACCGTGGCCGATGCGGTGGTCATGATGGCTGACAGGGAAGCCCGCAGCACCGGTGCCCTGGACCGGTTGGGCAAGCTTGCGGCCGACAAGCTGCGGGCGTTATCCAGGGTCTACACCCTGGTTCTGGATAGCGAGGGGGCCAAGGCTGTGGACATGGCGGCCTTTGTCGGTTCCGTACTGCAACCTTTCGGCAGCCAATGCCGATTCAGCGGTACGGCCGAGCACGTCCCAGGGCCGCTGGCCAACCTGTTGGCGCTGCTGCTCCATGAGCTGGCGACCAATTCGGTGAAACATGGCGCCCTCAGCATCGCCGAGGGCGGGGTCGACATACGTTGGGCCAGCCAGGAAGGTTGGCTGAACCTGGATTGGGTGGAGAAGGGCGGGCCGGCGATTTCCGCCCCACCGGTTCGCTATGGCTATGGCTGCGAGCTGATCGATGAGCTAGCGATCGTCGCTGGCGGGCGCATCGAGCGGAACTGGTCTGCGCAGGGGCTGCGGGTGGCATTGAGGCTCTCATTGGCTGGCAAGTAGGCACGGGCCAGGGTTCGGTGTGGGGGGGGGCGGACGGATACGGTACCGCCGAGACTGTCTCGCGGCTGGCTTGCCAAGTCTTGAACCGGGCAGACCTGTGCGAACGCCGAGAGATTGCTCAACGTTCCGGATGGGGCCGACCCGTGGCAATGAACGACCACGAGTTCTTGCTTGCCGCTAGCTATCACTCGAGCGAGTCGGCCTTATGCTGCGGCTAGCCAGGGGCGTACCTGATGGCGCCGCTCATGATGATTCTCGCGTTGGGCTGGCCATTACCTTAAGGAATACACGCCGGCTTCTTTTCTATTATCCAGTAATGGCAACCCTGGCTAGGATCTGGGCAGCCTGGCGGCCGTTGTCGCCGTCCAGGCGCCACAACAATAAATGCCGAGGGATAGTCATGAGCAGTTCCACGCCCTGTCGCCTGGACCAGGTCCAACAACTGGATGAGTCCGATCCACTGGCCTTTTGTCGCCAGCGCTTTGCCTTGCCGCAACACAAGATCTACCTGGACGGTAACTCCCTGGGGGCGATGCCGGCCCATGTGCCCGCGCGAATCGAGCAAGTCCTCAAGGAGGAATGGGCCCAGGGGCTGATCAACTCCTGGAACGATGCCGACTGGTATCCGGCACCGCAACGCACCGGAGCGCGCATTGCGCATCTGGTCGGTGCCCAGGCGCATGAAGTGATCGTTGCCGACTCGACCTCGATCAACCTGTTCAAGGTGCTGGTGGCCGCGTTGCGCATGCAGCCGCAACGTCGGGTGATCCTGGCGGAAAACGGCAATTTCCCCACCGATGTCTACATCGCCCAGGGGGTCTCGGAATTGACGGGGTGCCAGTTGCAGTGCGTCGATCCCGAGCAGGTGATGGAGGCCCTGAGTGAAGAAGTGGCGGTGCTCTCGCTGACCCATGTCAATTTCAAGTCCGGCCGCCGCTACGATATGGCGGCCATTACCGCCCGTGCCCATGAGTTGGGGGTCCTGGTGGTCTGGGACCTGTGTCATTCCGCCGGGGCCATGCCGGTCCGCCTGAATGCGGCGGGCGCCGACTTTGCCGTAGGCTGCGGCTACAAGTACCTCAATGGCGGACCCGGGGCTCCGGCTTTCGTCTTTGTGGCCGAGCGCCATATCCCTCATTTGCGCCAGCCGCTCACAGGTTGGCATGGCCATGCCAAACCCTTCGACTTCACCCATGAATACCAACCGCATCCGAGCCTGGACCGGATGCTGGTGGGCACTGCGCCACAGTTGGGAGTGCTGGCCCTGGAAGCGGCCCTGGAAGCGTTCGATGGGGTCGACCTGCAGGTACTGCGAGCCAAGAGCGAGGCCTTGACCGAATTGTTCATCACTCTCTGCGACCAGCAGTTGCAGGGCCTGGGTGTGACGCTGTGCACGCCCCGGCAGGCCGAACAGCGCGGCAGCCAGGTCTCCCTGAGCCACCCCCAGGCCTATCCGGTCATGCAGGCCCTGATTGCCCGGGGCATAGTCGGTGACTTCCGTGCACCGGACATCCTGCGTTTTGGTTTTGCACCGCTGTACAACCGTTACCAAGAGGTGTGGGAGTGCGTGGGGGCACTGCGGGAAATCCTCGTGAGCGGCGAGTGGAACCAGCCGCAGTTCCTGGCCCGTAAATCGGTGACCTGACCCCAGTGCCTAGCCTTGGAGCAAGCGTGTCATGACAAAAACAACACACACCTTCAAACAAGTGGCAGACCGTGAGAAAGGCCTCAAGCAAACCTTGAGCAGCGGCCAATTGTCGATGATCGCCATTGGCGGGGCCATCGGTACCGGGCTGTTCCTGGGTAGCAGTTTTGCCATCGGTTTCGCCGGGCCCAGCGTGCTGGTGAGCTATGGCATCGGCGCGGTGATCGCGCTGTTGCTGATGGGGTGCCTGGCGGAAATGACCGTGCGTCACCCGACTTCCGGGTCTTTCGGTTCGTTCGCCGAGTTTTATGTGGCGCCCTGGTTCGGCTTCGCCATGCGTTACGCCTACTGGGCTTCCATCGTGTTCGCCGTGGGCACGGAAATCACCGCCGCGGCGATGTACATGAAGTTCTGGTATCCGGATGTGCCGGGAGGCTATTGGATGCTGGGCTTCTCCCTCGCGCTGATCCTGGCCAACGCCTTCAGCGTCAAGGTATTTGGCAGCATCGAGTACCTGTTCTCGCTGCTCAAGCTGTGCGCCATCGTTGCCTTCATCCTGTTGGGGGCCTGGGTGGTGTATGACGCGCCCATGGAATCGGGTATCGGCCTGGCCAACTACAGTAATGACCGGGGCTTCTTTCCCAATGGCGTCTGGGGTACCTGGGTCGCAGTGATCGTGGCCTTCTTCAGCTACCTGAGCATCGAGATGATCGCGGTAGCGGCGGGCGAGGCCAAGGACCCCGAACGCGCTGTGACGCGGGCGTTTCGCATTACCGTGGTGCGCCTGGTGGTGTTCTACCTGCTGACCATCGCCCTGGTCCTGGCCATCGTGCCCTGGGCGCGTAATACCGGCGGGGAAAGCCCCTTTGTCATGGTCATGGCGGCCAGCGGCATCCCTTATGCCGGTGGGGTGATCAATGCAGTGATCCTGGTGGCGGCGCTGTCGGCGATGAACAGCCAGTTGTACATCACCACCCGGCTGATGTTCAGCCTATCCCGGGCTGGCCAGGCACCGGCGATTTTTGGTCGCCTGAGCCGCAATGGCGTGCCACTGGCAGCGCTGTTGCTGTCATCCCTGGGCATTGCCCTGGCCACCTTGTTGTACCTGGCCTATGCCGAGCAAGCCTTCACGCTGATGATGTCGATCGCGATGTTCGGGGCCATGTTCACCTGGGCCGGGATCTTCCTCACCCACTTGTGCTTCCGTCGCCAGCTGGGCAGCGAACCCCTGGCCTTCAAGCTCTGGGGCTATCCCTGGACCAGCCTCGGTGGCCTGTTGCTGATGTTGGCGGTGATGGTCACGACGTTGTTCACCGAACCGTTCTTACTGACCCTGGTCTGCGGGTTGCCCTTCCTGGGGCTGATCCTGTCGATCTACTACCTGCGGTTTCGCGGCAAGCGGGCCGTTGACGCCCAAGCCCCCAAGCCGCTGCCGCTGCGACAACCCTGAGCGGTACTGCCTCTGTAGACGCTAGCGAACCTGCGAAGGCTGTAAAGCACCGTTGCCCTGCGAGTCGTACGCGGCCAGGGGCAGCGGCTGGACGAGCGCGCTGGCACACAAGCCTTCATTTCCTGGATCGCTCGGTTCCGGTGGCTCCATGTCCCCCAAGGGAGCCGGGCGGCTGCACTGCATCACCCATGACAAAAACAATAAATCACCAGAGGTTTTGCCATGCCCCATGTCTCGCGTTCTCTATCGCCATTGCTGTTGCCGCTATTGGGCTGCTTGCCCTGGACAACCCAGGCTGCCGAGCCGGGCTTCATCGAGGACAGTCACCTGAGCGTGCTGGCCCGCAACTACTATTTCAATCGCAGCATTCAGGATGGTCGCGCGGATCGTAAGGATTGGACCCAGGGTTTTATCGGGCGCTTCAGTTCGGGGTTCACGCAGGGCTCCGTTGGCGTGGGCGTGGATGCCTTTGCCTTTCTGGGACTCAAGCTGGATGCCTCCGGCGGCAAGACCGGCACCTACAATTTGCCGATCCACGACAACGGCAAGCCGGCGGACGAATACTCCAAAGCCGGTGCCGCGCTCAAGATCAAGGTCTCCAACAGTGTGCTGCGCTATGGCGAGCAATCGGTGGATACCCCGGTGTTCGCTATCGGTCACAACCGCTTGATCCCGCAAACCGCCACCGGCTTTGCCCTGGATAGCCAGGAGCTTGACCGGCTCAAGCTGCAGGCCGGGCACTTCACATCGGCCACCGGTCATGTCACCACCAACAGCAGTGGTGATCTGTGGGCGTTCTATAGCGGTGTCACCACCCCTTCGGTGGACTACGCCGGTGGCCAGTACCAGTTCACCCGGGACCTGGGTGCCAGCCTCTACGTTGCGCGCTTCCAGGACATCTGGAACCAGTACTACGCCAACCTCAACGGCCGCACCGACTTGGGGGAAGGGCAGCAGGCCGGCTTCGACCTCAACCTGTATCGCACCCTCGACACTGGCCGCTCCAAGGCCGGGGCCATCAACAACACCACGCTGGGCGCTGCGGTGTTCTATGGCCTGGGCGCTCACCGTATGACCCTTGCCTTGCAGAACGTCGATGGCAACACCCCGTTCGACTACCTGGGGGTCGGTGACCTGGATCGCAACGGTCGCAACGGCCGCGACCAGGGCGCCTCGATCTACCTGCCCAACTCGGTGCAGTACTCGGACTTCAACGGGCCCAACGAACGCTCCTGGCAACTGCGCTACGACCTCTCCCTGGCCAGTTATGGCGTGCCGGGCTTGAACCTGATGACCCGTTACCTGCGGGGCTCCGGGATCGACGGCACGCACACCCCGGCCGGCAGCGCCTACGCCGGGATGTATGGCAAGGATGGGGTGCACCGGGAGATCAACGTCGAGGCACGCTATGTGGTGCAGAGCGGCCCCTGGAAGGAGCTGAGCCTGCGCCTGCGCCAGACCTGGCACCGGGCGAATGTGGCCCAGGGCGAGGGCAATATGGATGAGTTCCGGCTGATCACCGACTACCCGATCGATATTTTCTGAAGACACCTGAAACGCTCAATGCCGTCGCCCCGCGAGGGAGCGCGGCATTGTCGGCTCCTGGAGTCGATGCCGCAGCGAGGGCCTAGGGGATTGCCGCGGCTTTTTTCTCGACGAGCGCGGCACCCATGACCAACATCTCGGGCAGGTCCTTGCGCTGCTCTGGCGAGGCCAGGCCCAGATGCTGGTCACCTTGCCAGAGCTCCCCCGCCACGATTCTCAGGTCGAGTCCGGTTTGCACTGCTCGGACCGTGATGCTGCAGCGCAGCCTTGCTATTTCTACGCGCAGCACAGCCCTGGATCTTGCTATCAGGGCGCCGATGGCTGGAACCGGCCGCGAGCATGGGCCGGACTTGATCGCGGCGCTGGCCAGGAGGCCGCTGGAGCCTGGTTCAAGCCGTGGGCTCGATCTCGGCTTGTGGCTTTTGCCGAATGCGGTTCATCAGCCCCAACGCCAGCCCAGCCAGCAGGACCGGAGTGGCAATCCACAGGAAGAAGTGCTCCAGGCTCCCGGCATTGCTGAAGATCCAGCCCCCCAGCATCGAGCCGGTAATCGAGCCCGCACGCCCGGCCGCCAGGGCCCAGGCCACGCCTGTGGCCCGTGAGGCGGTGGGGTAGAGGATAGCGGCCACCACGCTGAGATTGTTCAGGGTGCCGGTGAGGCTGAAACCGGCGAGGAAGACGATGACCAGGGTGCCGACAGCGCCGTGCAGTTGACTGCCGGTCAGGGCCAGGGCCGCCGCCGCGCCCAGGCACAGCCAGGGCAGGATGCGCAGGGCGCCGATGCGATCCATCAGCAGCGCCATGGCAATACCGCCCAGCACCCCGCCAAGAGGAATCATCGCGCTGATCCGGGCTGCGTCAGCGGTGTCATAGCCGCTGGCGTGCAATACCGTGGGCAGCCAGCTGGTCAGCAGGTAGAACACCAGCAGGCAGCAGAAGAAGGTCAGCCAGAGCAGCAGGGTGCGGGGCATCTGGCCCTGGCTGAACAGGGCCGATAATGGCGAGCGCCCCAGGCTGGCCGGAGCGTCCCCGGCAAAGCGCACCTGCTGCCAGTCGGTTTCACCGCTGATCCGCTCGACGATGCGGCGCAGGGCCACGGTATGGCGCGGGTTGTTGGCCATGAAGCACACCGATTCCGGCAGGGCAAAATACAACACGGGCCATAGCAGCAAAGGGGCGATGCCGCCGATGACCAGCAGGCCCTGCCAGCCCACCGTGGGCAGCAGTGCCCCGGCCACGCCACCCCCCAGGGCCAGGCCCAGGGTGAAGCCGGAATAGCTCAGGGTCACCAGCAGCATGCGGCGTCGCGTCGGGGAATATTCCGAACTCAGGGTAATGCAATTGGGCAGCACGCCGCCCAGGCCGATGCCTGTGATGCAGCGCAGGCCGGCCAGTACCTCGATCGAAGGCGACAGGGCCGAAGCCAGGGTGCCCAGGGCAAAGATCAGTACACAGATCAGCAACACGCTCTTGCGCCCAAGGCGGTCGGCCAGAGGCCCGAAGCAGAAGCTGCCCAACAGCATGCCGAACAATCCGGCGCCGAAGGCCGGGGCCAGTTGCGCCCGTTCGATGCCCCAGTTCCGGATCAGTTCCGGGGCGATATAGCCGATGGCCGCGGTGTCGAAACCGTCCATCACAAGGATCAGGAAACACAACAGCAACACCCGTATCTGCAGGGCAGAAACCGGGCTGCGATCGATGATCTCGCAAGGGTTTTGCGTACGCTGGTGCATGGTGGCTCCTTATTGTTGGTGTTCTGGGCGCAGCGCTCGCCAACCCGGACTCTGGGAACCGCCGGATGGGGCTTTTGGGCATTTTTTTAAGGCAGCCCTCTCACTACGGCAGGCTCCGGCTTGCGGCCAACCCGGTTTTCGACCATGGCCAGCCCCTTGGCCCTGGCAGGTTCCCTGGGCCACTGTTGAAGGGCTGCTGGTGCCGGCTTCCTCGGTAACGCAGGTTCTGCCGGAAATGAGAGGGGCGCGGACTCAGTGCAGGTTGAAGAACGCCTGGGCATTGCCGCCGAGAATCCGCGACTTGTCGGCCTCGGCCAGGGTCGGGTGGTGCGCCACGCCGCTGCCGATCTGCTGCTCGCCCAGGGGGAAGGGCGAGTCGGAGCCGAGCATCACCCGCTCGCTGCCCATCACCTCCACCAGCAATTGCAGGGCGCCGGGGTCGAATACCGCGGAGTCAACGAAGAAGCGCTTGACGTAGCTCGACGGTAACTGCGGACAGTCTTGGCGGACGATGTCGCGATGGCGCCAGGCGTTGTCCACCCGTCCCAGGAGAAAGGCGAAACCGCCACCGCCATGGGCAAAGCAGATACGCAGGGACTCAGGCAGGCGTTCGAAGGCCCCGGAGAGGATCAGCGAGAGGATGCCCAGCTGGGTCTCCGCGGGCATCGCCACCAGCCATGGCAGCATCCATTTGCGCATGCGCTCGCCGCCCATCATGTCCCAGGGATGGACCAGCACCGGAATGTCGTTGCGCCCGCAGTGATCGAGGAAGGACACCAGGTGCTCCTGATCCAGGTCGTGATTGCCCACGTGGTTGCCGATCTGCACGCCGACATGACCGATGGCCCGTGCCCGGCTGGCTTCGGCGCAGGCCGCCTCCAGGTCCTGCAGCGGCACTTGGGCCAGGACCTTGAGCCGCGACTCATGGCCGACGGTCATCTGCATGGCCCGGTCGTTCATGCGCTGGGCCCAGGGCAGGGCCCGTTCGATCGGTGCGTCGTAGCCGAACATCACCGGCGTGGCGCACATGATCTGGATGTCCAGGCCTTGTTCATCCAGGTGCTCGATACGCCGGGCCGGGTCCCAGAGCACGTCATGCACCGGGCGAAAGGGCTTGTCGCCGACCATGATCTGGCCCTTGGCGCCATCCCTGTGCAGCCAGGGCGCGCGTAGCGGGTCCAGGTGCGCGGCCTCGTCCTGGGTGATGGCGGGGAAGAAGTGCGAATGCATGTCGATTTTCATGGGCAGGTCACTGTCTTGAGCGTGCGGTGCCAGGTTTGCCAGTCGCGACCCGGATGGATTTCGCCGCAGCCGGTACAGCGACGTTGCTGGTCACTGCTGGCGTAGAAGGTTTCGTAGAGGGGCGGCAGGTCGTCGACGATGCTCCGCAACTGCAGCTCGTGGCGCTGGATCAATGTGCCGCAGTGAGCGCAGGACCATTGCAGCGCATCGAGCATTCCCGGTGGCCGTTGGCGCTCCACCACCAGGCACAGGCTGCCGGGCTCCGGGCGCTGGGGGGAGTGGATGACGTGGGGTGCCATCAGGTAGAGGTCGCCTTCGCGCAGATCGATGCGCTCGTAGCGGCCGCGATCCCAGATGTTCAGGTAGGCGTTGCCCTTGAACTGGTAGAAGAACTCTTCCATGGGGTCGTCGTGGAAATCGGTACGCTGGTTCGGGCCACCCACCACCGTGACCATGAAGTCGGCGTCTTGCCAGATCTGGCGATTGCCCACCGGCGGCTGTAGCAAGTGCGCGTGTTCATCGAGCCAGCGGTTGAAGTTAAGTGGGGCGCTGTAGTGATGTTTGTCCATTGTTATTGTTCTCGGCGATTGAGCGGGGCATAGGCCACCGCCTTGATTTCGATGCGCAGGTGCGGATGCGGCAATTGGTGCACGGCCACGGTGGTGCGGGTCGGGCCCTGCTCGTCGAAGTACTGCGCATAGACCTGGTTGTAGGGACCGAAGTCGTTCATGTCCACCAGGAATGCGCTGATTTCCACCAGGTCCTGCAGGCCGGCGTTCTCGCTGGCGAGAATGTCGCGGATGTTCTCGATCACGGCCCGGGTCTGGGCGCGAATGTCCAGTGCGGTGGTGCCCAGGGCATCCACCTCGACGCCTTCGAAGCTGTTGTCCGGACGTCGCGAACTGGTGCCGGAAACGAACAACAGGTCGCCGGCGCGCTTGATATGGGGAAAACGTCCCCGGGGATGGGCCTTGCCGGGTACCAGGGTGGCGCGCTTGCTGGTCATGGGCGCTCTCCCCGGGAATGGCCGCTGCAACTGAAGGCGCATTCGCCATAACCGGCGATCTCCACCTGGATATGGGCTCCAGGGGACAAGGCCACGGCGGCAGTGGCTGCGCCCGCCATGATCAGGCTACCGGCGGGCAGGCTGATACCCGCCTGGGCCAGCAGGAGCGAGGCTTGCACCACGCTACGCAGCGGATGCCCGAGAATCGCCGCGGTGGAGCCGGCCTCCACCAGCGCGCCGTCCAGGCGCATCAGCACCCCGGCATTGGCCAGGGTCGAGAAATCCCGGGACCAGGGGCCCACCACCAGCCCGGCCGATGAGCAGTTGTCCGCGATCACGTCTTCCAGGCTGAACCTGAACGCTTCGTACCTGGAGTCGATGATCTCGATGGCCGGGGCCACGGCCTCCAGATAGTCCACGGCTTCGAGCTGGGTCAGGGGCCGGTCGATGACGCGACGGGTCAGGAAGCACAATTCCGGCTCGGCTCGCGGATGGATATAGCGATCGAGGCCCAAGGTGCCGCCATCTTCTTCCAGCATCGCGTCGGTGAGCCAGCCCCAGATCAGGCTGGCGACCCCCATCTGGGCCATCTTGGCCCGGCTGGTGAATCCGAGCTTGAGGCCGATCGTGCGTTCACCGTCGGCGTAGCGGCGGGCCATGGAGGCGCGCTGGATGTCATAGGCCTGCGCCAGGTCGAACGGCGTGTGCTGGCTGAACTGGGGCAGCGGGCGGGCAGTGCGCGCTGCCTGGTCGAGGGCGTGGGCGATGGGTTCTAGATCAAGGCTCATGGGCGGGACTCCCGGGCAGCGAGCAGGTCGAGGGCAACGTCGACGATCATGTCTTCCTGGCCGCCGACCATGCGGCGGCGGCCGAGCTCCACCAGGATGTCGACGGTTTTGAGCTGGTATTTGCGGGCGGCCATTTCGGCGTGGCGCAGGAAGCTGGAATAGACCCCGGCGTAGCCCAGGGCCAGGGTTTCGCGGTCGACCCGCACCGGACGATCCTGCAGCGGCCGTACCAGGTCATCGGCGGCGTCCATCAGGCGATACAGGTCGGTGCCATGGTTCCAGCCCAGCTTGTCGGCGGCGGCAATGAACACCTCCAGCGGCGCATTGCCCGCCCCGGCCCCCATGCCGGCGAGGCTGGCGTCGATGCGCTGGCAGCCTTCCTCCACGGCAACCAGGGAGTTGGCCACGCCCAGGCCGAGGTTGTGGTGGGCGTGCATGCCGGTGGCGGTGTCCGGCTTGAGCGTGGCCTTGAGGGCGCGAAAGCGCAGGCGGATGTCCTGCATGTTCATGGCGCCGCCGGAGTCCACCACGTAGATGCAGGTGGCGCCGTAGCTTTCCATTTTCCGGGCTTGGAGCGCGAGGTTCTCCGGGCTGGTCATGTGGCTCATCATCAGGAAGCCCACGGTGTCCATGCCCAGTTCCCGGGCACATTCGATGTGCTGGCGCGAGACATCGGCCTCGGTGCAATGGGTGGCCACCCGCACCACCCGGGCACCGGCGCGATAGGCCGCCTTGAGGTCATGCACGGTGCCGATGCCGGGCAGCAGCAGGGTGGCGATGCGGGCGTGATGCAGGACGTCGGCGGCGGCTTCGATCCATTCCAGGTCGGTATGGGCGCCGAAACCGTAGTTGAAGCTGGAGCCCTGCAGGCCATCGCCGTGGGCCACCTCGATACTGTCGACCCGAGCGGCATCCAGGGCCCGGGCGATGGCCTGGACCTGATCCAGGCTGTATTGGTGGCGGATGGCGTGCATGCCGTCACGCAGGGTCACATCCGAGATGTAGAGCTTGTTGCCGGGGGTTGAGGTCATGGCGAAGCTCCTTCAGCGATTGAGCATGGACTGGGCCATGCGCTCGGCGGTGGCCAGCGCGGCGCAGGTCATGATGTCGAGGTTGCCGGCGTAGGCGGGCAAGTAGTGGGCGGCACCCTCGACCTCCAGGAACACCGAGGTCTTGAGTCCGCTGAAGTGCCCAAGGCCAGGGATCAGCACCGGCGCGGAGGGTGGGACCGGGTCGAATTGCACCTGCTGCTTGAGTCGGTAGCCGGGCACGTAGTCCTGCACGGCTTCGGCCATGGCGGCGATGGAGGCGGCGACCTCCTGCTGATCGGCGGCGGCCGATAGCACCAGCACCGTGTCGCGCATGATCAGGGGTGGTTCGGCCGGGTTCATGACGATGATGGCCTTGCCCCTGGCGGCACCACCTATGGTTTCGATGGCGTGGCGGGTGGTTTCGGTGAACTCGTCGATATTGGCCCGGGTGCCGGGGCCGGCAGACTTGCTGGCAATCGAGGCGACGATCTCGGCGTAGTGCACGGGGGCGACCCGGGAGATTGCAGCCACCATGGGAATGGTGGCCTGGCCGCCGCAAGTCACCATGTTCAGGTTAAGGCTGTCCAGGTGCTGTTCCAGGTTGACCACCGGGATGCAATAGGGGCCGATCGCCGCCGGGGTCAGGTCGATCAGGCGGATGCTGGGTTTGGCCTGGCGCAGTACGGCCTCGTGGTGTTGGTGGGCGGCGGCCGAGGTGGCGTCGAAGACGATGTCGATGGCGCTGAACTCGGGCATGCGCAGCAGCCCTTCGACGCCTTCGTGGGTGGTGGCTACGCCCAGGCGCCGGGCCCGCTCCAGGCCGTCGGAAGCGGGGTCGATGCCGACCATGGCGGTCAGTTGCAGGTGCCGGGCCTGGCGCAGGATCTTCAGCATCAGGTCGGTGCCGATATTGCCCGAGCCGATGATCGCGGCCTTGAGGGTTGTGGTCATGATGGGCTCCGGTCTATTGGGCGCTGGCGAAGGCGGCGCTGACGCTGCCCAGGCCCTGGATATGGGCGGTGAAGCGCTGTCCTGGCTTGACCGCCACCATGGGGCCGAGGGCGCCGGTAAGCAGGATGTCGCCAGCGCGCAGAGGCGTGCCCAGACGGACCAGCGTGTCGGCCAGCCACAGGGCGGCATTCAAGGGGTTGTCCAGGCATGCGGCGCCGACGCCCACCGAGACGGGTTCGCCGCCTTGGGTCATGCTCATGCCGCAACGCACCAGGTCGAGGCGGTCCAGGGACACAGGGCAACTGCCGAGGACGAACAGCCCACTGGAGGCGTTGTCGGCGATGGTGTCGCTCAATTGGATATCCCACTGGGCAATGCGACTGCCGACGATCTCGATGGCCGGCAGGGCGAAGGCGGTGGCGCGGATCAGGTCGGCCAGGGTATGGCGCTCATGGGGCAGGTCGCGCTCCAGGACCAGGGCGACTTCGGCCTCGACCTTGGGTTGGCAGGTATCGCTCCAGGCGATGGGTTGGCCGTCGCCGCGCGCCATGTCGGCGAACAGCTGGCCAAAGTCCGGCTGGTCCACCCCCAGTTGTTTTTGCACGGCACGGGAGGTCAGGCCGATCTTGTGGCCCACCGGACGACTCCCGGCATCGATGGCCATGCTGTTGTTGTAACGCTGTACCTGGTAGGCCAGGTCGATCAGGGCGGACTGCGGCTGTTGCGCGGCGGCCCGGGCGATCAGCTCGCGTACCGGGGCGCAGGGTTGGCCGTCGAGTTGGGCCTGGCGCAAGCGGTGTGCCGCTTCGATCAGGTCAGCATGCATGTTGAAGCCCTCAAGGGTTGACGCAGATGGTGGTGATCTCGGAGTAGAAATCCAGGGAGTGGCGGCCGCCTTCGCGACCCAGGCCCGAGAGCCGGGTGCCGCCGAAGGGGGTGCGCAGATCGCGCAGGAACCAGGTGTTGACCCATACCATGCCGACGCGGAAACGCCGTGACAGCTGGTGGGCGCGCTTCAGGTCGCGGGTCCAGAGAGCCGTGGCCAGGCCGTAGGCCGAATCGTTGACCCGGCGCAGCACTTCTTCCTCGCTGTCGAACGGGGCGATGTGACAGACCGGGCCGAATATCTCTTCACGCAGGCAGCGAGCGTGATCCGGCAGGTCGGTCCAGAGGGTGGGCTGGACGTAGGCGCCCTGGTCCCGGGCATCGCCGAATTGTGGAACAGCGCCGCCGCTGACCAGGGTCGCGCCCTCTTCCAGGGCCAGTTGGAAGTAGTCCAGGACCTTGTCCCGGTGCTTGTGGGAAATCAGCGAACCCATGTTCACCCCGTCTTCGTCGGGATAACCGATCTTCAACTGTTCGGCCCCAGCCTTGAGGGCGGCGACGAAGCGTTCATAGATCGGCCGCTCGACGTAGACCCGCTCCGAGCACAGGCACACCTGGCCGGAGTTGGTGAAGCTGGAGCGCAACACTCCGGCGACCGCGGCGTCGAAATCGCAGTCGGCGAACACCACTGCGGCGTTCTTGCCTCCCAGTTCGAAGGACACCTCGCGCACGCCCTCGGCGGCGGCTTTCATGATGGTGGCACCGGTGCGCGATTCGCCGGTGAAGGTGATCGCGTCGACGTCTGGGTGGGTGGTGAGGAATTCTCCGGCCGAGTTCGGGCCGAAGCCGTGTACCAGGTTGAAGGCCCCGGCCGGTACTCCGGCCTCCTGCATCACCTCGGCCAGCAAGGTGGCCGTGGATGGGGTTTCTTCCGAAGGCTTGATCACCACCGAGTTGCCGCAGGCCAGGGCCGGGGCGACTTTCCAGGTCAGCAGCAACAGCGGCAGGTTCCAGGGGGAAATGATCGCTACCACGCCATGGGGCTTGCGCACGCTATAGCTGAAGACGTCGTTGCCATCGGCGCTGCGCATTTCGAAGAGTTCGCTACCGGACTGGCGCAGCAGTTCGGCGAAGGTGCGAAAGTTCTGTACTGCGCGGGCCACGTCCAGGGTCCGGGCCTGTTGCACCGGGCGCCCGGTGTCGGCGACTTCGGCCGCGACGAATGCCTCGAAGCGGCGCTGGATACCGTTGGCGATGTCTAGTAACAGATCGGCGCGCTGGCTGGGGCTGTAGTGTGCCCAGGGGCCTGATTGCGCAGCCTTGGCCGCGGCTACCGCGCGTTCGACCAGGGGCCGGTCGGCCTCGCAGACCTGCCCCAGCAAGCGACCGTCTACAGGGGAGATATTGGCAAAGGTCTTGGTGCTGGCGACAAACTCGCCGTCGATGAAATGACGCAGCAGGGGAGTGGACACTTGAGCCTCCGAAACGTGGGTTTCGGGGCGAGTGTAGGAAGACCTGGTATTAGTGAATAATCAATATTAAATGATTGGGTATTAGTATTTGGAATACTGGGTCAGGCTGGGTGCTCTTCGGTGATGGATTCGTTTCGGGCCTGATCCAGGCATTGGCGAAACAAGCGGGCGGCGGGTCCCAGCTTGCGCTGGGCGGAGCTGAAGCAGCCGATGTCGCCGAATTGCAGCGCGGTTCCCAGGTCGAAGGCCTTGAGCATGCCGGCCTGGATGAATTGTCGGGAGGCTTCGAATGGCATCAGTGCCACGGTGCGCTGATCCTGCATCAGGGTGATGTTGGTCAGGATCGACAGCGATTCGGCGACGTTGTCCGGTGTCGGCAGTCCGTTATCGGCAAACAATCGATCACAGGTGCGGCGTAGCAGTGAGTCGCGAGTCGGTAGCACCCAGGGGTAAGCGTGCAATTGCTGGAGGCTGACCGGCGCCTGGCGATGCATCGGGTGCCGGGCACCGGCGACGATGCTCAGGTCCTCGCGGTACAACACTTCGACTTCCAGGGCTTCGCTGCGCCATTGCCAATCGTCTGGGACCCGGCCTACCACCAGGTCGACATCACCTACCGCGAGCGCCGGGAACAATTGATCCATTTGCCCCACCCGCAGCGATACCAGCACGCCAGGGGCTTGTTGCTTGAGCAATTGAATGGCCCGGGGCAGCAACGAGGTGGAGGCCGAGATCAGGGTGCCGACCATCACTTGGCCCGAGGTGCCTTCCTGGAAGGCGTTGACCTCGTCGGTCAGGGCCCGCAATTCCGCCAGCAAGGACTTGGCGCGCTGCACCACCACGTGTCCCAGTTCGGTCGCAGTCACGCCGCGATTGCTGCGAATCAACAACGGCGCCTCGAAGTAGGATTCCAGCTCATGGATGATCTTGGTCACCGCCGGTTGGGTGAGGTTCAGGGCCTGGGAGGCGCGGACCAGCGAGCCGCTTTGCAACACTTGTTCGAAGACCACCAATTGGTGGAACTTGAGCTTGCGGGCGATGGACTGGGTGCTGAACTTCATGGTGGCTCCGTCAGCGCCTTACCCGGCCAGAGGTGGCCTGGGGTGGCGCTTTTGTGTGTAGTGGGGCAATCAGGCCCGGGCAGGGTGCTGCAAGCCTAACCAAAGCCCGGGATTCTTGCATACCGTGCAGCGGCTGGCAGCCGACCTGGCCCAGGCCACCTACCTGTGCCATAACGCCGCAGCGCCCGGGCGGGCCGCCTGCAGTGCCTGGCGCAGCTCGCTGTGGCGCTGCCGCGAAGGGCGCTGGCAGATGCTGTTCCACCAGGGGACGCCGCGACCAGGGGCGTGAGGGCTCTGCTAGAATCCCCGTCCCAGACTTGACGAGGTGCCCCATGAGCGAGCCGATTCGCCTGACCCAGTACAGCCACGGAGCCGGTTGTGGTTGCAAGATTTCCCCCCAGGTCCTGGAGGTCATCCTGGCCGGCAGCGGGGCTCAGAACCTCGATCCCAAGCTGTGGGTCGGCAACGCTTCGCGCGATGATGCGGCGGTCTACGCCATCGACGGTGAACGTGGGGTGGTTTCCACCACCGACTTCTTCATGCCCATCGTCGATGATCCCTTCGATTTCGGGCGGATTGCCGCCACCAACGCCATCAGCGATATCTACGCCATGGGCGGCGATCCCTTGATGGCCATCGCCATCCTGGGCTGGCCGGTGAACGTGCTGGCCCCGGAAGTCGCCCGTGAAGTGATCCGCGGCGGGCGCTCGGTGTGCGACGCGGCGGGCATTCCCCTGGCAGGCGGGCACTCCATCGATGCCCCGGAGCCGATCTTCGGCCTGGCGGTGACCGGCCTGGTGGAAAAACGCTTCATGAAGCGCAACGACACCGCCACCGCCGGCTGCCTGCTGTACCTGACCAAGCCCCTGGGGATCGGCGTGCTCACCACCGCCGAGAAGAAGGGCAAGCTGCGCGATGCCGACGTTGGCCTGGCCCGGGACTGGATGTGCACCTTGAACAAGCCCGGCAGCCATTTCGGCAAGCTCGAGGCGGTTACCGCAATGACCGACGTCACCGGCTTCGGCCTGCTCGGGCACCTGGTGGAGATGGCCGATGGCAGTGGCCTGACCGCGCGTATCCACTATGACCGGGTGCCGCGCCTGCCCGGGGTGGAGTACTACCTGGACCAGGGCTGCGTGCCCGGTGGCACCCTGCGCAACTACAGCAGCTACGCCGACAAGGTCGGGCGGGTGCAGGAGCTGCACAAGCGGGTGCTGTGCGATCCGCAGACCAGCGGCGGCCTGCTGGTGGCGGTGACGCCTGAAGGCAATGCCGAATTCCTTGCCCTGGCGGCGCAGTTGGGCCTGGAACTGGCGCCTATCGGCGAGCTGTTGGAGCGACAGAGTCACGCGGTCGAGGTGTGCTGATGTCCCTGGACTACACCGATTACCGCGAGATATTCCTCAACGACCGGCCGATGATGGACACCCGTGCGCCGATCGAATTCACCAAGGGCGCCTTTCCCGGGGTGCTCAACCTGCCGCTGATGACCGACCAGGAGCGCCAGCGGGTCGGCACCTGCTACAAGCAGCAGGGCCAGCAGGCGGCGATCGTCCTCGGGCACCAATTGGTGTCCGGGGCGATCAAGGCCGAACGTATCCAGGCCTGGGCCGATTTCGCCCGGGCCCATCCCGATGGCTTGCTCTACTGCTTCCGTGGCGGCTTGCGTTCGCAGATCGTCCAGCAGTGGCTGCGCGACGAGGCCGGCATCGACTACCCACGGGTGGGCGGTGGCTACAAGGCCATGCGGACCTTTCTCCTGGACACCGTGGAGCAGGCCATGCAGCAGTGCGACTTCGTGCTGCTGGGAGGCATGACCGGCACCGGCAAGACCCAGGTTCTGGGGCAGTTGGACAACGCCCTCGATCTGGAAGGCCATGCCAATCACCGGGGTTCCAGTTTCGGCCGGCGCGCCACCGGGCAGCCGAGCAACATCGACTTCGAGAACCGCCTGGCGGTGGACCTGCTGAAGAAGCGTGAGCGTGGCGTGCAGGGCTTCGTCGTCGAGGACGAGAACCGCATGATCGGCAGCTGTGCGTTGCCGCTGCCGCTGCACCAGGGCATGCAGCTAGCGCCGATGATCTGGCTGGAGGACCGCCTGGACCAGCGGGTGCAGCGGATTCTCCAGGACTACGTGGTGGACCTGTGCGCCGAGTTCGTGGCCGTGCATGGCGAGCCGGGTTTCGCGCTGTTCGCCCAGCGCCTGCTGGAAAGCCTGAACAAGATCCACAAGCGCCTGGGCGGCGAGCGCCACCAGCGGTTGCTGGCGCTGATGCAGGAGGCCCTGGCCGAACAGGAGCGCAGCGGCGTGGTGGAGTTGCACCGGGGCTGGATCCAGGGCCTGCTCAGCGAATACTACGACCCGATGTACGCCTTCCAGCGCGAGAGCAAGGGCGCCCGGATCGAGTTCGTGGGCGACCAGGCCGCAGTGCTCGATTACCTGCGCCAGCGCCGCCCTCTGTAGCTGCTGTCGAGCCTGCGAGGCTGCGTCCGAGGACGCAGTCCTCGCAAGATCCCGTTCTGGCGGGCGCTGCACGTCTGGTCGCCGCCTCGCTGGCGCTCGATAGCCGCTACAGGGCGTCTTTGCGTTCCTGGCCAGAGCCCTCAAGGACCTCAAGGCTCTGTTCGATGGCTGCCAGCAACTCCTGGGCATGTTCCGTCTTGAAGACCAGGGGCGGACGTATCTTCAAGACATTGCCGAACGGCCCGATCCGGTTGACCAGGATGCCCCGTTGCCTGAGGGCCTCCACCAATTGCCCGGTCTCCCAAGTGGCGGGTTCCCGGCTGGCATGGTCCGATACCAGTTCCAGGCCGACCCATAATCCCTTGCCGCGGATATCACCGATCAACGCATGCTTTGCCGCAAGCTCGGCCAACCCCCGGCGCACCAGCGCGCCAACGGTGCGTGCGTTGTCCATCAGCCCTTCGTCTTCGATCACATCCAGGACTGCCATCGCCGCGGCTGCCGCTGTCGGCGAGGCGGCGAAAGTATTGAAATAGAACGTCTTGTCGCGAAAGCCATCCAGCAGTTCACTCCGGCTGACCACAGCCGCCACTGGATAGCCGTTGCCCATGGGTTTGCCCAGGGTGACGATATCGGCGGTGATGCCCATGGCCTGGTGGCCCCACATGCTGCCGGTGCGACCGAAACCCGCCTGGACCTCATCGATGATGACCAGGCCGCCCGCATCGCGGACCAGGGCGCATGCACGTTCGAGCAAGGTGGCCGGGATCCGTGGCAGGCCCTCGTTGGCGAAGATCGGACAGAAGATCATGCCGGCCAGGCCCACGCCCGTCGTGTCGAAACTCTCGATCTCATCCTCGATCTGCGCCAGGTAGGCCTGGATCAGCGCTTCGCCCACCAGCCCGCCCAGCGGCCGGTAGATCTGCGGGAAGGGGACGCTCCTGACTTCATCGAAGCAGTGCCGGTTGCGGTGTATCAGGGGCGAGACCTGCTCCACCGCTGCCGTGTTGCCGTGGTAGGCATGGCTGCTGCAGATGATGCCTCGGCCCGAACCACGCGTGCGGGCGATGCGCAGGGCCTGGTCGTTGGCTTCCGAGCCCGAGCAGGTATAGAGCACCTGGTCAAGACCGTTGGCGAAGGTCTCCAGCAGCCGCTGCGAGTAGTCGACTATGCCCTGGGTCAGGTAGCGGCTATGGACATTGAGGGTGTCGTTCTGCCGGGCGATGGCTTCGTTGACCCTGGGGTGGCAATGCCCGACCACCTGGACATTGTTGTAGCAGTCCAGGTAGCGCCGGCCATCTTGCCCATAGAGGTGCACGCCTTGTCCCCTGACCAGATGCAGGGGCTCGTCGTAGAACAGCGGCGCGGCGCCCATGGTCTTGCGGCGGCGGTCCAGCAGGTCGGGGGCGTCGGTCATGGTGATCTCCTGCGATGCACGCAACGGGGTTGTCAGATTCCGCGCAGGGCTCGCCCCGCGAGGTATCTGCTGGCGAATTCGACGGCGCTGGCGCTGTACCTCCCATGCATTTCCAGGGCGAGGTCGGTGCAAGGATGCGAGCCGGCCCAACCCAGGACGACTAGCGTGCGGAACATCATCAGGGTCGGGATCAGCGCCAGATGTTCCTCGCCCAGTGTCTGGACCTGGCGATAACCGTCGATCCAGGCTGCGATGATCTTCCCGATATCCGGATGGTTCTCGAGAAAGGTCACCGAGGAAGCGAGGTCGTACAGGTACCAGCCAAAGCCGCTGTCATCGAAGTCCAGGACCCGGGCTCGGCCTTGGTCGACCAGCAGGTTCGACAGGCGAAAGTCGGTATGGATCAGGCCGAAGCGGTCAGGAGCCTTGCCGTACCGCTCCAGGTGCTGGCACATCAGGTGCTCGGCTTGCTCGAGGATCTCCAGTCCTGGTGCATGCGGGCTGAACCCCGCGCGCCAGTGGCCCCAGATCGGCGCATCGCCGAAAGCGCCCTGGTAATCCCAGACCTGGCGTTGGAAAAAAGCCGGGCGTTGCCATTGGCGTGAGTGCCGGTGCATGCGCGCGGTGATGCTTCCCAATTGTCCGAAGGCGTCGAGCAGGTTGTCCGGCTCGGGCGCGGAACCCGGGATGAAGTCGAACAGCACCAGCATCCTCGGCGTTGTCTCGGGCTCGAGCATCACCTGCTGCACCAACTGGCGATCGGTACCGGAGACGGCGATCGGCGTTTCGATCCCAGCGTCGTCGCGCAGCGCGCGCATCCAGGCCAGTTCGGAACGGACCGCAGCCAGGCTGTGGTAACCCTGGCGATGTACCCGCAGCACCCAGCGGCGATGGTCGCAGCTCACCAGGAACATGGCGTTCTCCGACAGGCTGAGCAGATGCAACTGTGCGTCCTGGGCGATGTTCCAGCGCGGCAGAGCCATGCGCGCCACTTGGGTCAGGTAGTCCTTGCGTACAAACTCATTGGCGGCATTCATGCAAGCCCCCTTGTTATTTTCATGGGCGGTGCTGGAGGCGCTCATGGACCCGCAGGTTCCAGGGTGCGCCCAAGCCTGCACTGCAAACGCTTCCCATCATGAAATGGAGCATCGGTGAGCGTTAGCGGATATCGGCAAGTTTGCGCGCGCCTGGCAATGGCCCTGTCTCGGGACGTTCGCTATCGTCCTGTGGGGCTCAGCGCGGCCGGTGCAGGGTCTGCGAGGGCAGCTCGCCGAACATCCGCTTGTAGTCCGCGGTGAAGCTGCTCAGATGCCAGAATCCCCAGGTGCAGGCGATGTCCTGGACCTTGGGCTTGTGTGTCGTACTTTGCCGCAGCGCGCGGCGTACCTGGTTCAAGCGCACTGCACGCAGGTAGTGGACGGGATTGGTGCCCATGATTTCCTGGAAGCACGTCTGCAGGGTGCGCCGGCTCACGCCGATCATGGCGCACAGCTCGGCGATGGTCGGCGGTTCCTGGGGCGATTCGAGGATGTATCGCTTGGCGCGTTCGACGATGAGCTTGTGCTGGAGTGTCCGTTGATTGCCCTCGTAGCGGTTGTCCTGATGCGAGAAGGCTTCTAGCAACGATGTCACCAATGTATGGCGCAGGCCCTTGCGCACGGCGGGGTAGGCGAGCAGTTCGGGGGCAAATTCGAACACCCGCGCCAGCGCTTGCAGCAAGGCGCGCAGTTCCATGAGCCTGGGGGCGTTGCTGGCCAGGCAATGGCTGCCGCCCAGGACGGACTCCAGGTCGAAACCGTCGAGGGCGAGCGACAGCTGCGAGAGTTTTTCGGCGCTCAGCACAATGGATATCACGTCGAGGGTAGGCGGGGTGCGATAGTCCAGCTCCTGCCCTGGTCCGAGAGTGACCGGCGCAGCGGCTTCGATGACTTGGGTGCCGAAGCGCGCCGCGCCGGACTGTACCATGGGAATGCCGAACACCCGCGCACCGCTCCAGGAGTAGCCCATCTGGTGCAGGCAGAGGTTGGAGCGCTCGCGGATGACCTGGATATCGTCGATCCAGCATTCGGTGAGGCTGCCGTGGTAACGGCCAGGACTGAGTTGGTCATAGCGCTGATCCCAGCCGCAGACGCTGGAGGCCAACTCATCGATATCACTGGTCGAATGGCTGCATACCTGCACCGCTTGCTCTACACCGGGTTCATCGTTCATGCCGTCACCCATGGCGCTGCAGAAGGTTTCTCAACCTAGCGCCGATGACACCACGCCTGGTAGCAAAAATTGGCAAACCCGGTAGCCGCTGTCGAGCCCGCGAGGCTGCGCACGAGGGTGCAGTCCTCGCCAAACCGGCCGATGAGTATTTTCTGGATGAGCGCGGTGCTTGCTCTTGCGGGCGCTGCGTTCCGGTCGCCGCCGGCGCTGGGCAGCGGCTACAAAGGCGGTTCAGGCTTGCAGCGGCGGTAGGGTGCCTAGCAAGGCGACGGCCGCCACGGCGGCGATGCCCAGCAACCACTCCAGGCCCACGCTGCGGCGCAGGCTGTCCAGGCGCTGGTCGCAGCCCCGGGTGCGCAAGCGATTGAACAGGGCCAGGGCCAGCATGCCGGCCACCAGCAGGGCTTTCACCAACAGCACCAGGGCGAAACCGCTGAACAGCGGAGTCGGCCACCATTGGCCAGTGAGCATCCGTACGTTGACCAGGCCGCTGGCCAGCAGGCCCGCCACCAGCACGTAGCCCACGCCGCTGAAGCGCCGCAACAGCGGCTCCAGGGACGCCTGCGGTTGGCGCAGGACCATCAGCAATACCAGCAAACCGCCCAGCCACAGGCCGACGCAGCCCAGGTGGACGATCTGGTTGAGAATCAGCAATTGCCCCTTGAGGCCATCGAACATGGCGCCGTGGCCCACCGGGGCCAGGGTGCCCAGGAGCAGGGCGGCCAGCCCCAGGCGCAGCGGCAGGGAACGGCCCAGGGGTGTCAGCAGCAGGCCCAGCAACACCAGGTTGAGCGCCAGGTGCCAGGTCCAGACCTGGCCGAAGAACGTCTTGCCCAGTACCAGCCATAACGTCGCCGGGTCCAGGGCGGCGGACCAGGAACCGGCCATGCTGGCGCTGATCAGCAGCAACCAGGCCAGGCCGCTGCCAAGCCCGACCAGGGTCAGCCCGCGAGCCACGCGGTCCAGCTGCCGCTGCACGACTTCATGGCCTCGGCCCAGCAGCAGCGGGCGCAAGCCCCAGGCCCCGACCAGGGTCAGGATCGCGGCGAAATGCACGAAGCGGCACAGCACCAGCCATGACGCCACGGGTTACGGGCTCACCTTGAAGCTGTAGCTGCCTTCGCTCTTGTGGGTGTCCACCGACACGGCGTGCCATTGCACCTTGTAGCTGCCGGCCGGCAGCGGAGCGCTGGCGGGGGTGACGACTAGGGTCTTCTTGTCCGCGCCTTCGGTGGCCAGGCCCTTGAGCGCGACGGGGGTGCCGTCCTTGCTCAGCTCGACCTTGGTGAAGGCCGCTTCCACGCCCTCGCTGAATTCCAGGCGCAGTTCGCTGGGGGCGCTGGCGCTGCTGTCGGCGGCGGGCGTGGTGATTTCCAGGTGGGCGTGGGCCAGCGCCGAGCCGGTGGCCAGCAGGCAGGCGAGAAGGGCGGAGGTGGTGCAGAGTGTTTTCAACGACATGGCAGGTTACCTCTAGAAAAGCCAGGGAGCCGGCGCCGCTGGGGCACCGGTTTGGTTCAAGCGTCTTGCAACTGCATGTGGATGATGGGGTACGGCTTGCCTTCGCCATCGGTTTGCGAGCGACCGTAGTCGACGAACCCGTAGTGCCGGTAGAAACCGTGGGCCTGGGGGTTCTGCTCGTTGACATCGACCTTCAGGCCCGGCTGCCGGACCTGATCCAGCAACTGGCGGCCGATGCCCTGGCCACGCTGGGCCGGTTCGATGAACAGCATTTGCACGGTGTCGTCGCCAATGGCGATGAAGCCGCCGGGCGTGGCATCGGGGTTCTCCCAGACCAGCACTTGCAGGGCCGGCAGGTAGCTGTCACGTATCAGCGGGTAGAGGCGCTGGATGTCGTCTTCGCTGATGAAGTCATGGGTGGCGCGTACCGAACGCTCCCAGAGCGCGGTAAGCAAGGCGTCGTCCGCAGCGACGCGAGGGCGAATCTTCATGGGGATGATCCATCTTGGTAACTGATTAGATGGCCGGCGGTAGGGTAGGGCCGGCATTTGGGCAGAGACCTGTATGCCCGTGTCGCGAATCAACGCTTGGACGGAGCACTGCAGTGACGGCTGCAAATGAGCGGGAGGCCGATCCTACCCAAACAGGCCGGCCAGCGAAACCCCGACGGCATCTTTAATGCCGCATGGGCAAGAGCCCCAGCTCGACCAGCTTGGCGTCGGTCGTTGCGGTTTTCGTTAGGTGTTGTGCGTTGCCTTCATCCATGACCCCGGGGCACGTCACGATGATGCTGCCTTGGGTCGAGGTTGGGCGCAGTTCATCCACCTGGGGGAAGTCCTGCGCCGACAAGGGCTGGGGGCAGTAGCCGATCCAGCCGATGGTTTGCCTGTCTGCGAAGGTTCGTTGCCGGCGGTAGTAAGCGTTGGGGGCCACCACGCCCCAGGCGATCTCCGGCCAGAACTCAAGCGCCGTGCTGATCAGATCCACCAAGCCTTGCCGTGGATTTTGCAGGCAGCGGACCAAGGTCCCGGCATCGGAAAACTCGAGGCCCGTGGGCAGCGAACCTCTGTTCCTTGCGTGGTACTTGAGTGAAAGCCCGCCTTTGAGCGGGTCGGATATCCCGTTCCAGAGCACAAAGCTCATATCATTGATGGCGAAGTCCTCATCCTTCCAGGACTGCACTTCGCGGACAAAACTGGCTTCGTCGAGCAGCACCTCATGCTCCAGGCCCTTGTTGCGGCTGTCAGCGCACAAGAACCAGTGCTTGAGGATGGGGTCGATCCTGCCGATCTTGCGCAAGAAACCAAGGCTTCTCTGGATCTGGAGGTGCTCCGGGACTTGAGCGATTTTCTGCCTGTCGAAACTCAAATTGAAATTGAAGCGCTTGAATTCGTCCATGAGGTCTCCGTAAGCCGTAAGGATGCTCCCTGCCTGTTGGGGCAAAGCGTTGTCGCGTCAATCGCTGGGCGGCGAGTCGTCTCCTCGGCCCAGGGTACGGGTGGGCTGCGCCAGGGCGTGATTTAACATGAAAAGGCGAGCTGGGTGTGGTTCCCATGAATCAGTCGCCACGTTTATGCAGGCATGGCACTGGCACCGGTGATCTGTGTTGTTTCTAGCGGGCAAGCAAGCCGGTTTTCTCGGCAGTGCTTGAGTTAGAAGTGCTCCTAGCAGGGTGCTAGTCTTGCCGCAGACTGTTTTCGTAGGAGCCCTCATGGGCAATCACAAGATCGAGATTCGTCGCAACAACGTGGAAAAGATCCTCCTGGGGGCCGAGAAAGTCTTCGCCGAAAAGGGCTACGCCGGCACCGCCATGGCCGACATCGCCGAAGAGGTACAACTGCCGCGTTCCAACCTGCATTACTACTTCAGCACCAAGCACGAGCTCTACAGCGCGGTGCTGCTGGACCTGCTGGAAGTGTGGAAGCAGGACGCCCTGTGCTTCGAGATGTTCGACGACCCGCGGGTGGTGCTCAGCAGCTACATCCGCGCCAAGATGCAGCATTCGCGCAGCCGCCCCCACGGTTCCAAGGTCTGGGCCAACGAGATCATGCATGGCGCGCCAAGCCTGGGCACCGCGTTGGACGAGAGCCTGTACGACTGGGCGAAGATGAAGGAAGCCAAGATCCGCCAGTGGGTCGAGGACGGGCGGATCCTTGCGGTGGAACCCTCGGCGCTGCTGTACCTGATCTGGGCCACGACCCAGCACTACGCCGACTTCGACCACCAGGTGAACATCCTCAACGACCACCAGCCGCTGTCGGATCTGCAGTTCGAACGGGCGGTGCAGACCGTCACCAGCGTGATCCTGCGCGGCATCGGCCTCGAACCGTAGACGCAGCGGCAAGCGGCAAGTGAAAGCAAGCTTCAAGCTAGGAGCTTGAAGCTTGCGACTTGCTGCTTAAAACTTGCCGCTTGTAGCTGCTTGCGTGGTCTCGCGGTGAGGGTTGCGGGGGTCATGCAGCCAGTCGAGGAACGGCTTGCCGGTCTGTTGCGGCACCATCTCGATGCAATCCTGCACCGGGCAGGTGATCTGGCACAGGTTGCAACCCACGCATTCGTTGCCGATCACCTCATATTTATGGGTGCCGTCCGCTTGCCTGAGGCTGGCGATGGCCTGGTGCGAAGTGTCTTCGCAGGCTATATGGCAACGACCGCAACCGATGCACGCCTGCTGGTCAATTTTCGCGATCACCTGGTAGTTGATATCCAGGTACTTCCAGTCCGTGGTGTTGCCCACCGCCCGCCCGGAGAAGTCCTGCAGGCTGTGGTAGCCCTGGCTGTCCATCCACCGCGAAAGGCCATCCTGCATCTCTTCGACGATACGAAAGCCATGCAGCATCGCCGCCGTGCACACCTGCACCGCGCCGCAGCCCAGGGCCACGAATTCCGCGGCATCGCGCCAGCTGCCGATACCACCGATGCCGCAGATCGGCAAGCCACGGGTCTGCGGGTCACGGGCGATCTCGGCCACCATGTTCAGGGCGATCGGCTTGACCGCCGAGCCGCAGTAGCCACCGTGGGTGCTCTGGCTGCCCACCATCGGGTGGGCCACCATGCGCTCCAGGTCGACGCTGGTGATGGAGTTGATGGTGTTGATCAACGACACCGCATCGGCCCCGCCACGATGGGCGGCGCGGGCCGACTGGCGGATGTCGGTGATGTTCGGCGTCAGCTTGACGATCACCGGCAGCGAGCAGTACGTCTTGCACCAGCGGGTCACCTGCTCGACGTACTCCGGCACCTGGCCCACCGCCGCGCCCATGCCGCGTTCCGGCATGCCGTGGGGGCAACCGAAGTTCAGCTCGATGCCATCGGCGCCGGTGGCCTCCACCAGCGGCAGGATGTATTTCCACGAATCCTCGACGCAAGGCACCATCAGCGAGACGATCAGCGCCCGGTCCGGCCAGTCCTTCTTCACCTGGGTGATTTCCCTGAGGTTGATCTCCAGGGAACGGTCGGTGATCAGCTCGATGTTGTTGATCCCCAGCACCTCGCGGTTGGCGCCGAAATGCGCCGAGTAGCGCGACGACACATTGACCGCCGCCGGGTCTTCGCCGAGGGTTTTCCAGACCACGCCGCCCCAGCCCGCCTCGAAGGCGCGGACCACGTTGTAGGCCTTGTCGGTGGGCGGCGCGGAGGCCAGCCAGAACGGGTTGGGCGCCTTGATTCCTGCGAACACAATCGACAGATCGGCCATCACGCAGCCTCCACGTTGAGCATGAGTTGGGCATGCATGGCCTCGGCGGCCAGCTTGCCGTGCTGCACGGCCTGGACGGTGAGGTCCTGGCCGAGGCTGGTGCAGTCGCCACCGGCGTAGACCCCGGGAATGCTGGTGCGCAGTTGCTCGTCCACGGCGATGCGATCGCCGCTGCGCTTGAGCTCCCGGGCCAGCGGATCGTCCAGGCTGGTGCTGTCGAACGCCTGGCCGATGGCCTTGAAGATCGCGTCGGCGGCCAGTTCGAAGGTTTCGCCGGTGGTGTGCAGGCGGCCCTCCACCAGTTGGGTCCGGGCAAAGCGCATGCCGCGCACCCGGCCCTGGTCGTCCAGCAATACCTGTTCGGGAGCGGCCCAGGTCAGCAACCGCACCTGGTTGGCCTTGGCGATGTCCTGCTCATGGTCGGTGGCGCCCATGTCGGCGGCGCCACGGCGGTACACCAGGTTGACGTCGCGGGCGCCGAGGCGGGCCATCTGCACCGCCATGTCGATGGCGGTATTGCCGGCGCCGATGACGATGCAGCGCTCGGCCAGGGGCAACTGGCCAAGGTCGTCAGCCTGGCGCAGCTCGCGGATGTAGTCGGTGGCCGCCAGCAGCCCCGGGGCGTCCTCGTGCTCCAGGCCCAGGCGCTTGCTGGCCGCCAGGCCCAGGCCGAGGAATACCGCATCGAACTCTTGGTGCAGTTCGCTCAGGCTCAAGTTGTCGCCCAGTACCTGGCCATGGCGGATCTCGATGCCGCCGACGTCGAGCAGGAACTCCAGTTCGCGCTGGGCGAAATCGTCCACCAGCTTGTACTTGGCGATCCCGTATTCGTTGAGGCCCCCGGCTTTTTCCCGGGCCTCGAAGATCACCACCTCATGGCCGTGCAAGGCGCTGCGGTGGGCGCAGGACAGCCCGGCCGGGCCGGCGCCGACCACGGCGATACGCTTGCCGGTGGCGGCGGCGCGCTGGAACGGATGCTGGCTGAACTGCGCGTTGTCCAGGGCGTAGCGCTGCAGTTGGCCGATCAGCACCGGCGCGCATTCCTGGGCGTTGTTGCGCACGCAAGCCTGCTGGCACAGGACCTCGGTGGGGCAGACCCGGGCGCAGCTGCCGCCGAGGATATTCGCCGCGAGGATCTTCTGTGCCGCGCCCTGGACGTTGTCGGTGTGGATGTGGCGGATGAACGAAGGGATGTCGATCTCGCTGGGGCAGGCGTTGACGCAGGGCGCGTCGTAGCAGTACAGGCAGCGCGAAGCTTCCAGCTGCGCCTGGCGTGGGGTCAGGGGTGGCGCCAGGTCGCTGAAATGCTCGGCGAGGGTGGCGCCGTCCAGGGTCGGACGGGGCAAGTGGTTCAGGGTCTGGATCACGGTTCTGGCCTCAGGTTTTTTATCGAATGCCTCTGATGGGCATTGTTTTTCAGCGATGGAGCGGTTATCGCGCTGACCTCTGATTCGCTGCTGTTTCTGTAGCCCCAGCGAGGCTGCGATCGGCAACGCAGTTGCCGCAAAACCTGCGCTTGCGGTGCGCCAGGGAGAACGCGATAGCCGGGTTAGGGCGCGCTTCGTCGGAGTGCCGCCCAACCCGATCGCAGCCTCGCCAAGGCTCGGCAGCGGCTACAGGTTCAGCGTTTTACGGCGGTCGGCTTGTGGGCTTCGGCGCGCTTGTTCAGCAGGTCGAACACCGTCGGGTAGGGCGGGCGCTCGACGTAGCGCCCGGCGCCGCGCTCGGCCCGCAGGTCGCCGTCGGCCCACACCAGCCGGCCCTGGCTGATGGTGTGGCTGGGGATGCCACGCACGGTCTTGCCTTCGAAGATGTTGAAGTCCACCTGCTGGTGGTGGGTCTTGGCGGAAATGGTCCGGGTGCCGGCCGGGTCCCACAGCACCAGGTCGGCATCGGCGCCGACGCGGATCGCCCCCTTGCGCGGGTAGAGGTTGAAGATCTTGGCGGTGTTGGTGGAAGTCAGGGCGACGAACTCCTGCATCGACAGGCGCCCGCTGTTGACCCCTTCGTGCCACAGCACGGCCATGCGGTCCTCGATGCCGGCGGTGCCGTTGGGGATCTTGCTGAAGTCCTCGCGCCCGGCGGCCTTCTGCTCGGCGCAGAAGCAGCAATGGTCGGTGGCGGTGGTGTGCAGGTTGCCCGATTGCAGGCCATGCCACAGCGCCTCCTGGTGGCCGCGCGGGCGAAAGGGCGGGCTCATCACGTAGCCGGCGGCGGTCTGCCAGTCCGGGTCGCGGTACACGCTGTCGTCCAGCAGCAGGTGCCCGGCCAGCACCTCGCCGTAGACCGGCTGGCCTTGGGCCCGGGCATAGGTGATTTCGTCCAGGGCCTCGCGGGTGGACACGTGCACCAGGTACAGCGGCGTGCCCAGGGTCTGGGCGATGCGGATCGCCCGGCTGGCGGCTTCGCCCTCCACCTGGGATGGTCGCGACAGTGGATGGGCTTCCGGCCCGGTGATGCCCTGGGCCAGCAGCTTGCGCTGCAGGTGATACACCAGCTCGCCGTTCTCGGCGTGCACCGTGGGCACCGCGCCCAGTTCCAGGCAGCGCTCGAAGCTGGCCACCAGGGTGTCGTCGGCGGCCATGATGGCGTTCTTGTAGGCCATGAAATGCTTGAAGCTGTTGACCCCGTGATGCCGCACCAACTCGGCCATTTCCTCGCGCACCTGCTCGCTCCACCAGGTCACGGCCACGTGGAAGCCGTAGTCGCTGGCCGATTTCTCGGCCCAGCCGCGCCACTGGTGGAAGGCCTCCAGCAGCGATTGCTGCGGGTTGGGAATCACGAAGTCGATGATCGAGGTGGTGCCGCCGGCCAGGCCCGCCGCCGTCCCGCTGAAGAAGTCCTCGCTGGCCACGGTGCCCATGAAGGGCAGTTGCATATGGGTGTGGGGATCGATGCCGCCGGGCATCAGGTACTGGCCGCTGCCGTCGAGCACTTCGCAGCCTGCGGGAATGTCCAGGTGAGTGCCGATGGCTCTAATCAGGCCCTCTGCGCACAAGACATCGGCTTTATAACTTTCATCATGGGTAATAACGGTGGCGCCACGGATCAACAGAGACATTCCGAGTTCCTCGCAGGCATGACCGACTGCTTGCCGGTTCTAACTTTTTATTGAACGCACTGACAACTAAACAATCCTGTCAGTGGTGTCAGGATTAAACGCTAGTCTCACTTCAAGGAAACATCAAGAATATTTTTTATAAGCTTATATTGAATGTAACTAATTGAAATTTAACGATAAAAAATATAAATCCCAGAAATCGTGCAGGCGTTCACCATTTTGACGCACTTGACAGGATCGAAAAATAGTCGAGATTTTCCATGTCCTATCAGCGGCTTGAAGAGGTACGAGAACGAATCGGATATCGTTGCTGAAAGTGCGGTGTACCTATTTGGGTCTTGATCTAAGTGGCAACTTGCCAGCTACCTTGCCTGAGTGGCCTGGCAACTAACCTGAGACCTGAAAGTTATTTGAATAAAGCTGAGTTACATCAGTTGCTTACATGGATTCCATCAACGGGTCGGTCACGAACCTGGGCTCACCGGCACACTTATTGAGTGCCGCCACGGATCGTCACGCCGGAGGGTGGAAGTCGTCAGTTCTCCGGCCATCGTCCGGCGCCCGATCCAGGGATCGCTGGCCGATGAGCACAATAACCAGAACAACAGTGGAGCGGCCATGCAACAGATCAGATCCCAGGTGACCGAGCGCGCCGGCTTGTACGAGCTGGACGCCGGCAGCGACGTGCTCGACAGCCCCCGTTACAACCACGACATCGCCCCGACCAAGGTCCAGGAACGCACCTGGAACAAGTGGCACATCACCGCGCTGTGGATCGGCATGTCGATCTGCGTGCCGACCTACACCCTGGGCGGGGTGCTCACTGCCTACTTCGGCCTGAGTGTCGGCGAGGCGCTGCTGGCGATCCTCTTGGCCAATGTCGTGGTGCTGTTGCCCCTGACCCTCAATGCCTTCGCCGGCACCAAGTACGGCATTCCGTTCCCGGTGCTGCTGCGCTCGTCGTTCGGCATCATCGGCTCCAACGTGCCGTGCCTGATCCGCGCCCTGGTGGCCTGTGGCTGGTTCGGCATCCAGACCCTGTTCGGCGGCCTGGCCATCCACCTGTTCCTCGGCTCGATCTTTCCGGATTGGAAGGCCCTGGGCGGCACCGGCGAGGTGATCGGCTTCATGCTGTTCTGGACCCTCAACCTGTGGGTGGTACTGCGCGGTGCGGAATCGATCAAATGGCTGGAGACCTTGTCGGCGCCGCTGTTGGTGGCGGTGGGCATCGGGTTGCTGCTGTGGGCCTTGCCCAGCGTGTCGCTCGGTGAGTTGCTGGCGATCCCGCCCAAGCGTCCCGAGGGCGCCAGCGTCACCGGCTACTTCATGGCCGGGCTGACGGCCATGGTCGGATTCTGGGCCACCTTGTCGCTGAACATCCCGGACTTCAGCCGCTACGCCAAGA
The DNA here is from genome assembly GCF_058781435.1 of Pseudomonas sp. FW507-12TSA. NCBI lineage: Bacteria > Pseudomonadati > Pseudomonadota > Gammaproteobacteria > Pseudomonadales > Pseudomonadaceae > Pseudomonas > Pseudomonas sp. FW507-12TSA. The sequence continues at coordinate 73,007 of NZ_JBYSWT010000036.1, forward strand.
GCCAGAAGGACCAGGTGCTGGGGCAGATCTTCGGCCTGCCGCTGACCATGTTCCTGTTCGCCGCCCTGGGAGTGGTGATGACCGCGGCCTCGGCCAAGCTGGTGGGGGTCACGGTCTCCGACCCGGTGAGCCTGATCGGGCATATCCAGAGCCCGGGCTGGGTGGCCGTGGCCATGGCGCTGATCATCATCGCCACGCTGTCGACCAACACCGCGGCCAACATCGTTTCGCCCACCAACGACTTCCAGAACATCGCGCCCAAGCTGATCGGCCGCACCACGGCGGTGATCCTCACCGGCCTGGTGGGGCTGGCGCTGATGGGCCACGAACTGCTGAAGAAGCTCGGCCTGCTGGTGTCCGACGTCAGCCTGGAAACCGTTTATTCCAACTGGCTGCTGGGCTACTCCAGCCTCCTGGGGCCGATCGCCGGGATCATGGTGGTGGACTACTTCATCATCCGCAGGCAGCGCCTGGACCTGGCCGGGTTGTACCGCGACGACGTGTACCCGGCGTGGAACTGGCACGGCTTCATCGCCTTCGCCATCCCGGTGGCGCTGACCCTGATGTCGCTGGGCAGCAGCGCCTTCAACTGGTTCTACAGCTACGGCTGGTTCACCGGTTCGGCCCTGGGCGGGCTCATCTACTACGGCCTGTGCAACCTGCGCAGCCCGCAGGGCGTGAGCGCCAAGACGCCGGTGTGATGCATTGAGAGCATCGTGGGCAAGTCGCATCGCCGCGCGCTCGCTCCTACAGATTGCACATACCTGTAGGAGCGAGGCTTGCCCGCGATGGGGATCTATCTACCACCGGCGCATTTCCGACGAGCCCAACCTCGTCCACCACAACCCGAAAAGCCTGAGGAGATCACCATGAACGCTGCCGTCGACGTTCTGCAATCCAGCCATCAGCACATCAACCGCGACCGCCTGTGGCAGTCGCTCATGGAGCTCGCCCGGCTCGGCGCCACGGTCAAGGGCGGGGTCTGCCGCCTGGCCCTGACCGACCTCGACCGCCAGGCCCGCGACCTGTTCGTCACTTGGTGCGAGGAGGCCGGGTGCACGGTCAGCGTGGACGGCATCGGCAACATCTTCGCCCGCCGTCCCGGGCGCAATCCGCAGTTGCCACCGGTGATGACCGGCAGCCATATCGACACCCAGCCCACCGGGGGCAAGTTCGATGGTTGCTTTGGCGTGCTGGCGGGGCTTGAGGTGTTGCGCACCCTCAACGACCTCAAGCTGGAAACCGAAGCGCCCCTGGAAGTGGTGGTGTGGACCAACGAGGAAGGCTCGCGCTTCCCGCCGTGCATGATGGGCTCCGGGGTGTTCGCCGAGAAGTTCACCCTGCAGGACACCCTGGCCAGGACCGACGCCGAGGGCATCAGCGTCGGCACGGCGCTGGACGCCATCGGTTATGCCGGCAGCCGGCCGGTGAGCGGGCATCCGGTGGGGGCCTATTTCGAGGCGCACATCGAGCAGGGGCCGATTCTCGAAGACGAGCGCAAGACCATCGGCGTGGTGCTCGGCGCCCTCGGGCAGAAGTGGTTCGACCTCAAGCTGCGCGGGGTCGAGGCCCATGCCGGCCCGACCCCGATGCATTTGCGCAAGGACGCCCTGGTTGGCGCCGCTGCGGTGGTGGCGGCGGTCAACCGCGCGGCCCTCGGCCATCAGCCCCACGCTTGCGGCACCGTCGGTTGCCTGCAGGCCTACCCGGGCTCGCGCAACGTGATTCCCGGCGAGGTGCGCATGACCCTGGACTTCCGTCACTTGGAGCCGGCGCGCCTGGACTCGATGATCGCCGAGGTGCGCCAGGTGATCGAGCGCACGTGCGCGGAACATGGCCTGAGTTTCGAGCTGACCCCGACCGCCGACTTCCCGCCCCTGTACTTCCACAAGGTGTGCGTCGAGGCCGTACGCGGCGCCGCCGAGGGCTTGGGCTTGTCGCATATGGATATCGTCAGTGGCGCCGGGCACGACGCGATCTTCGTTGCCGAACTGGGCCCGGCGGGGATGATCTTCGTGCCCTGCGAAGGCGGCATCAGCCACAACGAAATCGAGAACGCCGATCCCGACGACTTGGCCGCCGGCTGCGCGGTGCTGCTGCGCGCCATGCTCGCCGCCTCCCAGGCCATCAGCTTGAAATCCTGACTGCCGTTCCCGGCCTGCGAGGCTGCGTCCTCGTACGCAGCTTCGCAGGCTCAGCAGCGGCTACAGGTTTGCATGGGTGACGAACCTTTGGCTGACACTAAGCTAATTCCTAAAAATTATTTATTTTAGATTTATTAGATCGATTAGCTTTTAGCGACTTTCCTCTCCCAGAAGGTTCGCCCCCATGCGCCAGCCCCATGCTTTGCCTCGTCGCTTATCGCTCTCTGTCCTTGCCGTGCTGGCGCTGGGCATGGCCTGCAACGCCCTGGCCGACACCAGCCTGCGCATCGGCTACCAGAAATCCTCGACCCTGCTGGCGGTGCTCAAGGCCCAGGGCACCCTGGAAAAACAACTGGCGGGGCAGGGGGTGAACATCACCTGGCATGAGTTCACCAGCGGCCTGCCCCTGGCCGAATCGCTGAACGTGGGCAATGTCGATATCAGCGCCGATGTCGCCGACACCGTGCCGGTGTTCGCCCAGGCCGCCGGCGCCAGGTTGACCTACTTCGCCACCGAGACCCCATCGCCCGCGGCCCAGTCCATCGTCATCGGCAAGGATTCGCCGCTCAAGTCCCTGGCCGATCTCAAGGGCAAGCGCATCGCCGTGACCAAGGCCGCCGGCAGCCATTACCTGCTGATCGCCGCATTGCGCGAGGCGGGCTTGAGCTTCGCCGATATCCAGCCGGTGTACCTGACCCCCGCCGATGGCCGCGCCGCCCTGGAAACCGCCAAGGTCGATGCCTGGGTCACCTGGGAACCCTTCGTCGCCAGCGCCGAGCGCCAGCAAGGCGCACGGGTGCTGCACGACGGCCAGGGCCTGGCCAGCTACCGCCGCTACTACCTGGCCTCCAACGACTACGCCAAGGCCCATCCCGAAGTCCTGCAGCAGGTGTTCAGTGAGTTGCAGAAGACCGGCACCTGGGTCAAGGCGCACCCGCAACAGGCGGCGCAGTTGCTCGGGCCGCTGTGGGGCAACCTCGACGTGCCCACGGTGGAGTTGGCCAACAGCCGCCGCACCTACCGGGTCGAGGCCGTGCAGCCGGAGGCCCTGGGCGAGCAGCAGAAGATCGCCGACACCTTCTACCAGGAAAAACTCCTGCCCAAGCCGGTGGATGCACGGGCCGTGCAGCTCTGGAGCCCCAAGCATTTGTGATCGTCCGTTGCCAGGCCGGGGCCAGCAGGCACCGGCCTGGCAGCGTTGCGCTTGCCGCTGAGCGCCCCCCTTTTTCTTTGTCACCGCCGGCTACGCCATCCCGCGCCCGGCGCCAGGAGTTCTTGTGTCTGCCGTTCAACCCCAAGAGGCTTTTGCCGTTCCAGCCTCGTCCACGGTCCTTGCGGGCAACGCCGAAGTGGTGCTGGAACTGCGCAACCTGACCAAGACCTACGCCAGCCGCCGCGACCGAACCAGCGCGCCGGCGGTGCAGCAGGTCAGCCTCAGTGTGCGGCGTGGCGAGCTGCTGTGCCTGATGGGCACCTCTGGCAGCGGCAAGTCGACGCTGCTGCGCCATATCAACCGCTTGATCGAACCCGGCAGCGGCGAGGTGCTGATCGACGGCACCGCCATCGGCCATCTGGCACCCCAGGAGCTGCGCACCCTGCGTTCGCGGCGCATTGGCATGGTGTTCCAGCATTTTGGCCTGTTGCCCCATCGCAACGTGCGCGACAACGTCGCCTTGCCCCTGGAACTGCGCGGCGAACCCGAGGCGCTGCGCCACGCCGCGGCCGATGTGCAACTGCAAGCCATGGGCCTGGCGGGCTGGGGCGAGCATTACCCCCATGAGCTGTCCGGCGGCATGCAGCAGCGGGTCGGCCTGGCCCGGGCGCTGGTCAGTGAACCGGACATCCTGCTGATGGACGAGCCCTTCAGCGCGCTGGACCCGACCATTCGCCGCGAGCTGCAGGGGCACTTCCTGCGCCTGGTGCGCGAGCGTGGCATCACCACCTTGCTGGTGACCCACGACCCCGCCGAGGCCTTGCGCCTGGCCGACCGCATCGCAGTGCTGCGCCATGGCCGGCTGATCCAGCTGGGCACGCCGGCACAGTTGCTGGAGCAACCGGCGGACGCCGAGGTGGCGGATTTCTTCCAGGACCAGGGTGCACGCAGCGTCCCGACCCAGGCGGCTGCGCCGGTGGCGGTCGGCCCTGTCCCGGTGGCGCTAGAGGCGGCTCCGGCCAAGCCAGGCCGGGGTTTCTGGAGCGCGCTGTGGCGTGGGCCGGCGGCCCTGGCCGACAGCGGCCATGGCGCCTTGTATTGGCTGGGATTCGCCCTGGAGTTACTGGCGGCCGCAGGCTTGGGCCAGTGGCTGGCTACGTTCCGCCCGGGCTGGGCTGGGCTGGCGCTGCTTGGCCTGGTGCTCAGCCGCCTGCTGTGCGTGACCCTTGCCCGGCGCCCGCGCCGCCAGGTTCGCGCCGGCTGGCACCTGCCGTGGCTGGTGTTGCTGTTGTGCCAGGGCCTGGTGCTGTGGCGCGCCCTGGCTGTCGACGCCAGTGGGCCCTGGGTGCAGTTTCCCGCCGATCGCCAGTGGTTGCTGGCGACGGCAGCGGCCATCGACCAGTTGATCGGTTGGTCCCAGGTCACCTTCGAAAGCACCTTCGTCGGGGTGATCGTCGCGGTGCGCACGGTGATCGAAGGCATCGAGAACCTGCTGGGCTGGCTGCCCTGGCCGGTGCCGGCGCTGGCCCTGGTGTTGCTGGCCTGGCGCAGCGCCGGGGTGGCCTTGGCCCTGACCAGCGCCGTGGCCTTGCTGTACATCGGCCTGTTCGGCTTCTGGGAGCGCACTGTCGCGACCCTGGCCCTGGTCAGCGCCGCGGTGCTGCTGTCGCTGCTGATCGGCGTGCCCACCGGCATCCTCCTGGCCAAGCGCGCCCTGGCCCGGCGGTTGGTCACGCCGTTGCTGGACGTGATGCAGACCCTGCCGACCTTCGTGTACCTGATTCCGGCGGTGGCGTTCTTCTCGGTGGGCAAGACTCCGGCGGTGATCGCCACAGTGATCTTTGCCCTGGCGCCGATGATCCGCCTCACCGCCCTGGGTATCCGCGAGGTGCCCAAGACCGCCGTCGAGGCGGCCCTGGCCCACGGTGCCACGCCCTGGCAGGTGCTGACCAAGGTCGAGTTGCCCCTGGCCGCCGGCTCGCTGCTGCTGGGGATCAACCAGACCCTGGTCATGAGCTTGTCGATGGTGGTGGTCGCCGCGCTGATCGGCGCCGGTGGCCTGGGCTACGACGTGATGACCGCGCTGCGCAACATCAAGGGCGGCGAGGGCATGCTGGCCGGCGCCGCGATCGTGTTCTGCGCGTTGATTCCCGACCGCATCATTCAAGCGACCCTGCGCCAGCGGGATCGCGCTTTCCATCAGTCATGAGGTGTTCGATGAACCCATCCCTTTCCCGTGCCCTGGGCGCTACCGCGCTGTTGCTGGGCTTGTCGCTACCGGTGCTGGCCAAGGACAAGATCGTCATCGGCGAGCAGAACTGGACCGGCGCCATCGCCATCCAGAACATCCTTGGCGAGGTGATCAAGAGCCGCCTCGATGGTGATGTGTCGTACCTGGCCGGCGACGTACCGGTGCTGCTGGCCGCCGCGGCCAAGGGCGATGGCGCGGTGGATGTGCTGACCGATATCTGGCTGCCCAACCAGTCCGCCGCCTGGGCCAAGTACGTCAGTGGCGGCACCCGCTCGCTGGTACCCAACAAGCAGCCGTACCTGGGCGAGCAGGGCTTCTACGTGCCCGGCTACCTGCAAGACAAGTACGGGGTGAAGTCGGTCTACGACCTGCAAAAGCCTGAAGTGGCGAAGCTCTTCGAGCCCCTGGGCGGCGGCAAGGCGCAGTTGCTGGTGGGCCCGGCTGGCTGGGAGTCGACCTATATCGGCGAGATCAAGGCCAAGGATTTCGGCTTTGCCGACAAATTCGAGTCGGTGTCCACCGAAGCCTCGGTGACCTACGCCAAGCTCGCCAGCGCCTACAAGGCCCAGCGCGGCGTGGTGTTCTACGCCTACACCCCGGACTGGATCTTCTCCGCCTTCGACCTTCGGCGCCTGGATGAACCGGCGTTCGACGGCTACGCCCAGGACAACAAGAAGGGCGACCCGCTGTACAAGGCCGACGGCTGCTGGAAATTCATCAGCCCGACGGTGAGCGCCGACTGGCTGGCCCAGAGCAAGATCACCTGTGCCTACCCCGATGCCCGGGTGTATGTCCTGGCGTCCACCGCCTTGCAAAAGCGCGCACCACGGATTGCGGCGTTCCTGGAGAACTTCAGCATCCAGCCCAAGGTGCTCAACGAACTGATCCTCAAGATCGAGAAGGAACAACAACCGCCGGCGCAGGCGGCCAAGGAATGGGTCGCGGCCCATCCGCAGGTCGTCGATGGCTGGCTGGGCGCCAGCGGTGAACAGGTGGGGGCGGTGCAATGAGCGTGGAAGCATTGAACGGCATCGAACAGGCAACCTTCGGCGCCGGTTGTTTCTGGGGTGCGGAAGCGACGTTCCGCGCACTGCCGGGAGTGCTGGATACCCGGGTGGGTTATGCCGTGGAGGCGGGCGACGAGGCGGTGCAGATCGAGGTGGTACAGGTGGACTTCGACCCGCGACTGCTGGCTTACAGCCGCCTGATCGAACACTTCTGGGGCCTGCACGACCCGACCTCGGTGGATCGCCAGGGCGAGCATGGCGGAGTGAAGTACCGCTCGGCGATCTTCCACACCAATGCCGCGCAGGCCGAACAGGCGAGGGCGGCCAAGACCGCCCTGCAAGACTCCGCACGCCTCGACAAACCGGTGGCCACGGTGATCGTGCCCCTGGGCCGCTTCGACCTGGCGGATGAAGCGCACCAGCGTTATCTGGAAAAGAATGGGTTGAGCAGTTGCCATATCTAGAAGCTGCAAGCTGCAAGCTACAAGCTACAAGCTACAAGCTACAAGCTTGGAGCTTGCGGCTTAGAGCTCGCTCTTATGCAACCCGCCACTGAATCACTTCCAGCACCGCACAGCCTTCTCGTGTCAGCAGGTGCACGCCACGGGTGATACGGGTCAGGTCGCAATCGCTGATGTCTTTCAGCGCCAGGGTGGACAGGCTGTCCATCAGGTCGCGGACCACGGTGAAACGGTGGGCGGCGCTGCTGGCCAGGTCGCTCAAAGGGGCTTGGGTGTCGAGGTAGAACACCGGGTGTTCGGTGTCGTGGGTGTCGATGGGGGTGAAGCGGGGGAGGTGATGGTCGGTCATAGGTATGGCTCCTGCTTATAGAGCAATCGCCTTGGTTATCGACCAGAAAGAGCTGGGGCAGTGGTACGCGAGCAGGTTGGCCGAGGAATGGGCAACAGCACACTCTGGGGTGTTCCGCGCAGCACCGTCGTAGCTCCTGATCGCGGGAACAAAAGCGACTGCCAGGATGTTTGAAAGTGATGCGTTCCTATATTCGACCGGCCAAGGTCGCTCGCGGATCTGGCTGCGAGGGGCGGACTATAGGAAGGGTGCTGGAGCAGTGCAACCGGGTGTTGAAGGTGATGTTTGAGTGGTTGTGTCGACTGTCTGGTGGCTGGTTTTGATGGGGTACATATCCGTTGCTGCGGGTGTGGCCACTTAGGGTTCCGCTCTTACAGCGGGTCACTTTGGATGGCCCGGAATGCCGGCCAACCCAAAGTAACCAAAGGCTCTCTGCCCCCGCATCCGGCGCCTCGCCCAGGCTCGGCGTGCCCTCGCTCCGGCATTGCGCCGGTGGCACGCCGCCCCAGGCCATCCATGGCCTGGGGCGGCTAGCTCGGCATCCATGCCGAGCTGCCCCCTGCGCAACGCCTGCACTCGGCCTCCTGAAGGGGCAGGGAGATCAAGAGCAAGATCACAAGCCGAAGCCCAAGCGCGTTGTACGCGCTTTTGTAGCCGGCTTGCCGGCGAAGAGGCCCTTGGATGGGGCGGTGATCTTGTGGACGCCTTCGCTGGCAAGCCAGCTCCTACGGGGCGGTACACACGGCCGCATCTTCAGGCCGGCCGCAAGGCCGCCGTCAGATTTTGCTTTTGCTTTTGATCTCCCTGCCCCTTTAAACACGATGGCCGAACGCAGGCATTGAGCCGTGGGTAACCCGGCAGGACGCCTGGTTAGCCGCCCCAGGCCATGGATGGCCTGTGGCGGCGGCCCACGGATCAATGCCGGAGTGAGGGCATGCCGAGCCTAGGCGAGGCACAGAGTGGAGGGGCAGGAGCCCTTTGGTTACTTTGGGCTGGGCCGGCATTCCGGCTTTTCCAAAGTGACTCGCTGTAAGAGCGAAACCGTAAGTGGCCACACCCGCAGCAACGGATATGTACTCCCAACAAATAGCGAACACAGATTTCACGACCGCTACGCAGTCGATCGGGAGCAAGCTCCCTCGCCACAAGGTTTGCGCTTCAGG
>NZ_JBYSWT010000037.1:0-53236 GCF_058781435.1 Pseudomonas sp. FW507-12TSA
CTCGAAATCCTTTCGTGGGGGCGGGGACGAGTCGCTATCTTTTAACAACTCGATGACGCTTGTGCTATCGCCAGAGCGACATCGAGCGAGCAGTCGCGCAGGTCCCGGGTTTTTTCCGGCGCTTTGCAGTACTCTTGGACCCCGCAGTTTCCCCAGCAGAGGGAAGCCAGAAAACACCGCTGTTCCTTGCCTCGCGTGTAGACCATCGATCCCCAGTCCTGCGGGACCCATAGCGAGGTTTACCATGAGCATCACCTCCGAACTCATTTGCCAGGCCGCCGACCAGCTCAAGGGTTTTGTCGGTTTCAATCACAAGACTGGCCGCTACATCGTGCGTTTCAGCGAAGACTCCTTCGGCATGGACGTGGCCGACGACGCCATAGTCCCGGCCAGCGAGTTCGTCTGGACCCGCGCCGACGGCGAGGCCATGAGCCTGCGTCGCGAGCAGATCCAGCTGTTGCTGGACCAGAACATCGACGACCGGATCAACATCAGCGAGCCCCTGCGGGTCTACATGCGCCGCAGCGACCTGCCGGAAATCCAGGCCGTGCGCAGCTTGCTCTCCAGCGACCGGGGCTGACCCGCCGCGACTGCCCGGAGCGCCTGGACAGGCGCCCCGGGAGACCGTTCATTCAGCGCAGCCGTAGGCTCGCTCGACCCTGCTCACCCGCGTACTGAAGCTGCGATACCACTGGTTGCGACCGCGCTCGCGGACAGCGCTGTGCTCGGCGTGTCGCTTCCAGGCCAGGATCGCCTCCTCGCAGGTCCAGTAGGACACGGTGATTCCGAAGCCATCGGCGCCCCGTGCCGATTCGACCCCGAGAAATCCCGGCTGCTGGCGGGCCAACTCGAGCATGCGTGCGGCCGCCTGGTCATAGTCCGGATCGGCTGCATTGCGCTGGGAGCTGAAGATCACTGCGTAGTAGGGCGGTGCGGGTGTCTGGCCGATCATCGCTGAACCTCCCGGCAGGCCTGGAGCAGGGCTCGGGCCAGGGGCGGGGTGTGGCCGGCGAGTGCCGCGCGTTCGGGTTGGAACAAGGTCGCGACGAAGAACGGATGGCCGTCCAGCTCCACGGCGCGCAGTTCTGCGGCCTGGTCGTGGCCGCTGGCACGCAGGGCGCCGGCAAGCAGGGGGCCGGCGAAGTCCGGATTGACCCCGTAGCGGCAGCGGTAGCCTTCCTCGATGCGCTGGCTGCCATAGGCCCTGGCGATCAGGCTATCGGGGCGCAGCTGGATAAGGTCGCGGGTTTCCACCAGGGCGCAGCTCAGCAGGCTCAGGACCGCCCGCTCCGCCTCGGGAGCGGTTTCCCCGTGCTCGGCATCGGTCCAGCCCAGCACGTTGCGAGCGTATTCCAGCACCGCGTGCTGGAAGCCGCCGCAGGTGCCGAGAAAGGGCCGCTGTTTCTCCCGGGCCACGCGGATCGCCAGCAGTGCCCCGGCCATGTTGTGATAGGGGCTGCCGGGCACGCACCAGATGCCATCGAAACCTTCCAGTTGCCCGGCATCGTGCAAGTGTTCGGTAGCCAGCCACTGGTATTGCAGTTGCACGCCCGTCTCGATGGCGGCTCGTTCCAGGGCCAGGGGCAGGGCCTGGTGCGCGGTGATCCGGGGATCGTGATCACCCACCAGGGCGATGCGAATCAGTGGTGTCGCTGGGTGTGCGGGCATGGGGCACTCCTCTGCTCATGCTGGCTTGTGGTCGGTTGGCGGCCACTATAGATTGGCGCTGATGCAATCAATATTGGCATTTTGACAAGTGATCAATGCAGTAGCGCACTATCAACTGGACTATCCCGACCTGGCGCTGATCCTGGCCCTGGTCCGTGGCGGCTCCCTGGCCCGCGCGGCCGCCCTGCTCAAGGTCGATGTCTCGACGGTGTTTCGCGCGGTGCGCCGGCTCGAGGCCGGGCTTGGCCAGCAACTGTTCGACAAGAGCCGCGCCGGCTATCTGCCCACCGGCCTGGCCCAGGCGCTGGCCCAGCAAGCCGAGCAGGCGGAACAGGCGCTGGAGGCGGCGCGGATCGGTGTGGCCAGGGGCGGCGAGGTGATCAGCGGCAAGGTGCGCCTGACCTGCACCGACTCGGTGTTGCACAGCTTGTTGCTGCCGGCGCTGGCGCAGTTCATGCCGAACTACCCGGCTCTGGTCATCGAGCTGTGCACTTCCAACGATTTTGCCAACCTCAGCCGGCGCGATGCGGATATCGCCGTGCGCCTGACCGCGACGCCGCCCGAGCATCTGGTGGGGCGCTGCCTGGGGGCTGTGGCTTATCGCTTGTATGCCAGTGCCGCGTACTGCCAGCGGGTGGATTGCAGCGAGCTTTCGCAGCTGGCGTGGATCGCCCCGGACGACTTCCTGCCCGACCATCCGACGGTGGCCTGGCGGCGCCAGCAGTGGCCTGGGGTGCAACCGGCCTATCGCTGCAACAGCATGCAGTCGGTGGTGGAACTGGTGCGTGCAGGGCTTGGGGTCGCGGCGCTGCCGGACTTTCTCGTCGCCGACGGGACGCTGGTGCCCTTGAGCGAACCCCTGGGCCATGAAACGGCCCTGTGGTTGCTGACCCGGCCGGATTGCCGGGCCCTGCGCTCGGTGGTGACACTATTCGATGAGCTGGCGCGCCACCTGCGCTGGAACTGAAATGCTCAGGCGCCGGGCTGTTCCTTGCGCACGAAGTGCTCGTGCATTTCGCTGGTCAGGTTCTCGATACGCTCGGTCAGCTGCTTGGTCATTTCCGTCAGGCGAGTGTTCTGCTCCAGCAATTCCAGCAATTGCGCGGTGGTCTGGGCGGCCTCGGCCTGGCGCTCGCTATTGGCGACGGCCAGGGCTTCGCGGTGTTGCGCGTCGGCGTTGGACTGGGCCTTGTCCCGGGCGGCCTGGCGCGTCTGCGCCAGGAGGATCAGCGGCGCGGCATAGGCCGATTGCAGGCTGAAGGCCAGGTTCAGGAGGATGAAGGGGTAGACATCGAAGTGGGTCAGCCCGCTGAGGTTCAGGGCCACCCAGATCACCACTACCAGGGTCTGCGCGCCGAGGAAGGCCGGGGTGCCGAAGAAGCGGGCGAAGGCCTCGGCCTTCAGGGCGAAACTGTCGGTGCCGAAGGTCGGCGCCAAGTGGGCATGGGCGCGATGAAAGCGCAGGTGATCGGTGCTCGAGGTGGTTTTTTCCGGGGTGTCGCTGGAACTCATGGTGGCCTCCGCCAGGCGTTGGAACGTCGGGCCACTATAGCTTTGCAGGGCGTTCCCGGCGTCATTATCGACGCCGGGAACGGCTTCTCTCAGAGCGCGCCGCGTTCCCCGGCGAATACGCTCACGGCGTCTACCGCTTCGCTGGCGCCGTCGCGAATCTGCAGGATCGCGGAGCCCGCCTGGTCGGCCAGTTGCACACCCTTGGCCGCCCGCTCCCGGGTGCCGTCCATGCTCTTGATGGCTTGCAGGGTTTCGTTCTGGATCATGTCGATCATGCTGGAGATCTCCGCCGTCGAGCCGCTGGTGCGGGCCGCCAGTTGGCGCACTTCATCGGCCACCACGGCGAAGCCGCGCCCTTGCTCGCCAGCCCGGGCGGCCTCGATGGCGGCATTGAGCGCCAGCAGGTTGGTCTGGTCGGCGATGCCGCGGATGGTGTTGACGATGGCGGTGATCTGCTCCGAGCGCTCGCCGAGCCGGGCGATCTGCGAGGAGGAGTCCTCGATGTTGCTGGCGATCTGGCGCATTTCGCTGGCGGCCTGCTGGATCACCCCGGTGCCTTGCTCGGCGACTTTACGGGTCTGCACCGAGATGTGGTACGCCTGGGCCGCGCTCTTTGCATCGCGCTCGTGTTTTTCCACCTGCTCGGTGACGTCGGCGGCGTACTTGACCACCTTGCACAAGCGCCCGGCGGCGTCGTACACCGGGTTGTAGTTGGCCTCCAGCCACAGGGTGCGGCCGTGTTTGTCGATGCGTTCGAAACGGCCGTTGATGAACTGGCCCTGGTTGAGGCGGTTCCAGAAGTCCTGATAGCTGCTGCTGTTGGCCAGTTCCGGCTTGCAGAACATCCGGTGATGCTTGCCCTTGATCTCGGCCAGGCTGTAGCCCAGGCGCCCGAGGAAGTTGGCGTTGGCGTCGAGGATGGTGCCGTCGAGGTTGAATTCGATCACCGCCATGGCCCGGTCGATGGCGTCCAGCTTGTTCCGGGCCTCGACTTGCTCCTGGATCCTGGTGGTGACGTCCAGGGCGTACTTGACCACCTTGTAGACCTTGCCGGCTTCATCGCGGATGGGGTTGTAGCTGGCTTCCAGCCACAGGCTGCGGCCATCGCTGGCCAGGCGCTCGAAGGTGCCGGATTCGAAATGGCCGTCCCGCAGGCGGGTCCACAGTTTCTGGTAGTCGCTGCTGCGGGCATATTCGGCCGTACAGAACAGCCGGTGGGATTGGCCCAGGACCTGGTCTTCGCGATAACCCAAGGTCTTGAGGAAATTGTCGTTGGCCCGCAGCACACTGCCGTTGAGGTCGAACTCGATCACCGCCATGGAGCGGTCGATGGCGTCCAGCATGCGGGATTGTTCGGCGATGGTCCGGTTCAGGGAATCGATGGTCTTGTTGTGACGGTTGAATAGCATGTTGGCTGGTGCTCTGTGGGAAAAACGTTGCGTCGGTCCCTATTGAGTGCGCCGGTATGCCGAATGCTCCCTGACATCCGACATTATCTGCTCAATGCCAGCGTTCCATGGCTGACAGAAAAACTCACAGTGCTGATGCGGGACGACGCTTCGGGCGAGCGCCTGTGGTCGCATCAGGTGGATACGTATTGGCTGCGAGTCGATTTAATTGGCTTGGCCTGGCTAACGGTTGTAGCCGCAACGCTGCATAGGAAAGGCGGGCGCTGTCGCGAAGTGGCGGCATTATGATGGCATTGGCGCTGCAAAATCCAAATAAACTTGTACAAAAATATTTTTTACTTCCTTTTTGTATAAGTTTTTCAGGCTCTTATGCCATTTGCGCCTGGGTCAGACGATCCCCGTCATCGTTGCTGGCAGTCCGGTTGCGGCCATTGTTCTTGGCCTGGTACAGCGCCTGGTCCGCGGCATGCAGCCAGGCCGACGGATCCTTGAAGTTCGAGTCGAACGCCGCCAGGCCGATGCTCAGGCTGACCTTCAAGTCTTCGATGTGCGGATGCCGGTACTGGCTGAAGACCTGGCGCAGGCGCTCCATGACCTCCACTGCCTGCGGGTGGCTCATGCGCGGCAGGATCACGCAGAACTCGTCGCCGCCATAGCGTCCGGCAAGGTCGTCATGGCGCAGGTTGCGCCGCAGTTCGTTGCTCAGGTGGCGCAGCACCGTGTCGCCGATGAGGTGGCCGTAGGTGTCGTTGATCGATTTGAAATGATCGATATCGATCAGCGCGATGCTGGCCTCGATCTGCCGCTGCTGGCACTTGTGGAACTTGATGTGCAGCAGGTCTTTCCAGGAACCGTGGTTGAGCAGGCCGGTCAGGCTATCGGTGCGGCTCAGGGCGCTCAGGGCCCGCTTGTGCTCCGACAACTTGATCGCCAGGCGGTAGCAGACGGTGCCTACCGCCAGCGGGTAGAGGGTCAGCATGGGCAGGCAGGCGTAGACCTGCAGGTCGCTGATCCGGGTCGTGAAGCTGGCGCCGAACAGGGCCCAGGACAGCAGTATTCCGCCGCACTGGGCCAGGCTGCCGCGAATGAACAGGCGCAACCCTCCAGCGGCCACGTTGTTCATGGCCATCATCGACAGGATGGTCACCGTCGGTAGCGGATTGAATTGCATGGTGGCCGCCCAGAACCCGCCGAGCAGCGAGTCGTACAGCATGTTGCGGCGCTCCGCCTGGTAGGGAAAGGCCGAACGGGTGGAGAGCTGGCAAGCCAGGTGGGGCCAGAGCAGGCCATGGAACAGGAGCAGGGCCCAGACCCAGTCCGGTGGTGCCAGGGGCTGGATTGCGGCGAAGACACTGATACCGCCGATGCCTAGACCTATGATCCTTGGTCGATAGATGCGCCGGGCAAATGACAGCCCCTTGCCGCGTTGATTTTCCATGTATTCCTGCACCAGGTTCTGTAGTGGAGCACCGTGCCGGTGCTCCCGCGGCTTGGCCGCTTGTCGGATCAGTCCGGCGAATATTGTCAGTCATTCCAGGGACAATAATCAGTGTCCTTCGAAGCCATTTCAGCGTGCTGGAGGCAGGTTGTAGCGGGCAAGGGGGGCAGGGCGGGGGAAGTTCAGGCCTGATAATGGCCGAGAAACATGTCCAGGGCCGATTCGACCACCTGCGATTGCATTTCCGGGGTCAGGGGCGGGTGGCCGAGGCTGATCTGCGGCCACAGGGCGAAGCTCTTGAGCAGGCCGTGCATCTGCTGGGCCGCGAACTCCGCATCCACCGGCTTGATCCGGGCGTCGGCCTGGGCAGCGCGAATCCAAAGGCTCAGGGATTCTTCCCGTTCTCCCAGGCGCGCCACCATGTCCTGCGCGCGTTCCGGTGAATGGATGGCCGCGGCGATGGCCACCCGGGCGAGATCGAGGAAGTTTTCGTCGGCGAGCAATTGCAGCTTGGCCCGCAGCAGGCTGGCCAGTTGTTCACGCAGGGGCTGGTCGCTGCGGTAGGTGATTTCCGTTTGTGCGCTGATGCTGGCCCACAGTTGATTGAGGATCTCGGCGAACAGCTCTTCCTTGCTGGGGAAGTGGTTGTACACCGTGCGTTTGGAAACTCCCGCCGTGGCAGCGATCTTGTCCATGCTGGTGATGTCGAAACCACAGGCGCGGAACTCGCTGATCGCCGCCTGGATAATGGCGTTGCGCTTGAGGTCGGTGCGGCGCTTCGGAGCTGTCATGGGTCGGGTTCGTTCAGGGTGGTCGGGAAAAGCATCCGGCAGTCTACTTTGTCTTAATCCTGTTGCAATGCAGAAACTACACTGTGTAGTGTAGTTCGCATTCGAAACGATGATCCGCGGTCGGTGCCTGGGTGCAGGGCCAAATGATCATCCTGCAGCGCAACGCCGGCACTTCGCGGCGTTCCATGGAGTCACTCAAGTCATGGCCATTGTCTCGTCCAACGTCACTCGTGTTCCCCGCCAGGAAACCTCACGCCAGGAACAGGGAGCCTTTCGCAACCACGCTCCGGTGAGTCGTGCAGGCTTCGGCAAGACCTTGCAGATCTTCTGGAACATGCTGTTCCACAAGCCGCGCAATACCCGCCCGGCCGGCGCGATCCCGGTGCAGCCCCTGACCCGCGAACAGCTGCTGGCTGCGCCGGACCAGAGCGTCTTCAGGCTTGGGCATTCCACGGTGTTGCTGAAGATGCGTGGCAAGTTCTGGATCACCGACCCGGTGTTCGCCGAGCGTGCTTCGCCAGTGCAATGGGCCGGGCCCAAGCGTTTTCACCAGCCGCCGATCAGCCTCGCGGCATTGCCCGAGATCGAGGCGGTCATCCTCTCCCACGACCACTACGATCACCTGGACCACCAGACGGTACTGGCCCTGGCCAGCAAGACCCGGCACTTCCTCACGCCCCTGGGCGTGGGCGATACCCTGATCAAGTGGGGTGTGCCCGCAGCCAAGGTGCGGCAACTGGACTGGTGGCAGGGGTGTGAAATCGAAGGCATCTGCTTCATCGCCACGCCATCGCAGCACTTCTCCGGGCGCGGCCTGTTCGATGGCAACCGTACCTTGTGGGCCTCCTGGGTGATGATCGATGGGCTGACCCGGATCTTCTTCAGCGGCGATACCGGCTACTTCGATGGCTTCAAGCGCATTGGCCAGCAGTACGGCCCGTTCGACCTGACGCTGATGGAGACCGGTGCCTACAACGTTGAATGGCCGCATGTGCACATGCAGCCGGAGCAAACGTTGCAGGCCCATATCGACCTGCAGGGTCGGTGGTTGCTGCCGATCCACAACGGTACCTTCGACCTGGCCATGCACGCCTGGCATGAGCCCTTCGACCGGATCCTGGCCCTGGCCTGGGAGCGCAGCATCAATATCGCTACCCCACAGATGGGACAGCTCTTCAGCCTTGGCCAGCCCGACCGGGGAACGGCCTGGTGGCTGGAAGTGGAAGAGGTGCTGGAAGAGGCCGGTGTCGAGTCGGCCTGACACCGCATGCCGGCGCCGGTGCATGTCGTCCGGGGACGGATGGTTCAGCCCCAGGCGCGGGATCATTCGATCATGACGTAGTCCGGGCGCTCCATCGGGTTGGGAGTCGCTCCCCTGATGTTCATGCCCCGGCCAGGAGCGAAGCCCGGGAAAAACACCAGCCCCTGGCTTTCCAGACAGAACGCCAGGGCCAGGCGCGTCACGTCACGGACGTCGAAGCCGGCTTCGAAACGCTGGATCGCCTGTACCGACACCGTGGATTCGCGGGACAGGCGTTCCATGTCCCAATCCAGCATGTCGCGGGCCTGGGTGCAGTGCCTTGGGGTGAACTGGTAGAGAGCGATACGTTCCAGGGTGATTTTCATCGCTAGAGAGGCCATGGGTTTTCTCCGGAAGGTCGATGCGTGAAATTGTACTGTATATTTGTACAGTTATTCGGCTTGCGGATCAAACCCGATTGCGGGTGCTGCACGGACCTTTGGTCACAAGGTCTTTCCCGGCTTGGATTCCAGGTGATTCAGGTAGGTGGTGGGGGAGTGCCCCAGCACCCGGCGGAACATGGTGGAGAATGCCCCGGGGCTGTCGTAGCCGAAGTCCAGGGCGATTCGCGTCACGCTCTGCGCCGCTGCCAGGCGAGCCAGGGCCTGGACCACGCAGGCCTGCTGGCGCCATTGAATGAAGCTCATGCCCGTTTGCTGGCGAAACCCGCGATTGAAGGTGCGCAGGCTGACATGTAACTGCTGGGCCCAGGACTGGGGCGACTGGTGGATATCGGGGCGCATGAGGAAGGCCTGGCACAACTCCAGCAGCGGTCCGGCCATGGGTAACGGGATATGCAGGGGCAATGGCGGGCAGCGTTGCAGTTCGCGCAGCAGCAACTCGATCAGCAAGCCGTCGCGCCCTTGCTGGTCGTATTCAAGGGGGATCTGCACCGCCTCCAACAGCAACTGGCGCAACAGCGGCGACACACCGATAACCTGGCACCCACGACTGTCCAGCGGCGCAGCGTCAGGCTCAATGTACAGGCTGCGGGTACTGACCCCGAGCATCAGCACTTCATGTTCCACCTGGGGCGGGATCCACACCGCACGCTGGGGCGGAACTACCCAATTACCCTGTTCGGTAGCCACCTGCATGACGCCGGTGGCGCCGTACAGGAGCTGCGCTCGTCGATGGCGGTGGCGGGGCAGGCGCTGGCCGTCGGCGTAATCGGTACCGATGGCCACTACCGGGCGTGGCGTCTGGTCCAGCTGGTCGATGGGGATATTGCGCATGCCGACGAGTCCCGTGCTTGGCGTAAACGCCAACATTATTGGCTGACTTACTGAAGCCGGCCAAGCGCCGGCGTTCTATCGTCCGGACTTTCCCTGGCTGACGGATGCTGTTCGATGTTCTATCTATTACTGGCACTTTTTGGCTGCATGACGGGCATCAGCGCCGTGCTGTTCGGCTTCGGCGGGGGCTTCGTGGTAGTGCCGCTGCTGTACTGGATGCTGCTGGCCAGCCAGGGCGCGGACTCGGCGGCCGGGCAGTCGGCGATGCATATTGCCGTGGCTACCTCCACCTGCGTGATGATCGTCAACGCCCTGGTTGCAAGCCGCCGGCACCAGCGCGCCGGCAATCTGGTCCGGCATTACCTGTGGCCGCTGGGCGGGTATATCGGCCTGGGGGCGACGTTCGGCGCGGCTGCGGCGATGTGGGTCGATGGCGAGGTGATCCGCTATGCCTTCATCGCCTACCTGGCTATCACCATCGCCGATTGCCTGTTGCGGCGTGGCTTTCTCGACCCGGCCCAGGGTCAGCAAGCGCGCAACCTGGGGGGCATGCAAACCATGTTTGGCGGCATGGGAATCGGCGTGATCGCCACCTTTTTAGGGGTTGGCGGCAGCGTGATGACGGTTCCGCTGTTGCGTCGTTGCGGCTTGAGCATGACCCAGGCCACTTCCATGGCCAATCCCTTGAGCGTGCCGGTGGCCCTGGCGGGTACCGCCACCTACATGCTGCTGGCAGGCTTGAGCCGCTTCGACCTGGGTCCCTGGTTCGTCGGTTATGTCGATCTGCTGGCGTTTTCGGTACTGACCCTGGGGTCGCTGCTGGGCATTCGCCTGGCCACGCCATGGATCGGCCGGATCCCGGACCGCGTACACGCACGTGTGTACATCGGGCTGCTGGTGCTGGTGCTGCTGAGCATGTGCCTGAAGTGACGGGCACGTCACGCTCGATGGCTCGATTGTATTGGGGGCGCGGTTCATAATCGCCTACCGTCTAACCTGGCCGGGTCCTTTCGCGGAAGGTTCCCGGTGACCAATACAAGGGAACCTCCATGTTCAACGGACTGATGCGCCGACTGTTCCTTGTCCTGTTGTTGTCGATCCTGGGATCGGCCGCGCAGGCTTCGTCTACCCGCCAAATCCTGGTCGGGACCCTGGGCAACATGCCGATCGTGATGGAGATCGACACCAGCGACCCACAGAAGGTCACGGGGCGTTATTTCTACCAGAAGTACCACCATGACCTGGCCCTGGAGGGCACGCTGGACGGGCAGTCATTGCAGCTGCGCGAAGGTCGCGAAGACTATGCCAAGGACGCGCCGCCCCAGGCCGCTTTCCAGTTGCAGGGCACCGCCGACGGCTGGCAGGGCCAGTGGCGGGGAACCAAGGGCAAGACCCTGGAGGTCCGCTTGGCACCGGCCAGCGCCGCCGCGCCCAAGCCGGACGCGCTGCCCTACCTCGTGCAGTTGTACCGGGAAGACTTGTACGCGTACCTGCGCCTGCAGGGCCTGACGCTCAAGCAAGGCAAGCAGCAGGAGTTCATGGGCTACACCCTGCAATGGTGGAGCGAACCATCGTCGAAACTGGCGATGTTCAAGGTGGTTGCCGGTTATCCGCAGGAGCGCCAGGAGCGGCTCAACCAGTTGCTGATGGAGCGCCTGTGGAGCGAGGTGACGGCTTACCACGAGTGCTTGCTGGAGGCCGGCCAGGGTGGCGAGTTCATGCAGACCGTCAAGCCGCGGTTCTTCAACTCGGCCGTGCTCAGCGCCAGCATCGCCACCAGCTACACCTGTGGCGGCGCCCATCCGGATTTTGGCGACTCGCCCTTGAACATCGATGTGGGCAGTGGCCGTGACCTGGCCCTGACGGATGTGTTGTGGCTCGGTAAAGGCCAGCCGCCCAAGCCATCCCAATACAGTGCCCTGCATGACTACAACACCCAGCAGCTGGGGCCTTGGCTGGTCAAGCAGTTCACCGCCCTGCACCCGCGTGAAATGCGCGAGCCGGCCACCGAGGGCGATGGCTGCAACTACAGCGATGCCAGCGTATGGGGCGACAACAGTTGGTACTTCACCCCCAAGGGGCTGTTCATCAGCGCCTATTTCCCCCGTGCGGAACGGGCCTGCGATGGGCCGGAATGGGCCGTCCTGCCCTACTCGGTGGTCAGCAAGCACCCCGGCGCCGTGGCCCTGGACCTGCCCAAGCGCTGATGGCCGCTGGCTGGCCGGTCACTGGGTCTCCAGCCCCGGAGCCTCGCGGATCACCAAGTGGTCCAGGTTCTCGATATCGGCGCTGAAAACCCCGAAGCTCGCTTCGGGGTTTTTCTTGCTCGGTACCTGCTTGAAGGTGGGCGTCACACCATAGAAGAAGCAATACAGCTCACGCTGGCTGTCGATGGCGAGCTTGATCTCCTCGAGGAAGGCCTTGCGCTTGCGGTAGTTGTCCACCAGCTTCTTGCTCAGGTAGACGTTGACCGAATAGGGCTTCTTGCTGGTCTGGCCGTCTTCCTTGAACCAGACCTTCTGGGCGAAATCGATGCGAAAGCTCTGGGTGTAGTCCCTGATCTGCTTGACCTTGCCCCAGTAGATCAAGCCCTTGTTGTCTTGCAGGTACTCGATCCTCTTGAAGAACGCGGCATAGGACGCGGTGTGTTCGCCGATCTTCAACGGCATGCGCTTGAGCAGGTCCTTGTCGTCGATGTTCGACACGAAGCACTCCACCGGATGGGCGAAGACGCTGGTCTTGTCCGGAACGTTGTCATGCTCGGCGGGGGGCTGGGCGGTCTTGCCGGAAGCGGTTGGCGGGGCGGCCACTGAAGGGGCCGCCGCGATGGCCGAGGTGGCAGGCTTGCGCAGGTACTCGCGCCGCACCAGCAGCAGTTCCGAGGGGAAGTGTTCCTCGCGGTCCTGGGCGCTCGCCGCGCCTTCCCCATCGGCGGCCGTCTTGCCGGCGCCGTAGGGACAACCTGCTATATGGCGGGTGCCGGGCAGGTTCTTGAAGTGCGGGGTACGGATGTAGTTGAGGTTCTTGGCGTTGAAGGTGCCCAGCTGGTTGCCGGATTCGAACGCCAGGCGGCATTCGTCGTTGGGGCACTGGAAGCTTTCCCTTGCTGAATCGAAGTCCATGGTTTCGTCGAAATTCAGGTCCCGCACGTCATAGATCGACAGCTTGTCGTCGAGGCCGATGCAGTAGGCGGTGGCGAATTTCATGGAGCCTGGATCCTTGGGCGGGAAAGGGGACTTTATAGCGGTAGTGACAAGGACCTGCACCTGTTCTTTGCGTACCTCTGGCAAACCAGCGGTGGCTAAAGGGAAGGGTGCAGCCCGCCATCCATGTCGATGACCGCGCCGGTCACGTAGCTGGCCCGGGGGCTGGCCAGGAACAGCGCGACATCGGCGATTTCCTCAGGCTGCGCCAGCCGGCCGATGGGCAGCGCGGCCTCCTTGGCCTTGAGCACCGCCTGGACGCTCGACTGGCCATGCTCGGCCTCGAAGGCCAGAGTCTGCTCGGTACGGCTGGTCAGGGTCAGGCCGGGGTTGATGGCGTTGATGCGTATGCCGCTGGCCGCGTGGGCGTTGGCCAGGCCGGCATTGAGGAACAGCAGTGCGGCGTTGGCCAGGCCGCCGGCCAGGTGGTTGGCCATCACGTGGCGACCGCCGATGCCGATGATATTGACGATGGCCTTGTCCTCTTGCGCGCCGGCGGCGCGTTGGCGGGCGAAGGAGCGCAGGGCCTGGTGCTGCATGTTCAGGTAGGGCGTGAACTTGGCGTGCAGGGCTTCGTGGAAATTGGCAGGCTCCAGGGTCTGGAGCGGGTATTTTTTGGCCGCCCCCGCGCAGTTGACCAGGATATCCAGCGCACCGAACTGCTCTTCAAGGCTCGCCATGGCCTGCTCGCAACCAGCGCTGGATGCCAGGTCCCGGGCATGCGCGAGCAGCGGCCAGCCACGCTGGGCGAACTCGGCCCGGGCCGCCTCGAGGTGGGCCGGATCGCGGGAAACGATCGCCACCTGGGCACCCTCCGCGGCGAAAGCCCTGGCGCAGGCCAGCCCTATGCCCTTGCTGCCGCCAGTGATGATCACGCGCTTGCCATGCAGATGCAGGTCCATCGCTCACTCCGTTGGTTGTTTACCGTGTGCCAGCTGGTTCAGGTATTCGTCGACTTCGTTGGCCAGCCAGTTGGAAAACACCCGTTGCTTGACCTCCGAGCGTTCCCGGTTGGGCAGCACCAGCCAGTAGGGATAAGGGTAGGGGGCGGTGATCGGGGACAACTGCACCAGTTCTCCACGCTTGATCGCATCGTCCACCAGGCTGCGGCGTTCCAGGGCGATGCCCTGGCCCAGGCGCACGGCTTGCAGCACCAGGTTGGAGTCGTTGCTGCACAGGCCGATGCGCGGCACGTCGAGGTCCAGCCCGGCGGCCTGGCACCAGGGCTGCCAGGACTCCATGTTGAAGATGATGTTGCTGCTGATGATTTCCTCTGGGGTCTGTGGCAGCACGCCGCCGTTGAAGTGCGGAGCGGCGACCACCAGCGTCTCGTCATGAAACAGCAGGTGCTGCTCCAGCCCGTCCCAGTCACCCTTGCCCATGCGAATACCGACATCGACCGATTCCCGGGTCAGGTTCGACACCGCCAGGCTCGCCTGCAGGCGGATGCTGATGTGCGGCTGCGATTGCTGGAAGCGCGGCAAGCGCGGCAACAGCCAGCTGAAACCGAACGAAGGGAGGACGGCCACCACCAGCTCCGTGGATTTGGGCTGGGTCTTGATCAGTCGCGTGGCTTCGGCGATTCCACTCAGTGATTCGCGGATCTGCAGGGCATACAGCCGGCCATCCTCGCTGACCCGCAGGCCACGTCCCTCACGCACGAACAAGGTGACGCCTATCATCTCCTCCAGCACCTTGATCTGCTGGCTGATGGCCGAATGGGTGACATGCAGTTCCTTGGCGGCGGCGGTGACGCTACCGAGCCTGGCAACCGCCTCGAAGCTACGCAGGCAGGTGATCGGGGGAATGCTCGACATGTAATTTATTCTTACGCGTTATGGTAAAAAATATCGATATATAACTGTGGAGGTTGTCACTAGTGTAAGGGTTAGTAAAGTCTTCGACCGGCAAGAGGATGGATGCCATGGACTCAGCACACAGGGAGCGGCAAACGATCACGGGCAGCCCCGATGGTGCTGAGCACCAGGGCCTGCAAGTTTCATTGGCCAGGGCGCAACTGCTCTCGGTACGTTTTGCCCACGACATCTACACCCGGGCGGTCAGTGGCAAGCACTGGATCAGCACCGACGGCGTCGACTTCTCGATCGGCCCCGGTGAACGGGTGAAATTGTCCGCCGGGCTGGCCCTGATCGACGGTGAAGGAGTCCTGCAACTGGCGCCAGCCGAGCAGTGTTCCCCGCAGCCGCGCTCCTGGCGCCTGGCCCAGTTGTTCAAGCGTCGCACGGCGGCGCTGGAAATCGATATCAACTAAGGAGAGTGATGGATGAAACTCATTGGCATGCTGGATTCACCCTATGTTCGCCGGGTGGCCATTTCCCTGGACCTGCTGGGGATCAAGTTCGAACATGAACCGCTGTCGGTGTTCAGCACCTTCGAGGCGTTTTCCCGGATCAACCCGGTGGTCAAGGCGCCGACCCTGGTGCTCGACGACGGTTGCGTACTGCTGGATTCGACACTGATCATCGATTATTTCGAGACCCTGAGCGCTCCCGCCAGCAAGTTGCTGCCAGCGCAACCCCAGGCGCTGGCCCAGGCCCTGCGTACCCTGGGGCTGGCCTTGGCGGCCTGCGAGAAAACCGTGCAGATCGTCTATGAGCACAATCTTCGCCCGGCGGAAAAACTCCACCAGCCCTGGGTCGAACGGGTGATCCGGCAATTGCTGGCGGCCTGTGGCGAACTGGACAAGCAACTGGCGGCCCATCCAGTATCAGGCGAACGGCCGGACCAGGCCGCCGTCACCAGTGCCGTAGCCTGGTCGTTCATGCAGCTGATGCTGCCCGACGTGGTCAAGGCCGATGACTTCCCGGCGCTCAAGGCCCATGCCGCGCGCCTGGAACAGACCGAGCTGTTCAAGCGCTATCCGATCGCCTGACCCCTGGGCGCGGTCCGGGCCTGGCCCGACCGCGCCGACTCCCCTCCCGCCAGCGCCTGGCTGTTGCGAGCCATTGCCATGTACTCACTCTATTTCGCGCCGACGGCCAACGGGCACAAGATCCTGATCATGCTCGAGGCGCTCGGCGTGCCTTACCGGATCCATCGAATCGACCTGGCGCTGGGTGAACAGCACCACGGGGAGTTCGCCCGCTTGACCCCCCACCGCAAGATTCCATTGCTGGTCGATCACCAGCAGCAGCTGACCCTGCCGGAGTCCGGCGCCATCCTGCAGTACCTGGCAGAAACCCATGGCCGCTTCCTGCCGGCCAACGGGGCCCCGCGCTACGAGGTGCTGCACTGGCTGGCCTGGCAGGTCAGTAGCCTCGGGCCGATGGCCGGGCAGCAATATCACTTCATCCACCAGGAGGCCGAAGGCAACCAGTACGCGCGGGCGCGCTACCGGGAGCAGACCGTGCATCTGTTCCAGACCGTGGAAAAGACCCTGGCCGGGCGCGATTTCATTGCCCACGACTACTCGATCGCCGACATGGCCATCTATCCCTGGCTGCGCATCCACGGCCAGTTGCAGGTGGATATCCAGGCGCTGCCCAACCTGGCCGGCTACCTGCAACGCATGGCCACCCGCACCGAGGTGCGGGCGGCCTATGCCAAGGGGGCGGCGCCGGTAGCGCCACCCCCGGCGCAACTTCAGGCGGGTGTGGCGGCAGGCTGAGCGGTGGCGTAGCGCCCGCCGTGGAAGATCAGCGGGTCGCCCTGGGCATGGCTGAAGTGCAGTACCTCGCCGAGGAAGATCCAATGGTCGCCGCCGTCCAGCTGGCGATGCTTCAGGCATTCGAACTGGGCGATGGCCCCATGGATCAGCGGCATGTTGTGCTTGCCCAGGGCAAAACCGACGCTGTGGAACTTGTCGGGCAGCGGCTTGGCGAAGCGATCGCTGACCTCCCTCTGGCCCTTTGCGAGCACATTGATCGCGAAGCCATCGGCGGCCTCGAAGGCCTGTGCGCTCCAGGACTCCTTGCGCAGGCTCCACAGCACCAGCGCCGGCTCCAGGGAGACGGAGTTGAAGCTGTTGACCGTGAGGCCGGTGGGCTGGCCCTGGGGATCCAGGGTGGTGACGACGCAGATGCCCGTGGCGAACTGTCCATAGGCGTTGCGCAGGGCGCGCTTGTCCGTAGCAATGCTGTTCATCGCGGCTTCCTTCTCAGACGAATGATGAAACGCTCTTGATGGCCTCCAGGCACTGGCCCAGGATCGATAAGCCGTCGGCCAGGGCCTGGGTGTCGATGGTCAATGGCATCAGGAAGCGAATGACGTTGTTGCGTGGACCACAAGCCAGCAATATCAGACCCCGCTGCTGCGCCAGCCTGACCAGCAGCCGGGTCAGGTCGGTGGCGGGCATGCTCTGCCGGGCGTCGTCGAACAGTTCCAGGGCGACCATGGCCCCGAGCCCGCGGATCCGGCAGCTGACGCCCAGGCCGCGGGTGATTTCCTCCAGCGCTCGGGTCAAGGTGTTGCCCAGGGTGAGCGCCTGCTCCAGCAAGCGCTCCTGCTCGATCACCTCCAGCACCGCCAGGGCGGCGGCGCAGGCCAGGGGGTTGCCGGCATAGGTGCCACCCAGGCCCCCCGGACCGATGCTGTCCATCAGCTCGGCGCGGCCGACCACGCCTGACAGCGGCAGGCCGCCGGCCACCGACTTGCCGAACACGATCAGGTCGGCATCGACGCCCATCTGTTCCATGGCGAAGAAAGTCCCGGTGCGCCCTGCGCCGCATTGCACCTCGTCGGCGATCAGCAGGATGCCGTGTTTGTCGCACAGAGCCCGCAAGGCCGCCATGAAGGCTGGCGGGGCCACATGGAAACCGCCTTCGCCCTGTACCGGCTCGATGACGATCGCGGCGATATCGGTGGGCGCCGCATCGCAGTAGAAGATCCGTTCCAGGCTGGCCAGCGCCTGTTGGGTGTCGACTTCGACGCCATCGGGAAACAAGGCGCGATAGACGTGGCCCGGCATCAAGCCCATGGCCGTGCTGTATGGCGCAACCTTGGCGGTCATGGCCATGGTCAGGAACGTACGGCCATGGAAGGCCCCGGTGAAGGCGATGACGCCGGTGCGCCCGGTGGCGGCCCGCGCCACCTTGATGGCACTTTCCACGGCTTCCGCGCCGGTGGTCAGCAACAGGCTGCGCTTGTCGAACGCACCCGGCATGTGGCGATTGATGCGTTCGCAGACGCTGATGTAGTCCTCATAGGGCGTGACCGCGAAACAGGTGTGGGCGAACAGCCCGAGCTGGGCCTGGACTGCCTCGACCACCCGTGGATGCAGGTGTCCGGTGTTGAGGGCGGCGATGCCGCCGGCGAAATCGATGTAGTGCTTGCCGTTGGCATCGGTGAGCTGGGCGTTGCGCGCGCTTTTCACGTAGACCGGGTGGAGTTGGTTGATTCCACGAGCCACGGCGCACTGGCGCCGGGCGTCCAAGGACGGGAACTCACTCTGCATGGGTGTTCTCCGGTGGTTGGGCCAAGCCGCCCCGGCACAGGCTGGATGCATGTGCCGGGTGGCTCCAGGGATGGATCAGCGTTGGCGCCACTGGGCCAGCGCCTGGTCGGCGGCCTGGTTCAGCTCTTCGCGGTTGCCGTAGCGATAGCTGTCCAGGAAGTCGAATTTCACCGGCGTCGCGCCCCGGTCGAACAGCGGCTTGATACCGCCAGGGGCGTTGTGTGCCCACAGCAGCAGCGAGTCGGCGAAGGGCTGGCTGGCGCGGGACAGGAAGCGATTGGAGAAGTCGGCGAAGTCGATCGGCAGGTGCTCGCGGTTAGCCTCGAACAACTGTTGCAGCACTTCGATGGTGCGGGCTTCGCTCTGGTTGCCGGCGGCATAGCTTTCCATCGCCGCGCAGGCTTGCTCGAACAGCGCTTCGAAGGCAGGACTCTCGATGGACAGGTGCCCGGCGTAGGTGGCGTTCTCGAAGGCCTGGCGCAGCTTGGCGGCATCGCCATCGGCCAGGTAGTCGGCGTAGATCTTGCGCAGGCGCAACACGCCGATGTAGCTGCCGCTGATCCAGACCCGGAACCAGGCGTTCCACAGTGCGAAGCTGTCGAAGGCGGTGAAGGAGTTGGCCACCAGGCGATCGTTGATCCTGACCACTTCCAGGCTGTAGTCCTGGTAGGCGAGGAAGTCTTGCTTGTCCCAGGTGTTGCTCCTGACCGCATCGATGAGCGCCGGCGCCACGCGGGCGATCGACTCGAAGGTGTTGACCAGGCCACGGGAAAACAGCGGATCGACGAAGCCCACCGCATGCCCCAGCAGGCAGTAGCGATTGCCCACGCTTTCGCGGCTGGTGTAGTTCAGGCGCGGGGCCACGGTCCATTCGCGTACCCGTGCGGCGCCTTCGAAATGCCGTGCCACCGTGGGGTGCTCGGCGAGAAAACGCTGGAACTCTTGCTCCGGATCGCCGGCCGGCCCGTGTTTGTCGATGTCCACTTGCAGGCCGATGCTGCACAGGGTGTTGGTCGAGTGCGGGTGATTGTCGAAGGGAATGATCCACAGCCAGCCGCCTTCGAACATGTGGTGCAGGGTGCTTTGCGCCAGGGCGGTCGGCGACCCCGTGACCTCGGTGCCGGCCACTGCCTCTTCGTAGAGCTTGACCCCGGTCATGTGGGTGAACAGCGAGCGGGTGCGCGCCTGCATCTCCCGTGCGCCCTGGCGCAGCCCGAACTTGTCGGCGATCGGTGAGCGATAGCCGGCGGCGTCCACCACGTAGTTGACCTGGATCTGCTCGTTGCCCAGGTTCAGCAACATGCCGTCGGGCGTCTCCTCGATGTCCTGGATGCGCACTTGCTGGCGGATGGTGGCGCCCAGGCGCGCCGCCAGCGCCAGGTAGTAGGCGTCGACGTCCTGGCGGAACAGGTGGGCCTCGGGGGCGATGACCGGGGTGGATACCACGTCCAGCGGGTTGTGTTCGCAGTTCTTGCCGTTCCAGGCAAAGCTGAAGGCCAGCTTGATGCCCGCGCTGGAGGAGCCGACGTGCTTGATCAGCGAGTTCAGCTCGCCGGGGTAGGCCAGTTCGGGAATGCCGTAGCGCTTGGCGAGGATTTTCAGCAGCACGGCGCTTTCCGGCACCATCGACTCGCCGACGGCGAAGCGCGGATGGGTGCCCGCATCGATGATCACGGTCTTGACGCCCTGGCTGGCCAGGATCGCGCCCAGCATGGTGCCGGCGATGCCGCTGCCGATGATTGCAACATCAAAAGTCTGGTTGTGCATTTTTCGGTTTCTCAAGGTGGAGGGCGAAGGGAAGGATCACAAGCACAGGAGTCGGGTCTGGACCTCGATCCCGCGATCGGGGGCGAAGTCGGCGCGGCACAGGAACAGGAACTTGGCCTGGCCGTCTTGCAGCCAGTGCTGCGCCAGGCTCTCGGCGATGGGCCGGGCGTCGGCATCGGGCATCGTCAGCACCAGGGTCGGGCCCTGGAAGCCATAGCGGGTACAGCAGATGGAGAGCGGGGCGCCAGCGTTGGCATTGATGAAGTCCACCGGGGATACGCGTCCGCGGGCCTGGAGATCGCCGACGATCCTGCCGGTCAACTGGCTGGGGAACGCCGTACCGTACTGGATCATGCCGACATGCACGCGCTGTTCATCCAGGGCGCCGGCATGCTGGCGTTGCAGGTTGCCGACACTTTGCAGAACGCTGAAGACCAGGGGATCGGCGCTCTTGAGGCCACGACGCAAGTTCTCGTCGAGGTCGGCGTAAGTCAGTGAATGGGTGTTGCTGGTCGCGAGTGTTTTCATCTTCGGTTCTCGGGCAGCCTTATTGGTCGAAGCGCTGGAACACCAGGGCCGTGTTGAAGCCGCCGAAGCCGATGGTCAGGCTCAGGCCCACCTGGCTGCGGGTGTTGGACGGCCGCTGCAGCGGCAGGTCGAACTCCAGGTTCGGCAGTGGTTGCTGCAGGCCATGGACCGGGGGGACGGCCTGGGTCTGCAGGGCCTTGATCAAGGCGATGGCCTCGATGGCGCCAGTGGCCCCCAGGGTGTGGCCGAAGGCGCCCTTGGTGGCGAAGACCAGCGGGTGGTAGTCGCCGAAGTACTCGTTGTAGGCGGCGCTCTCGACCCGGTCGTTGGTGTAGGTGCCCGAGCCGTGGGCGTTGATCAGCCCGACCTGGTTGCGGCTCAGGTCGGCCTGGGCCAGGGCGCGATCCAGCGCCAGGCGGATGCCAGCCCCGGTTTCATCCGGCGCGGTCAGGCCGGCGGCATCGTTGGCAGCGCCGCAGCCGAGCAGGTAGGCATGGGGCTTGTGTTTTTCCAGGCCCTCACGTTGCAGCACGACAAATCCCGCGCCTTCGCCCAGCAGGGTGCCGTCGTGGCTTTGGTCGAAGGACTTCAGGCCGGTCGCCGAGAGCGTCCCCAGGGCGGTGTGGGCCAGCCGCTTGGCATCCCCCAGCACGTCGGCGCCGCCGCAGACGCACAAGTCGGCCTGCCCCGAGCGGATCAGGTGCGCACCCAGCAAGATGGCATCGGAGCCCGACGAGCAAGCGGTCGACAGCGCCAGGGCGTTCATGCCGACCCGCGCCCCTACGTCGTCGACCCACTGGTACAGCGGATCCTGGTGGAACTGTCCACTATCCAGGCGGTAGCCCAGGCTCGTGCCGATGATCAGCCGTGCATGGGGATTGGGCGTCTGGCCATCGAGCCGGGCATCGCGCAGCGCCGCTTCCACTGCTTTGCTGGTGAACTCGATCAAGCGGGCCTTGTGGTCGGGGTTGTCGACATCCTCGAGGTACCCGGCACTATCGTTCTTGAGCCGCAGTTCGCTGGGGAGCGGCCGTATCCCCGACTCTCCGGCGAGCAGGCGGGCGGTGACGACCTCCACGTCGTCGCCCAATGCGGTATTCCATCCAAGACCTGTAACAACGACGACATTTGATCTGACTTCCATGATCGCCACCTCATACATATTGCGCAGGAGTTAAGGGTTGCCGGCACGGGGGCCGGGCAACCGTGGTCAATTGAAGGTTCGTTGAAACTCGTCCAGCGGCTTGCCGCTCACCGGCGAGGGATAGAAGTTGTCCTGGATGTGGTTGCCCTTGAGTTCGATCTGGCGCACGAAGGGGTCCTTTTGCAGCCAGCGCTCGCTGTGGATGAAGCGCGGGGCGATGTCGGCGGCATTGAAGCCCTCCAGTTCAGCCGGGCGGACCAGCTTGCGCTTGGGCTTGTCCAGGACCTGGGCGTAGGCCGAGACATCGAAGTAGCGGATGCGCTGGTCCCTGACCACGGCATTGATGCAGTGCCAGCGCTGGGGCAGGTACAGGTAGTTGACGAAGATGTTGCGCACGGCATAGACGCGCTCGCCGGTCATCACATGCAGCAGGGTGCCGGCCACGTCCGCCATCTGCGAACAGAAGCAAGGCAGGCGGGTACCGGGGTCGAGCATGGCTTGCAGGTAATCGTCCACGCTCAGCGCGGCGATCACCTGGTCCCGGTAGTGCTCGTAGCGCTCGATGTGCTGCGCCCACTGCTCCTGCGGATACTTCAGGCGGACGATCTCGGGGGCGTAGGTCTGGAATACATCCGATTCCTGCAGCACATGGCACAGGGTCAAGGGCACCTTGGCCATGATGTCCTCGATCGAGCGCAGGCCGTGCAGCGCGACGACCTGCCGGGCCAGTGATTGGGTGTGGCTGTTCATGAGGATTCCTTACTTGTGGTTCGTCATGCTCAGGGCGTCGCGGTGCAGCAGGGCGATCGCCAGGGGTCGTTCGTAGTGCTTGAGCTGCTTGAGCAGGCGGGTCTTGAAGTGGTCGCCCTGGTGTTCCCGGACCACCTCCCGGTCGACTGTCAGTTCCAGCTGGAAGCCCGCGAGCATCGAGGCTTCGCTGATCACTTCGGTGCGGCAGGCGAGGACCCCTGGCACGCGCTTGCACAGTTGCTTGATCGCTCCCAGGTTCACTTTTTCATCGCGAATGACGATGAAGTCCGAGTTGCGGCCCTTGAAGTACAGGTAGCCATC
Source organism: Pseudomonas sp. FW507-12TSA (assembly GCF_058781435.1). NCBI lineage: Bacteria > Pseudomonadati > Pseudomonadota > Gammaproteobacteria > Pseudomonadales > Pseudomonadaceae > Pseudomonas > Pseudomonas sp. FW507-12TSA. The sequence goes on from NZ_JBYSWT010000037.1 coordinate 22,480, forward strand.
GGGGTCCTGGCTGAAGATGTCGCCGGTCCTCAGCCAGCGCTTGCCGTGCAGTTCGATGAAGGGGCTCTGGTTGTCCTGGCCGATCTTCCTGGTCAGCAGGGTGTCCGAACTCACCAGCAGTTCGCCCTCGTTGCTGTCCTGGCTCGAGCGCAGGAGCATGACGTGGGTGCCATCCAGGGGCAGTCCCACCGAAGCCAGGCGCTGGGGGCCAACCCGGTGCGCCGCGCAGGTCGAGACCCGGGGCCCGGCTTCGCTGATGCCATAGGTCAGGTACAGCTCGAGGCCGGGGTTGGCCTCCAGGCACTGGTTCACCTCCGTGGGTGCCGCCAGGTCGCCACCCACGGTGAGCAGGCGCAGGCAGCGGGCGAAGGGCTGTGGCTGGGCGTTGATCTGGCGCAACAGCACTGGCGTCACCGAACTGGCGCTGATGCGGTGTTCGCGGATGTCTTCCAGGTAGGTGGGGACCAGGAACGGCGGTCCGCTGATGACCAGGTGCGCCCCCAGCTCCAGGGCCGCGATGGTCTGGGCGACCAGGGCGGTGGAGTAGTACATCGGCAGGTTGACCAGGATCCGGTCGGCCCGGGTCAGGCCGATGCTGCGGGCGTGGCGCAGGGCGTTGGCCTGCAGCGAGCTGAACCAGTGCACGCAACCGCTGCTGAAGGCCCGCGAGGTGCCCGAGGTGGCGATGACGACCTGGCCGGGCAGGGTGACCGGCAGTGGAGCGTTGGTCACTTGCCCGATCTGCCAGCGCCCCAGGTCTTCGGCCTGCCGGATTCCGTAGCCGGCCCAGGTGGAGGCCTGGGTGCTGGAACGCACCAGGGCGCCGGCGGCGAAGTCGATGATCATCTGCGCGATCCGCTCGCCGGGGGTGCTGGGGGCGATCAGCGCCGGGACATAACCGCTGTTCAGCACGGCGGCGAACATGGCCAGCAGGTCGGGCCCGTTGGGCAGGGCGATCAGCACCACCTGGCCCAGCGGCAGCGACTGCCCCTGCCAGTAGGCCAGGTAGTCCTCGTGCAGCTGCGGCAACCCGGCTCCTGTACCCACGCTGGCGGTGGTGGAGACGTTCAGCAATTGGCCAGGGGCAATGTAGTGTTCCCTGTGCCTGAAGTTGACCAGGCCGTTCATGCTTGCAGCGCCCCGGACTTTTCCAGGACCAGGCTGGACAGCGTATGGACACTGAAGAAGTGCTCGGGCACGAATTCTTCTTCGGCGATCTGGATCTGGAACTCCTCTTCGCACTGGAACTTGAGTTCGATGAAGCCGATGGAATCGACTCCGACTTCCGATGCCAGGCCGGCGGCCTCGTTGATTCCCGAAACCGGTATGTCCAGGTCCAGGCGCTCGGCAATGATTTCCTTGATCTTATTGGCTACAAGAGTGGCGTTCAGCTGGGTCATGTCTAGCTCCACAAGGTCAGTGCATCAGTTGAAGTTTTTTTCCGCGATGGCGGGTCGGGCGAATGCTCGGGGGGCGCGTTGCGTCACTCGACGCACCAGGGGCGTGGTGGTGGCCGTGACGATCAGGGCCACGGTCACCAGCAGGCTGTAGACGGTGGGGGAAATCAGCTGCAGCTCCAGTCCGATGGACAGCACCACCAATTCCATCAGGCCGCGGGTGTTCATCAGGGCGCCGGTCAGGGTCGAGTCCTGGTAGGAGAAGCCGCTGCGGCGGGCCCCCAGGTAGGCACCGAAGAACTTGCTGACGAAGGCCGCCGCCAGGAAGATCAGCAACCACTTGAGCTCCAGGGCGTTGCTCGCGGTGCTCAGGGAGGTCTTGAGCCCGGCGCTGGCGAAGAACACCGGCAGCAGGAAGATCCTCAGGAAGCCGCCGATCTGCCGGTTCCAGTAGCTGGCGAAACCCGGTGCGCGGCTGACCATGGCGCCTGCCAGCAGGGCGCCGATCCCGGCGTGCAGTTGCAGGTGCATGGTGATCCAGGCGCTGGCCAGCAGGTAGCACAGCACCCAGGGCAGGTGGCGTGGATATTCGTCGGCTTCGGCCCTGGCCAGGACTCGCTCGACCCATTGCAGCGACAGGGCGACGTAGCTGGCGACCCCCAGCAACAGGCAGAAACCGAACAGCGCCACCAGCTTCAGGTCGTGGTGAAAGGCGGAGAATACGATCACTGCCCCCAGGGCCAGCCAGCCGGCGATATCGGTCAGCACGGCGGCACGCAGCGTCACGGCCACCGCCGGCAGGTCGCTGATCCCCAGGTCCTCGACGATGCGAATCATCACCGGCAGGGCGGACACCGCCAGGGCAATGCCGCAGAACACGATGAAGGACCACTGGTCGAAGCTGGGAGCCAATACCGGATGGGCGTACCAGGCGACGATGGTGCCGGCGATGAACGGCAACACCAGGCCGGCCGCGGCGATCTTCAGCGCCGCCTGGTTTTCCTGGCGGCTGTGCCGGCCGTTGTCCGGGGCGATGTGCATGCCCACTTCGAACATCAGCAGCACCAGGGCCAATTCGGCCAACGTGCCGATCCAGCCGATGTGCTCGGCGGCGAACAGCGAGGATTGCACTCCCATGGACTGCAGCAGCGGTTGCAGGAAGGTGGGACCGAGCAAGATGCCGGCGGTGATTTCCCCGACTACCCGGCATTGGCCTATGCGTTGCGCCAGGCCGCCCAGCAACTGGCTGAGGAGAAGTATCGCCAGTAGTTGAATGGTGAACATGACAGTCATCTCCATTGGTGCGGTTCGCGGGCACGGCCAGGCGCATGACTTTGCGTCTGGCAAGTCAAGTTGTTCCAGGTAGTAGGAAGTTGTTGCGTTAGTACGCCCGCTCTATTTGGCGGCTTGTATATCGAGTGCGGTGTTCTTGTTATTTATCCAGGTTATTAGCAGTCCAATAGCGGTGACGCTGAATGCACTTATACATATGCCGCGCCACCCCGATTGTTGGTAGATATAACCGGCGGACAATGAACCCAGGGCTCCGGCGCCGTAATAACAGAACATGTAGACGGCAAACAGGCTGCTGCGCAAAGTGGGTTCAAGGCGAAGGGCACGAGTCTGGTTTGCCACTTGCGCGCCAAAGCACCCCAGGTCGAAGAGCACGACGCCGATCACCAGGCCGACCATGGAATAGGGGAACAGGTAGAGCACCGCGACGCCAGCCAGCACCAGCGACAGGCCCAGGGCGATCACCGCGCGGCTGCCGATCCGGTCCGCAAGGGCGCCGGCGTAGCGGGCCAGCAGCAGTCCGGCCAGGCCCGCCAGGCCGAACAGCCCGGTGGTGGTGGGGTCGAGGTTGAGTGGCGCGGCCTGCAGGTGCAGCATCAACGCGACCCACAACAGGCTGAAGACGAAGAACCAGGCCCCACCCACCATGACCGACTCGCGCAGCAGCGGATAGCGCCCCAGCAGTCCGGGCAGGCTGCCCAGTATCTGCCGGTATGAGGCGCGACCCCGGGCTGGGGATGCGGGCATCACCAGCCGGCCCACCAGCGCCAGTACCAACATAGCTGCGCCGATGCACACCAGCATGTGTTGCCAGCCCCAGGCCTGGGCGATCGCTCCGCCGACGAATCTGGCCAACAGGATGCCGGCGCTGATGCCCATGGTGATGGTGCCCACCGTGCTGCCTTTTTCGCTGAGCTGGAAGCCCAGTGCATTGAGCTGGATGGCATTGGTGGCCATGCTGCCGATGACGATGCAGGCCAGGAAGAACGGCACAGTAGAGTTGCAGAGCGCCGCGAAGCAGATCGCCGCGCCCAGCATCAGGAACTGCCAGGTGATCTGGCTGCGTTTGTCGAGCACATCCCCCAGGGGCACGATCAGCAAGATGCCGAGCATGTAGCCGATCTGGGTGCTGGCGGCGATCAGGCCGGCGCTGGCCAGGTCGATGCCCAGGGTCGTGGCGACCGCCGGCAGGACCGGTTGCAGCAGGTAGTTGCTGGCCATGGCCATTCCCGCGGCCACGGTGGCGAAGAGCGTGAAGAGGGGCGAGGCGTTCATGGCGACTCCGAAACGGCGGCAGGCTGTTGGCGACGGGCCACGACTTCCATGGCAACGATCATTTTCCGTTCGGGGAATGGCAGCACGTGAAGCAATGTGAAGGCCGGCCGGATGGCATGAAAGTACTGTCCATGTACGGTGGCGGCCTCTTGCCAGTTGTCGATCTCGGTCAGGTAGAGCCGGCTTTGTATGACATCTTCAAGTTTGAAGTTGGCTTTTTCGATAACTCGCGAGATGTTTTCGATAACTACGCGTGTCTGCTCGGCAACACCTGTCGCGGTTATTTCTCCATTGGCGTCCAGGGGGCCGGTTTTTGATACATACAATGTATCGCCAACTTCTATTGCACGTGAGAAACCAAATATCGTTTCCCACTTCGAGTTGGATGAATGCAATTGCCGAACATTCATTTAAGCACTTCCTTGGCTGTAGGGCAGACCGAATATAGGCGAGCAAAATAGCCGGTGTCTAGTGAAAAAAAAGCCAAAAAATGCATTTTTTCTAAAGTGTCTTGCGGATTATTTAGGAGATAGATGTATTTATGTAAGTTTATCTAAACAGATGTTTTCGTTGTTAAGTGGCTATTAAATTCCCTGGAAAATGTTTGTTGTTGGTGCATTCATCGCACCAAAGAAGTGCTCCCTGATAAATGACGCCGGTGTTGCAGAAGGGCTGCAAGTTGCATTGTTTTTTCTGTCAATGGCGTTACATGCTCGAACTAGCCTTGGTCTTTCCAAGGTTTTTTTGAACTAGCTAGTTTGGAAGTGACTGCCGGGTCTGCTTGGGCTGTCTTGGTGCGGCTAGTGCCTGGGGTGTTACGGGTACAGTAGGTTCGACGGATGGATAGTGGCCACTGGGCTGGCATGGCTTGTTGTCGACGGTTTGGGAGAAGGGCAGAGGCGAGGGGCGCCCGTCGCTGAGGGGAGGGAGGCAGGGCGGCTTGCGAGGACTGTCTATATAGAAGAAGCGGCCATAAAAAAGCCCTGACCAGGTCAGGGCTTTTCGTGGGGCCGGTTGGGTGAACGTGGAACTCAGTCCCAGCTCAGCGCGCCACCGGTCTGGTACTCGATCACGCGGGTCTCGAAGAAGTTCTTCTCTTTCTTCAGGTCCATGATCTCGCTCATCCACGGGAACGGGTTGGTGGTGCCCGGGTATTCTTCCTTCAGGCCGATCTGCGACAGGCGACGGTTGGCGATGAACTTGAGGTAGTCCTCCATCATTGCCGCGTTCATCCCCAGTACGCCGCGCGGCATGGTGTCGCGAGCGTATTCGATCTCCAGCTGGGTGCCCTGCAGGATCATCTGGGTAGCTTCTTCCTTCATCTCGGCATCCCACAGGTGCGGGTTCTCGATCTTGATCTGGTTGATCACGTCGATACCGAAGTTCAGGTGCATGGATTCGTCGCGCAGGATGTACTGGAACTGCTCGGCGACGCCGGTCATCTTGTTGCGGCGACCCATGGACAGGATCTGGGTGAAGCCGCAGTAGAAGAAGATGCCTTCCAGTACGCAGTAGTAGGCGATCAGGTTGCGCAGCAGTTCCTTGTCGGTCTCTACGGTGCCGGTATCGAATTCCGGATCGGAGATCGAGCGGGTATAGCGCAGGCCCCAGGCGGCTTTCTTCGCGACCGAAGGGATCTCGTGGTACATGTTGAAGATCTCGCCTTCATCCATGCCCAGCGACTCGATGCAGTACTGGTAGGCGTGGGTGTGGATCGCTTCCTCGAAGGCCTGGCGCAGGATGTACTGGCGGCACTCGGGGTTGGTGATCAGGCGGTACACGGCCAGGGCCAGGTTGTTGGCGACCAGGGAGTCGGCGGTGGAGAAGAAGCCCAGGTTGCGCATGACGATGCGGCGCTCGTCGTCGGTCAGGCCTTCGGCGCTCTTCCACAGGGCGATGTCGGCGGTCATGTTGACCTCCTGCGGCATCCAGTGGTTGGCGCAGCCGTCCAGGTACTTCTGCCAGGCCCAGTCGTATTTGAATGGCACCAGCTGGTTGAGGTCGGCGCGGCAGTTGATCATGCGCTTTTCGTCAACGGCGACGCGAGCTGCGGAGCCTTCCAGTTCGGCCAGGCCCTCGGCGATGTCCAGCTCGTCCAGGGCGGCCTTGGCGCGAACCACGGCGGCCGAGTCGGCGGAGGTCACGGCGCGGGCTTCGAGGGCGGCGGCACCACCGGCGCTGTCGAGGCGGTCCATGGTGGCGTCGGAAGCCTGGCCGGCATTGGTGCCCTTGGCCGTGGCTTCGCTTTCTTCTTTATCGAATTCGTCCCAGCTCAGCATGACGTGTCGTCTCCTGCTTGAGGGCCAGATGCCCGTGTGAAAACAAAAGGGTTGGCTTTTCACACGGCGCTACTGGCCGCGTTAAATCAAAGAAATCGTTTGTTGCAGCAGTGACGCAGGCAATAAACAGAAATTCGTCTGCGGGTGCTTGAGGCTGCTGTCGGGCAGGGCTGAGGGTGTCGGCTCCGGCGCGAGGTCCAGCAGGTCGTTTTCATCCGGTAAGGGAATGTTGCAGGCCCGTTTTGAGGACGCATTATAAGGATATTTTCAGGGGCGTGGGGCGACCGATGGGCGCAGGTGAGCCGAGGAAGGCGAGGGATTTGAGGCAGAGCGCGGGTTTACAGGGCTTTGGCTGGAGAAGTTTTTTTTTCAGGCGGGCAAAAAAATCCATGATTCGGTCAAAAAACAACCAAATTTACTAGATGTTGTGTTTTCCAAGGCGATTTACAGAGTTTTGACACAACTCAAAAGCTGGTGCCTGGTCCTGTCGAAGCGCCTTGCGAATCTCCCAGGTAAGGGCAAGTCGCCATCAATCCGCGTCATTGGTAGCGACTTTCGAGCAGGTGTCATCGGTGTGGCGGACGGTGACGTACATTTCGGAAAAAGATGCATGCGATTGTCGTGGTCGCACGTTGTGCAACGATGCCTGTGCTGGAACCCCAGTGTGCCGCGCATCTTTGCCGCAAGAGGGATTTCTTGCGGCCGGCGGTCATCGAGGCCTGGGCGGCGGGGCGGTTATCAGCCGTTGGAGCAACCGTTACCCATTACGCGGTATTGGAGAATATGTCGCAGACCTTTGGAATCTTCATATTCCATGCGTGCCGGTACAACTTCACATACTTCTGGAACTTCGCTCATGGAAATAACTTTGGCGATATCCAGGTCCGTGGAGTAAGTGTATTCCTCTACTGCTACTTGCTGGCTGGCGGCATCAGTCGGGATCTCATCAGCCATCGCTGTAGCGCACAGACTGCTGAGGGCCAGAACTAATAAAGCTTTCATTTGCGTTTTACCTTTCTAAGGTCGTGTGGGGTCACGCAGCCTTTTTGGGGCTGCGTGTGGAACTTGAGTAGAAGTTTGATTAACTGCCTTCGTGGGGGCTGCAACTTGGTTAATCAGTTTGCCTGTTGGGCGAGGCAGATTTTAGGCGTGGGGCGGAGCGCCATATAGGCGTACTTTTGATAAACACTTTTGACGGTTTTTGTAACAATCGCCGAAAAAGCCCTTTCCAGAGACCTGCGCGAACATTTTCGGATTGCCTCGATATGCCTCCAGGGCCTGTTCTTGAAGGGTTTCGCTAGATCCTGGGGCATTTCGCTGGGGGTTGTTACTACCATCGTCGAATGGTTCTATAGGCGTCCCCCGGCTACAACGGGGTCATACAAAAACAACTATGTCACCGAGGTAAGAAAGATGAGTGCGGCTTCTGTGTATCCCGTTCGTCCCGAGGTTCTGGCCAAGACGCTGACTGACGAGGCGACTTACAAGGCCATGTACCAGCAGTCGGTCGTGAACCCGGACGGTTTCTGGCGCGAGCAGGGCAAGCGTCTCGACTGGATCAAGCCTTTTACCACGGTGAAGCAGACCTCCTTCGACGATCATCATGTCGATATCAAGTGGTTCGCCGATGGCACCTTGAACGTCTCCTACAACTGCCTGGACCGTCACCTTGCCGAGCGCGGCGACCAGGTGGCGATCATCTGGGAGGGCGACGACCCTTCCGAGAGCCGCAACATCACCTACCGCGAACTGCATGAAGAAGTCTGCAAGTTCGCCAACGCCCTGCGTGGCCAGGACGTGCACCGCGGCGACGTGGTGACTATCTATATGCCGATGATCCCCGAGGCGGTGGTGGCCATGCTGGCCTGTACCCGTATCGGCGCGATCCACTCGGTGGTATTCGGCGGCTTCTCGCCGGAGGCCCTGGCCGGTCGCATCATCGACTGCCGTTCGAAAGTGGTGATCACCGCCGACGAAGGCATCCGTGCCGGCAAGAAGATCTCGCTCAAGGCCAATGTCGACGACGCCTTGACCAACCCGGAAACCAACAGCATCCAGAAGGTCATCGTGTGCAAGCGCACCGGTGGCGACATCAAGTGGAACCAGCATCGCGACATCTGGTACGAGGACCTGATGAAGGTCGCCGGCAGTGTCTGCGCACCGAAGGAAATGGGTGCCGAAGAGGCCCTGTTCATCCTCTATACCTCCGGTTCCACCGGCAAGCCCAAGGGTGTACAGCACACCACTGGTGGCTACCTGCTGTATGCGTCGCTGACCCACGAGCGGGTCTTCGACTATCGTCCGGGCGAAGTCTACTGGTGCACCGCCGACGTGGGCTGGGTCACCGGCCACACCTATATCGTCTACGGGCCGCTGGCCAACGGCGCTACCACCGTGCTGTTCGAAGGCGTGCCCAACTATCCGGACGTGACCCGGGTGGCGAAGATCGTCGACAAGCACAAGGTCAACATCCTCTACACCGCTCCGACCGCGATCCGCGCCATGATGGCCTCGGGCACCGCCGCTTGCGAAGGCGCCGACGGCAGCAGCCTGCGCCTGCTGGGTTCGGTGGGCGAGCCGATCAACCCGGAAGCCTGGGACTGGTACTACAAGAATGTCGGTCAGTCCCGTTGCCCGATCGTCGACACCTGGTGGCAGACCGAGACCGGCGCGACCCTGATGAGCCCGCTGCCCGGCGCCCATGCGCTGAAGCCGGGTTCCGCGGCGCGGCCATTCTTCGGCGTGGTGCCGGCCCTGGTGGACAACCTGGGGAACATCATCGAAGGCGCCGCCGAGGGCAACCTGGTGATCCTCGATTCCTGGCCGGGCCAGGCGCGGACCCTGTACCGCGACCATGACCGGTTCGTCGATACCTACTTCAAGACCTTCCGCGGCATGTATTTCACCGGTGACGGTGCGCGTCGCGACGAGGACGGCTACTACTGGATCACCGGGCGCGTGGACGATGTGCTCAACGTCTCCGGGCACCGCATGGGCACCGCCGAGATCGAGAGCGCGATGGTTGCCCACCCGAAAGTCGCCGAGGCGGCGGTGGTTGGCGTGCCTCACGATATCAAGGGCCAAGGCATCTACGTCTATGTGACCCTCAATGGCGGTGAGGAGCCGAGCGAAGCCCTGCGCGCCGAGCTGAAGAACTGGGTGCGCAAGGAGATCGGCCCGATCGCCTCGCCGGATGTCATCCAGTGGGCGCCAGGCCTGCCCAAGACCCGTTCCGGCAAGATCATGCGGCGGATCCTGCGCAAGATCGCGACGGCGGAATACGAAGGCCTGGGCGATATCTCCACCTTGGCCGACCCGAGCGTGGTGCAGCACTTGATCGACACCCACAAGACCATGAACGTCGCCTGAGGCGCTTGCTGGTTCGATGAGCCCCGCCCGGCGATGCCGGGCGGGGCTTTTTCATGGGTCGGATAAATCCCCGCGAAGCCCTCTGTGCTGGCGCTTTGCGCCCAGTGGGCCCGGTCGGTTGGGAGGGGCGAATAAATATCGGTTTGCCCGGTAGACGTATCTGAATGTTACCGGGTTGGGCGAAGGTGTAACCCTGCGCCCAATTTCGGGGTGATGGGAAACGTCGGGCGGCGTTTCAGGGCCTTTTATATCCATGTAAAAAATAAGTCATCACGCTGCGCTTGCCGGAATAGAAGGCTTTGCCAATAATAGGCCCGCAATTTGCAGCGTAGATCGGTTCACTGTCTTTTGCTCTTGCATAATCCTGAAGAGCTGTCAATATGCCGCCCCGGCGTTCTCGGTGCTTCTGTAATTTGTTGTCGCATTGAGGAAATATCGGCTTCCGGCCTGTCGTTAGAATGCCGGTCACTCGCTCGTCGTTACCTGTGTGTGAGTCCCTTTCCGGGCTTTTCAGGACGCAGCGCCGCTATTGAGGGTTCACCCATTCGCATATTGGGCTGTTGCTCACTCTGCCGTTTTCGCCCTTTACCGATGGAGTTCTAAGAATGAAGAAACTCGTGCTTCTTGGCGCCCTGGCACTGTCCGTGCTGTCCCTGCCGACCGTCGCCGACGAAAAGCCCCTGAAAATTGGTATCGAAGCGGCTTACCCTCCATTCGCCTCCAAGGCTCCGGATGGCAGCATCGTCGGTTTCGACTACGACATCGGCAACGCCCTGTGCGAGCAGATGAAGGTCAAGTGCGTGTGGGTCGAGCAGGAGTTCGATGGCCTGATCCCGGCACTGAAGGTACGCAAGATCGACGCGATCCTGTCCTCTATGTCGATCACCGACGATCGCCGCAAGTCCGTGGACTTCACCAACAAGTACTACAACACTCCTGCGCGCCTGGTGATGAAGGCCGGGACCCAGGTCAGCGACGGCATGGCCGAGCTCAAGGGCAAGAACATCGGCGTGCAGCGCGGTTCGATCCACGAGCGTTTCGCCCGTGAGGTCCTGGCTCCCTTGGGCGCCCAGATCAAGCCATACGGCTCGCAGAACGAGATCTACCTGGATGTAGCGGCCGGTCGCCTCGACGGCACCGTGGCGGACGCTACCCTGTTGAATGACGGTTTCCTGAAGACCGATGCCGGCAAGGGCTTCGCCTTCGTCGGTCCGGCCTTCACCGACGTCAAGTACTTCGGCGACGGCGTAGGGATCGCCGTGCGCAAGGGCGACAAGGCTGATCTGGACAAGATCAACGCCGCCATCGCCGCCATTCGCGAGAACGGCAAATACAAGGAAATCCAGGACAAGTACTTCGACTTCGATATCTACGGCAAGTAATCCGTCGAACCTGTCAGTCCGAGATGGCGCAAGCAGCAGAATCTCTGAAGTTTGCGCCATTTTTTCATCCCAATTTTCGAGGACCTGAATCATGTTGAAAGGCTACGGGGCTGTCATCCTCGATGGCGCTTGGCTGACGCTTCAGCTCGCCTTGTCGTCCATGGCCCTGGCCATCGTTCTAGGTCTGATCGGGGTCGCGCTGCGCCTCTCGCCGGTACGCTGGCTGGCCTGGCTGGGCGACCTGTACTCCACGGTGATCCGTGGTATTCCCGATCTGGTGCTGATCCTGCTGATCTTCTACGGCGGCCAGGATCTGCTCAATCGCGTGGCACCGTTGCTGGGCTACGACGACTACATCGACCTCAACCCGCTGGCCGCCGGTATCGGCACCCTGGGCTTCATCTTCGGGGCCTACCTGTCGGAAACCTTCCGTGGCGCCTTCATGGCGATTCCCAAGGGGCAAGCGGAGGCCGGCATGGCCTACGGCATGAGCAGTACGCAAGTGTTCTTCCGGGTGCTGGTGCCGCAGATGATCCGCCTGGCGATTCCCGGCTTCACCAACAACTGGCTGGTGCTGACCAAGGCCACCGCGCTGATTTCCGTGGTGGGCCTGCAAGACATGATGTTCAAGGCCAAGCAGGCGGCGGATGCCACCCGCGAGCCTTTCACCTTCTTCCTCGCAGTGGCGGCCATGTACCTGGTGATCACCAGTGTCTCGTTGCTGGCGCTGCGTCACCTTGAGAAGCGCTACTCGGTAGGCGTAAGGGCGGCTGATCTATGATCTTCGACTACAACGTCATCTATGATGCCTTGCCGCTGTATTTCAGCGGCCTGCTGACCACCCTGAAACTGCTGGCGCTGTCGCTGTTCTTCGGCTTGCTGGTGGCGCTGCCCCTGGGGCTGATGCGCGTGTCCAAGCAGCCGCTGGTGAACATGACCGCCTGGCTCTACACCTATGTGATCCGTGGCACTCCGATGCTGGTGCAGCTGTTCCTGATCTACTACGGCCTGGCGCAGTTCGAAGCGGTGCGCGAAAGCTTCCTCTGGCCCTGGCTGTCCAGCGCGACCTTCTGTGCCTGCCTGGCCTTCGCCATCAACACCAGCGCCTATACCGCCGAGATCATCGCCGGCAGCCTCAAGGCCACGCCCAACGGCGAGATCGAGGCGGCCAAGGCCATGGGCATGTCGCGCTACAAGATGTATCGCCGCATCCTCCTGCCGTCGGCCCTGCGCCGGGCGCTGCCGCAATACAGCAACGAAGTGATCATGATGCTGCAGACCACCAGCCTGGCCTCCATCGTCACCCTGATCGACATCACTGGCGCGGCCCGTACCGTCAATGCGCAGTACTACCTGCCGTTCGAGGCCTACATCACCGCCGGCGTCTTCTACCTGTGCCTGACCTTCATCCTGGTGCGCCTGTTCAAGCTGGCCGAAGGCCGCTGGCTGCGCTACCTGGCGCCGCGGAAGCACTGATATGGAACGTATCGATCATCCATTGCCCTGGAGCCACCTGGGCAGCGAGCGCAGCATCTCGGTATTCCGTTTCGGCAGCGGGGAGCGCAAGGCCTATATCCAGGCCAGCCTGCATGCAGACGAACTGCCTGGCATGCGTACCGCCTGGGAGCTGAAGAAGCGCCTGGCCGAGCTGGAAGCCCAGGGCGCCCTCAAGGGCGTCGTCGAACTGGTGCCAGTGGCCAATCCGCTGGGTCTTGGGCAGTTGCTGCAAGGCAGTCACCAGGGGCGTTTCGAAGCCGGCAGCGGCAAGAACTTCAACCGTGATTTCGTCGAGCTCAGCGCGCCAGTGGCCCAGCGCCTGGAGGGGCGCCTGGGTGACGATGCCCACGCCAACGTGCAACTGATCCGCCAGGCCATGGCTGATGTGCTGGCCGAATTGCCGCCGGCCGCCAGCCAGCTGCAGGGCATGCAGCGAGTGTTGCTGGCGCGTGCCTGCACCGCCGACGTGGTGCTGGACCTGCACTGCGATGCCGAGGCGGCCTTGCATATGTACGCCTTGCCGCAGCACTGGCCACAGTGGCGTTCCCTGGCGGCTCACCTGGATGTGCGGGTGGGCCTGCTGGCGGAAGATTCTGGCGGCAGCTCGTTCGACGAGGCCTGTTCGCTGCCCTGGTTGCGTTTGTCGCGGCAGTTCCCCGAGGCGCAGATCCCCCTGGCATGCCTGGCGACCACCCTCGAGCTGGGTGGCCAGGCCGACACCGGCCGGCCCCAGGCCGAGGCGCATGCCGAAGGCATCCTGGCGTTCCTTGCCGAACAAGGGCTGATTGCCGGGCAATGGCCGGCGCCAGGGCGTGAAGCTTGCGAGGGCATGCCCTTCGAAGGCACTGAATTGCTGTATGCGCCGCATCCTGGCGTGGTGAGCTTCCTGCGTCCGGCTGGTAGTTGGGTGGAAGTGGGCGAGCCGCTTTTTGAAGTGATTGATCCTCTATCCGATCGGGTCAGTACGGTGTGTGCTGGCACCAGCGGCGTGCTGTTCGCCGTTGAGCGGCTGCGTTATGCCCAACCCGGTTTCTGGCTGGCCAAGGTGGCGGGGCGCGAAGCGCTGCGTCACGGGCGCTTGCTCAACGACTGACTGTTTTTGTGAGAACCGACCGCATGTACAAACTTGAAGTCCAAGACCTGCATAAGCGCTATGGCAGCCATGAAGTGCTCAAGGGCGTGTCCCTGAAGGCCGCGGCCGGCGATGTGATCAGCATCATCGGCTCCAGTGGCTCGGGCAAGAGTACCTTCCTGCGCTGCATCAACCTGCTGGAGCAGCCGCACGCCGGGAAGATCCTGCTGAACAATGAAGAGCTGAAGCTGGTGGCCAGCAAGGACGGTGCCCTCAAGGCCGCCGACCCCAAGCAGTTGCAGCGCATGCGCTCGCGCCTGTCGATGGTGTTCCAGCACTTCAACCTGTGGTCGCACATGACCGCCATCGAAAACATCATGGAAGCCCCGGTGCATGTACTGGGCGTGTCCAAGGCCGAAGCCCGCGAGAAGGCCGAGCACTACCTGGCCAAGGTCGGCGTGGCGCATCGCAAGGATGCCTACCCGGGGCATATGTCCGGCGGTGAACAGCAGCGCGTGGCGATCGCCCGGGCCTTGGCCATGGAGCCTGAGGTGATGCTGTTCGACGAGCCGACCTCGGCCCTGGACCCGGAGCTGGTGGGCGACGTGCTGAAGGTCATGCAGTCCCTGGCCCAGGAAGGCCGGACCATGGTGGTGGTGACCCACGAGATGGGCTTTGCCCGCGAGGTCTCCAACCAGCTGGTATTCCTGCACAAGGGCCTGGTGGAAGAAAGCGGCAATCCGCGGGAAGTGCTGGTGAATCCACAATCAGAACGTTTGCAACAATTCCTCTCCGGCAGCCTCAAGTAATAGCTGCCGTTATGCACCAAATTAGGTCATGCTGAGCGCCCTGCGCCAGATGGTCTAACTTGGTGCTGCCGCCCTTGGCTTCTCCTACTGTTTTTCGTTTCGGATCGCCCGCCATGACTGCCCATCGAATTGGTTTCCTGATTTGGCCCAGCACTAAAGCCTTGACGCTGGCGCTGGCCGAGGAGGCCTTGCGCGTCGCCCAGCGGGTCCATCCGGAAGTGGTCTACGAGTTGGCCTTCCTCCAGGCCGAGCCTGCCGTGGAAGGTACCTGGCAACTGCCAGGCGAGCCTTGGGCGGGCAAGCTGGAGGGTTGCCAGAAGCTGTTCCTGCTGGCCGATGAGCCTCCGGCGCCGGTGGGTTCGGCCCTGGGCACCGCGCTCAAGCAACTGGTGCGCGCCGGTTGTGTGGTCGGCGGGTTGTCGGCCGGGGTCTATCCGTTGGCCCAGCTGGGGTTGCTGGATGGCTACCGGGCAGCAGTGCACTGGCGCTGGCAGGACGATTTCGCCGAGCGTTTTCCCAAGGTCATCGCCACCAGCCACCTGTTCGACTGGGATCGCGATCGGCTGACCGCCTGTGGCGGCATGTCGGTGCTGGACCTGCTGCTGGCGGTGTTGGCCCGGGATCACGGCGCGGAGCTGGCTGGCGCGGTGTCCGAGGAGCTGGTGGTCGAGCGCATCCGCGAAGGTGGCGAACGCCAGCGTATTCCGTTGCAGAACCGCCTGGGCTCCAGTCATCCGAAGCTGACCCAGGCGGTGCTGCTGATGGAAGCCAATATCGAGGAGCCGTTGACCACCGACGAGATCGCCCAGCATGTCTGCGTATCCCGGCGCCAGCTGGAGCGGATCTTCAAGCAGTACCTGAACCGCGTGCCGAGCCAGTATTACCTGGAACTGCGCCTGAACAAGGCGCGGCAGATGCTGATGCAGACCAGCAAATCGATCATCCAGATCGGCCTGTCCTGCGGTTTCTCCTCCGGCCCACATTTCTCCAGCGCCTATCGCAACTTCTTTGGCGCCACCCCGCGCGAAGACCGCAACCAGCGGCGCAGCAGCAGCCCCTTCGAGCTCTCTTCCGTACCCGCCGAGCGCGGCTGACCCCACTCCTTCTTTGTACTCGCAAGCAGCGGTTCGGCGCCTCGTGCAGCCGCTGCCGAAGGTTGCGTATGACTCGGCATCAGCCACCAAGGCGATTGGAACCTTGCAAGCGTTTCCCGTTGCCGCTTCCATTGGTGCAGGGTGCCTGGTCGCAGCCTGCGGCAACGGCTCAAGACTGGGTGTGAGCGGCGCTGCCGGCCAAGTGGATAATTAGCCCGGCAAACCTGCCGTTCAGGCGCCACGCAGTTTAAACTGCGCCTTTGCGACGCAATTTGTCGCATTGCCATAAACCCGCGAAAAACCGGGGTTGGCGCTATAAGAAGTTGTCGCTTGGCGACAAGGCCGGGCAGAAAACTGTCCTTACAATCCCTCCATCGCTCGCCAGTTCCAGGCGGGTGTTCCTCTTCAGGAGACTCCGATGTCCGTTGAGCAAGCCCCGGTGCAACGCGCCGATTTCGACCAGGTGATGGTTCCCAACTACGCACCTGCGGCTTTCATTCCTGTGCGCGGCGCGGGGTCTCGAGTCTGGGACCAGGCTGGCCGGGAACTGATCGACTTCGCCGGTGGCATCGCGGTCAACGTGCTGGGCCATGCCCATCCGGCCCTGGTAGGAGCCCTGACCGAGCAGGCGAACAAGCTGTGGCATGTTTCCAACGTCTTCACCAACGAGCCGGCCCTGCGCCTGGCCCACAAGCTGATCGACGCCACCTTCGCCGAGCGCGCATTCTTCTGTAACTCCGGTGCGGAAGCCAACGAGGCCGCCTTCAAGCTGGCCCGTCGCGTGGCCCATGATCGTTTCGGTGCCGAGAAGTACGAAATCATCGCTGCGCTCAACAGCTTCCACGGCCGTACCCTGTTCACCGTCAACGTCGGTGGCCAGTCCAAGTATTCCGATGGCTTCGGTCCGAAGATCACCGGCATCACCCATGTGCCGTACAACGACCTGGCCGCGCTGAAAGCCGCGATCTCCGACAAGACCTGCGCCGTGGTGCTGGAGCCGATCCAGGGCGAGGGCGGGGTGTTGCCTGCCGAGCTGGCCTACCTGCAAGGTGCCCGCGAGCTGTGCGACCAGCACAACGCGCTGCTGGTGTTCGACGAAGTGCAGACTGGCATGGGTCGCTGCGGCGAGCTGTTCGCCTACCAGCATTACGGCGTGACTCCGGACATCCTCACCAGCGCCAAGAGCCTGGGCGGCGGCTTCCCGATCGCGGCGATGCTGACCACTGAAGAGCTGGCCAAGCACCTGGTGGTCGGTACCCACGGCACTACCTACGGCGGTAACCCGCTGGCCTGTGCCGTGGCCGGGGCCGTGATGGACGTGATCAACACCCCTGAAGTGCTCAATGGCGTCAAGGCCAAGCACGATCGCTTCAAGACCCGCCTGTCGCAGATCGGCGCCAAGTACGGCCTGTTCACGCAAATCCGTGGCCTGGGCCTGCTGCTCGGCTGCGTGCTCAGCGAAGCCTGGAAAGGCAAGGCCAAGGACGTGTTCAACGCGGCCGAGAAAGAAGGCTTGATGATCCTGCAGGCCGGTCCGGACGTGGTGCGTTTCGCCCCGAGCCTGGTGGTCGAGGACGCGGATATCGACCAGGGCCTGGACCGTTTCGAGCGCGCCGTGGCAAAACTGACCCAAGCCTGATCCAGGCGGTGGTACTTTTCGGCGCCGGTGCTTTGCCGGCGTCGAACACTAATTCCTGTGCCGGGCTATCCCGGCATTTTTTTCCCTGAGTCGGACGGTTTCCGACCCTGTTCTAGAGTAAGGAGTGACCCCATGCTGGTGATGCGCCCCGCGCAAATGGCCGATCTGGGCGAGGTACAGCGTCTGGCTGCAGACAGCCCGATTGGTGTCACCTCCTTGCCCGATGATGTGGATCGCCTGCGCGACAAGATCGCCGCGAGCGAGGCTTCGTTCGCCGCGGAAGTGAGCTTCAATGGCGAAGAGAGCTACTTCTTCGTCCTCGAGGACACGGCGAGCGGCAAGCTGGTGGGCTGCTCGGCCATCGTTGCCTCGGCGGGCTACTCCGAGCCGTTCTACAGCTTTCGCAACGAAACCTTCGTCCATGCGTCCCGCGAGCTGAAGATCCACAACAAGATCCATGTCCTGTCCCAGTGCCACGACCTCACCGGCAACAGCCTGCTGACCAGCTTCTACGTGGTCCGCGACCTGGTGGGCACGCCCTGGGCCGAGCTCAACTCCCGTGGCCGCCTGCTGTTCGTGGCTGGCCATCCGGAGCGTTTCGCCGATTCGGTGGTGACCGAGATCGTCGGCTATAGCGACGAAAATGGCGATTCGCCGTTCTGGGACGCCATCGGCCGCAACTTCTTCGACCTCAACTATGCCGAGGCCGAGCGCCTGTGCGGTCTCAAGAGCCGGACCTTCCTGGCCGAGCTGATGCCGCACTATCCGATCTACGTGCCGCTGTTGCCGGACGCCGCCCAGGAAGCCATGGGCCAGGTGCATCCGCGCGCGCAGATCACCTTCGACATCCTGATGCGCGAAGGTTTCGAGACTGATCACTACATCGATATTTTCGACGGCGGCCCGACCCTGCATGCGCGGGTTTCCGGGATCCGCTCGATCGCCCAGAGCCGCGTGGTGCCGGTGAAGATCGGCGAGGCGCTCAAGGGCGGCGGTCGCCAGTACCTGGTCGCCAATGGCCAGTTGCAGGACTACCGCGCGGTGCTGCTGGAGCTGGACTACGCCCCCGGCAAGCCGGTGACCCTGGATCTGCAAGCAGCCGAGGCCCTGGGTGTCGGCGAAGGTGCCAGTGTGCGCCTGGTGGCGGTTTAACGGCGGCTTCCAGACCCTGGAAGGCCTGTCTGCAAAGCAGCGAGTTTCGCGGGTGCCGTCAAAGGCGTCCGTCTGAGGAGATAGCATGATCGTTCGTCCCGTACGCAGCAGCGATTTACCCGCGCTGATCGACCTGGCCCGCAGCACCGGCACCGGCCTCACCACCTTGCCGGCCAACGAAGAGCGCCTGACCCATCGGGTCGGCTGGGCGGAGAAGACCTTTCGCGGTGAAGCCGAGCGCGGCGATGCGGACTACCTGTTCGTTCTGGAAGACGACAACGGCCGCGTGGTAGGGATTTCCGCCATCGCTGGCGCGGTCGGCCTGCGGGAGCCTTGGTACAACTTTCGGGTCGGCCTGACCGTCAGCGCCTCCCAGGAGCTGAACATCTACCGCGAGATCCCGACGCTGTTCCTGGCCAACGACCTGACCGGCAACTCCGAACTGTGCTCGCTGTTCCTGCATGCCGACTATCGCAACGGTCTCAACGGCCGCATGTTGGCCAAGGCGCGGATGCTGTTCATCGCCGAGTTCCCGCAGCTGTTCGGCAACAAGATCATCGCCGAGATGCGTGGCATGTCCGACGAGCAGGGGCGTTCGCCATTCTGGGAAAGCCTGGGCCGGCACTTCTTCAAGATGGAGTTCAGCCAGGCGGACTACCTCACCGGTGTCGGCAACAAGGCCTTCATCGCCGAGCTGATGCCCAAGTTCCCGCTCTACACCTGCTTTCTTTCCGAGGATGCGCGCAACGTCATCGCCAAGGTCCACACCGACACCGAGCCGGCCCTGGCCATGCTCAAGAGCGAGGGCTTCAGCTACCAGGGTTATGTCGACATCTTCGACGCCGGCCCGGCGGTGGAGTGCGAGACCGGCAAGATCCGCGCGGTGCGCGACAGCCAGGCGCTGGTATTGGCCATCGGCACCCCGGGCGACGATGCCACGCCTTTCCTGATCCACAACCGCAAGCGCGAGGAATGCCGCATCACCGCGGCGCCGGCGCGCTTCGCCTCGGGCACCCTGGTGGTCGATCCGCTGACCGCCAAGCGCCTGCAACTCAACGCCGGCGACCAGGTCCGCGCGGTTCCGCTGTCTGCTTCTCGGGAGTCGAAATAATGAGCACGCTGTACATCGCCGGCCAATGGCTGGCCGGCCAGGGTGAAGCCTTCACCTCGGTCAATCCGGTGACCCAGGAGGTCATCTGGTCCGGCAACGGTGCAACACCCGCCCAGGTAGACAGCGCGGTACAAGCTGCACGCCAGGCATTCCCGGCCTGGGCCAAGCGTTCCCTGGAGGAGCGCATCGGCGTGCTCGAAGCTTTCGCTGCCGGCCTCAAGGCCCGTGCCGACGAACTGGCCCATTGCATTGGCGAGGAAACCGGCAAGCCGTTGTGGGAAGCGACCACGGAAGTGACCAGCATGGTCAACAAGATCGCCATCTCGGTGCAGAGCTATCGCGAGCGTACCGGCGAGAAGAGCGGCCCGCTGGGCGACGCCACTGCCGTGCTGCGGCACAAGCCCCACGGCGTGGTGGCGGTGTTCGGCCCCTACAACTTCCCCGGCCATCTGCCCAATGGCCACATAGTGCCGGCGCTGCTGGCGGGTAACAGCGTGCTGTTCAAGCCCAGCGAGCTGACGCCCAAGGTCGCCGAGCTGACGGTCCAGTGCTGGATCGAGGCCGGCCTGCCGGCAGGCGTGCTCAACCTGCTGCAGGGCGCCCGGGAAACCGGGATCGCCTTGGCTGCCAACCCGGGGATCGATGGCCTGTTCTTCACCGGCTCCAGCCGTACCGGCAACCACCTGCACCAGCAGTTCGCCGGGCGCCCGGACAAGATCCTGGCCCTGGAGATGGGCGGGAACAACCCGCTGGTGGTGGACCAGGTCGCGGACCTGGATGCGGCGGTGTACACCATCATCCAGTCCGCCTTCATCTCGGCTGGCCAGCGCTGCACCTGTGCCCGTCGCCTGCTGGTGCCGGCCGGCGCCTGGGGCGACTCGCTGCTGGCGCGCCTGGTGGCGGTCAGCTCGAGCATCGAAGTGGGTGCCTTCGACCAGCAACCGGCGCCGTTCATGGGCTCGGTGATCTCCCTGGGCGCCGCCCAGGCACTGCTGGATGCCCAGCGCCAGTTGTTGGCCAATGGCGCCGTGGCCTTGCTGGAGATGACCCAGCCCCAGGCCCAGGCCGCACTGCTGACCCCGGGGATCCTGGATGTCACGGCGGTGGCCGAGCGACCTGACGAGGAGCTGTTCGGGCCGTTGTTGCAGGTGATCCGCTACGCTGATTTCGATGGCGCCATCGCCGAGGCCAACAACACCCAGTACGGCCTGGCGGCCGGCTTGCTGTCGGATTCCGAAGAGCGCTACCAGCAGTTCTGGCTGCAGAGCCGGGCCGGGATCGTCAACTGGAACAAGCAGTTGACCGGCGCCGCCAGCAGCGCGCCATTCGGTGGCGTGGGGGCCTCGGGCAACCATCGGGCCAGCGCCTATTACGCGGCGGACTACTGCGCGTATCCGGTAGCGTCCCTGGAGACTCCGAGCCTGGCCTTGCCGGGAGCGCTGACCCCGGGCGTGCGCCTGGATTGATGAGATGCCGTGGTGCGCCCCTGGTGCTCCACGGCAGCGGCTGCAAACAGCGGTGGGGCGTCGATGAGGCCGCTGCCGCAGGCTGCGAACGTCTTTTGAAACGGGCGTCGGCGGCCTCAAGACCTGTACTGATATCGATGCCTATAACAAGCAGATTCGTGGAGCCTCGCTGATGAAATCCTATGAAGTCAATTTTGACGGTCTAGTGGGGCCGACCCATAACTACGGCGGTTTGTCCTACGGCAACGTCGCCTCCCAGAGCAACAGCCAGCAGGGCTCCAATCCCAAGGAAGCGGCGCTGCAGGGCCTGGCGAAGATGAAGGCGCTGATGGACATGGGCTTCCAGCAGGGTGTGCTCGCCCCGCAGGAGCGTCCGGACGTAGCCGCGCTGCGCAGCCTGGGTTTTGCCGGGAGCGATGCGCAGGTCATCCAGCAGGCGGCCAAGCAGGCCATGCCGTTGCTGGTCGCCAGCTGCTCGGCTTCGAGCATGTGGGTGGCCAACGCCGCCACCGTGAGCCCGAGCGCCGACACTGCCGACGGCCGCGTGCACTTCACCGCCGCCAACCTCAACTGCAAGTACCATCGCAGCATCGAGCACCCGACCACCAGCCGGGTGCTGAGGGCGATGTTCGCCGACCAGAAGCACTTCGCCCATCACGCCGCCCTGCCGGCAGTGGCGCAGTTCGGTGATGAAGGTGCGGCCAACCACACGCGCTTCTGCCGTGACTATGGCCAGGCTGGCGTCGAGTTCTTCGTCTTCGGTCGCAGTGCCTTCGACAATCGCTATCCGACGCCGCAGAAGTACCCGGCGCGCCAGACCCTGGAAGCATCCCAGGCCGTGGCCCGGCTGCATGGCCTGGACGAGGAAGGGGTGGTCTACGCCCAGCAGAATCCGGCGGTGATCGACCAGGGCGTGTTCCATAACGACGTGATCGCCGTAGGCAACGGCGAGGTGCTGTTCTACCACGAGGACGCCTTCCTCGAGACCGGCAAGCTGCTTGCCGAACTGCAGGCCAAGCTGAGCAAGCGTGGCGGTCACTTCCAGGCGGTCTGCGTACCGCGCTCCCAGGTGACGGTGGAGGACGCAGTGCGTTCCTACCTGTTCAACAGCCAGCTGTTGTCTCGTGCCGATGGCTCGATGCTGCTGATCGTGCCGGAAGAGTGCCGTAACAACGAGCGGGTCTGGCAATACCTGCAAAACCTCACCAGCTCCGGTGGCGTGATCCGTGAAGTGAAGGTCTTCGACCTCAAGCAGAGCATGCAGAACGGCGGTGGCCCGGCGTGCCTGCGCTTGCGCGTGGCGCTCAACGAGTCCGAGCTGGCGGCGGTCAACCCAGGCGTGATCATGACCGCGCCGCTGTACGAGACCCTGACCCAGTGGGTCGGCAAGCATTACCGCGATCGTCTCACCGAAGCCGACCTGGCGGACCCGCAGCTGCTGGTCGAGTGCCGGACGGCATTGGATGAGCTGACGCAAATCCTTAAACTGGGCGCGGTTTATCCTTTCCAGATCAATTGACGGCCCGCACCCGGACGCCCCGGGTGCGGGCTTCACCCCAGACGAGAACCGACCCATGAGCGATACCCTGCAACTGATCCTTGAAGATGCCGAAGGCGCCCAACAGGAAACCTCCTGCACCCGTTTTGCGGTGCTTTGGCAAGGCAAGGAAGTATGGATCCAGCAGGACGGCCGTGGCCAGTTGCTGATCGGCGTGGACGTGGAGGAGGGTGACGAGGAATACGCCAGCCTGCTGCTGCGCCCACTGGCGACCAACCTGGTCAGCCTGCAGTTGGAAATGGAGCCGGCCGACGCTGGCGACGACGATCACGTGCACGGCCCAGGCTGCGGCCACGCCCACTAAGGAACGCGTTTTATGCTCGCCCTCGGCAAACTGCTTGAACTGACCCTCGCCGGCCGTGAACCGGCAGAGAAGACTCAACTGACTGTCGACGGCGTGCGCATGCGCTGGCTGAGCGAGGGGGCGCTGGAAGTGCGCCCGCCCGAAGCGCGCGACAACGGCCTGGACCTGTTGTTGTCCGCCGGCATCCATGGCAACGAGACCGCTCCCATCGAGTTGCTCGACCGCCTGTTGCATGACATCGCCCGGGGCGACCTGAAGCCCCGCGCCCGTATCCTGTTCCTGTTCGGCAACCCCGAGGCCATGCGCCGCGGCGAGCGTTTCGTCGAGCAGGATGTCAATCGCCTGTTCAATGGCCGGCATGAGCAGAGCAGTGGGCATGAGGCCTTGCGCGCCTGTGAGCTGGAGCGCCTGGCGGCGAGCTTCTTCAGCCTGCCGGGGCGCGAGCGCTTGCACTACGACCTGCACACGGCCATTCGCGGTTCGAAGATCGAGCAGTTCGCCCTGTATCCGTGGAAGGACGGACGCCAGCATTCACACCGTCAGCTGGCACGCCTGAGGGCCTGCGGCATGGAGGCGGTGCTGTTGCAGAACAAGCCTTCCATCGTGTTCAGCGCTTACACCTACGATCAACTGGGGGCCGAGTCCTTCACCCTGGAACTGGGAAAGGCCCGGCCGTTCGGGCAGAACCAGGGGGTCAACGTCGAGCGCCTGGAAACTCGCCTCAAGCAACTGATCGAGGGCAGCGAGCCACCTGCGGAGCAGGACAGCCTTGAAGGGTTGAAGTTGTTCAGTGTCTCTCGGGAAGTGATCAAGCACAGCGACAGCTTTCAACTGCACTTGCCGGCGGACGTGGAGAACTTTTCCGAGCTGGAGATGGGTTACCTGCTGGCCGAGGACATCGCCCAGACCCGCTGGGTCATCGAGGAGGAGGGCGCGCGGATCATTTTTCCCAATCCCAAGGTCAAGAATGGCCTGCGTGCCGGGATCCTGATCGTGCCGGCCACGGCCGATGGCCTGAGCTGATACTGCAAGCCAGCAGGGTTGCCCGCCATGGCGGGCAACCCTGTTGCAGTCCTTATACCGCGACTGCCCGTTGTTCGTTACGACGCAGGGCGCGAGTCTTGTTCAGGGTGTCGGCGCAGGTGATGGCCGCTTCCCGACCCTTGACCACGAAGTGTTCGAAGAAGAACTTCTGGTGTTCTTCGCCCGCATGGAAGTGATGGGGGGTCAGCACCACCGAGAACACCGGCACTTCGGTTTCCAATTGCACCTGCATCAGCCCGTTGATCACCGCCTGGCCGACGAAGTCGTGACGGTAGATGCCACCGTCCACCACCAGGCCGGCGGCGACGATCCCGGTATAGCGACCGGACTTGGCCAGCAGCTTGGCTTGCAACGGGATTTCGAAGGCGCCACCGACCTCGAAGAAGTCGATATCGCTTTCCTGGTAGCCCTGGGCGAGCATTTCGTTGATGAAGCCCTGGCGGCTCTGGTCGACGATTTCCTTGTGCCAGCAGGCCTGGATGAAGGCGACGCGTTCGTTGGGGTGGTGTTTGCTTTTGCTATCGATAGCAGAGAGTTGCATCTGTTCTGACTCCTGTTTGTATGAAAAACAGGGCATGCATGAATCGAATGGGATTCAAGGGTGCGCGCAAGACCCGCATGGTTCTCCCACGACGGTTCGGCAGCGGCCCTTCGGCGCTAATCCCGTTCTCTCTTCATCCGGACTATGACCGTCGGCCCCGGGATCACACCGGGTCTGCTGACCTTGTCATCACCTGCAGGCAAGCTGCCGATGGTGCCAAGCGCTCGCGGGCTATGCACATTGCGTGCAATTACCGCCGGTGGGGAATTTCACCCCGCCCTGAGAACGTTTGCCCGTGGCTTTGGCCCGGGCGGTGGATTTTTAACACAGTCTGCCCAGGAAAACATCGTACCTTTTGGTTCTTGTCAGATTTTTCGTGCTCAGGATCAGTTTTTTCTAAAGTTGTTGCTTGATTATTCGGGGGTGAGACGGCAGTAATTCATGTCCGAAAGGGAATTCCCTGTCTTAACCGGGCCTGAGGGTCCAGCAGCGAGGCCAGATGTGATGAGCGTGATCGATCTTCGTAGTGACACCGTGACCCAGCCGACTCCCGGCATGCTCGATGCCATGGCCAGCGCCCGCACCGGGGACGACGTCTACGGCGAGGATCCGACGGTCAACCAGCTGGAAGCCGAGCTGGCCCGGCGCCTGGGGTTCGCCGCGGCGCTGTTCGTGCCTTCCGGCACCATGAGCAATCTGTTGGCGTTGATGGCTCATTGCGAGCGTGGCGACGAATACATCGTCGGGCAGCAGGCCCATACCTACAAATACGAGGGCGGCGGCGCGGCGGTGCTGGGCTCGATCCAGCCGCAGCCGCTGGAGGTCCAGGCCGATGGTTCGCTGGACCTGGGCCAGGTGGCGGCGGCGATCAAGCCCGACGATTTCCATTTCGCCCGCACCCGCCTGCTGGCCCTGGAAAACACCATGCAGGGCAAGGTGCTGCCGCTGGCCTACCTGGCCCAGGCACGCGCCTTCAGTCGCGAGCACGGCCTGGCCCTGCATCTGGATGGGGCCAGGCTGTACAATGCGGCCGTGCAACTTTGCGTCGATGCGCGGTTGATCACCGAGCACTTCGACTCGGTATCCGTATGCCTGTCAAAAGGGTTGGGGGCACCGGTGGGCTCGGTGCTGTGCGGTTCCAGCGAGCTGATCGGCAAGGCCCGGCGCTTGCGCAAGATGGTCGGTGGCGGCATGCGCCAGGCCGGTGGGCTGGCGGCTGCGGGCCTGTATGCCCTGGATCACCAGGTGCAGCGCCTGGCGGACGACCATGCCAATGCCCGTCTGCTGGCCGAAGGCCTGCGCGAGGTGGGTTACAACGTCGAGCCGGTGCAGACCAATATGGTCTATGTGCAACTGGGCGAGCGGGCCGAAGCCCTCAAGGCCTTTGCCGGCGAGCGGGGCGTACGTTTGAGTGCCGCGCCGCGGATGCGCCTGGTGACCCACCTGGACGTCGAGCGCGGGCAAATCGACCAAGTGGTGGGCACTTTTGCCGAGTTTTCCCGTAAGTGACAGTGTTCTCCGTCCAATTGACTGTTTGTATCGTACAAACACGCTGTACCAAGTGATTAACGCCGATATAATGCGGCCCTTTGCCGTCGTTTCGTCTGTTGACGTTGCGCACAGGCCTTTGGCCGCAGTCTCCGTGGAAGAACCTAATGAAAAGCGCAGAAATCCGTGAAGCCTTCCTCCGCTTCTTCGAAGAGCAGGGCCACACCCGTGTCGCCTCCAGCTCCTTGATCCCAGGCAACGACCCAACCCTGCTGTTCACCAACGCGGGGATGAACCAGTTCAAGGACTGCTTCCTGGGCCAGGAAAAGCGCGCGTACACCCGCGCTGTCAGCAGCCAGAAGTGCGTCCGCGCCGGTGGCAAGCACAACGACCTGGAAAACGTCGGTTACACCGCCCGTCACCACACCTTCTTCGAGATGCTGGGCAACTTCAGCTTCGGCGACTATTTCAAGCGTGACGCCATCACCTTCGCCTGGACCTTCCTGACTTCCGAGAAGTGGCTGAACCTGCCGAAGGAAAAGCTCTGGGTCACCGTCTACGCCACCGACGACGAGGCCTACGACATCTGGACCAAGGAAGTCGGGGTGCCGGCCGAGCGCATGGTGCGCATCGGTGACAACAAGGGCGCGCCCTACGCCTCCGACAACTTCTGGACCATGGGCGATACCGGTCCTTGTGGTCCTTGCACCGAGATCTTCTACGATCACGGCGCCGATATCTGGGGCGGCCCACCCGGCTCGCCGGAAGAAGACGGCGACCGCTACATCGAGATCTGGAACAACGTCTTCATGCAGTTCAACCGCACCGCCGACGGCGTGCTGCATCCGCTGCCAGCGCCGTCGGTGGATACCGGCATGGGCCTGGAGCGTGTCAGTGCCGTATTGCAGCACGTGCATTCGAACTACGAGATCGACCTGTTCCAGAACCTGCTGGCCGCCGCGGCCAAGGCGATCGGTTGCAGCAACGACGGCCAGGCCTCGCTGAAAGTGGTGGCCGACCACATCCGCTCCTGCGGCTTCCTGATTGCCGATGGCGTGCTGCCGTCCAACGAAGGTCGCGGCTATGTGCTGCGCCGGATCATTCGCCGCGCTTGCCGCCACGGCAACAAGCTGGGCGCCAAGGGCAGCTTCTTCTACCAGATCGTCGCCGCGCTGGTGGCCGAGATGGGCGAAGCCTTCCCTGAGCTCAAGAGCCAGCAGGCGCATATCGAGCGCGTGCTCAAGGCTGAAGAAGAACAGTTCGCCAAGACCCTGGAGCAGGGCCTGCGCATCCTCGAGCAGGACCTGGCCGAACTCAAGGGCAGCGTGGTTCCGGGCGATGTGGTGTTCAAGCTCTATGACACCTACGGCTTCCCCATGGACCTGACCGGTGACATCGCCCGCGAGCGCAACCTGACCCTGGACGAGGAAGGTTTCGAGCGCGAGATGGAGGCCCAGCGTGTGCGCGCTCGTTCCGCCAGCTCCTTCGGCATGGACTACAACAGCCTGGTCAAGGTCGATGTAGCCACCGAGTTCACCGGTTATCACGCCACCAGCGGCGCGGCCAAAGTGGTCGCTCTCTATAAGGATGGGCAATCGGTCGAGGTGCTGGGCGAAGGCGAGGAGGGCGTGGTGATCCTCGACCAGACTCCGTTCTATGCCGAATCCGGCGGCCAGGTTGGCGACTGCGGGTTCCTGACGGCTGGCAATGCACGTTTCGATGTACGTGACACCACCAAGACCGGCGGTGCCTTCCTGCACCACGGCGTGCTGGCTCAGGGCAGCTTGAGCGTCGGCACCTCGGTTGAAGCGCAGGTCGACGCGCAAGTGCGCCACGCCACTTCGCTGAACCACTCGGCTACCCACTTGCTGCACGCCGCGCTGCGCCAGGTGCTGGGCGAGCATGTGCAGCAGAAGGGCTCGCTGGTGGACAGCCAGCGCCTGCGCTTCGACTTCAGCCACTTCGAAGCGATCAAGCCAGAGCAGATCAAGGCGCTGGAAGACATCGTCAACGCCGAGATCCGCAAGAACACCGCGGTGGAAACCGAAGAAACCGATATCGATACCGCCAAGAAGAAGGGCGCCATGGCGCTGTTCGGCGAGAAGTATGGCGATAGCGTGCGCGTGCTGAGCATGGGCGGCGACTTCTCGGTCGAGTTGTGCGGTGGTATCCACGCCAACCGTACCGGCGACATCGGTCTGTTGAAGATCACCAGCGAAGGTGGCGTGGCCTCCGGCGTGCGGCGTATCGAGGCAGTCACTGGCGCTGCGGCCCTGGCCTACCTCAATGCGGGCGAAGAGCAACTCAAGGAAGCGGCGGTCCTGGTCAAGGGCAGCCGTGACAACCTGATCGACAAGCTGTCGGCGGTGCTGGAGCGCAACCGTCTGCTGGAGAAGCAACTCGAGCAGCTGCAAGCCAAGGCCGCCGCTGCGGCCGGTGACGACCTGTCGGCCCAGGCCCAGGACGTCAAGGGCGTGAAAGTGCTGACTGCGCGTCTCGATGGCCAGGACGGCAAGGCGCTGCTGGCGCTGGTGGATCAGTTGAAAAACAAACTCGGCCGCGCAGTGATCCTGCTCGGCAGTGTCCATGAGGAAAAGGTCGTGCTGGTTGCTGGCGTAACCAAGGACCTGACTGGCCAACTCAAAGCCGGTGATTTGATGAAGCAGGCTGCTGCGGCAGTGGGCGGTAAGGGCGGTGGTCGTCCAGACATGGCACAGGGTGGTGGCGTCGACGCTGCTGCGCTGGATGCCGCGCTGGCCCTGACCGTGCCCTTTGTCGAGCAAGGCATTTAAGGCGCCGACCGGACCCGTCGTCTAGTGGCGGGTCCTTGCGCTGCGCAGTTTGATTGTTTAACGGGCGCCCCTTGACGGGCTGAGGCGGCTTAGAAAATGGCTTTGATCGTACAGAAATTTGGCGGCACTTCGGTCGGCTCAATCGAGCGGATCGAGCAGGTTGCCGACAAGGTGAAGAAGTTCCGCGAAGCTGGCGACGACCTGGTGATCGTGTTGTCGGCTATGAGTGGCGAAACCAACCGCCTGATCGATCTGGCCAAGCAGATCAGTGGCGAAGCCCCACCGGTTCCCCGTGAGCTGGATGTGATCGTGTCCACCGGTGAGCAGGTGACCATCGCCTTGCTGGCCATGGCGCTGATCAAGCGTGGTATCCCGGCGGTGTCCTATACCGGCAACCAGGTACGCATCCTGACCGACAGCGCGCACACCAAGGCGCGGATCCTGCAGATCGATGACCAGAAGATCCGCACCGACCTGAAGGCCGGTCGCGTGGTCGTGGTGGCCGGTTTCCAGGGTGTCGACGAGCACGGCAACATCACCACCCTGGGTCGTGGCGGCTCCGACACTACGGGCGTAGCCCTGGCGGCGGCCTTGAAGGCCGACGAGTGCCAGATCTATACCGATGTGGATGGCGTCTACACCACCGATCCGCGCGTGGTGGCCAGGGCTCAGCGCCTGGACAAGATCACCTTCGAAGAAATGCTGGAAATGGCCAGCCTGGGTTCCAAGGTGTTGCAGATCCGTGCGGTCGAGTTCGCCGGCAAGTACAACGTTCCGCTGCGCGTGTTGCACAGCTTCCAGGAGGGTCCGGGCACCCTCATTACTATTGATGAAGAGGAATCCATGGAACAGCCGATCATTTCCGGCATCGCTTTTAACCGCGATGAAGCCAAGCTGACTATCCGTGGCGTGCCAGACAATCCTGGCGTGGCCTTCAAGATTCTTGGCCCTATCAGCGCAGCGAACATCGAAGTCGACATGATCGTGCAGAACGTTTCGCACGATAACACCACCGATTTCACCTTCACTGTGCACCGCAACGACTACCTGGCCGCCCAGAACGTGCTGGAAAATACCGCGCGTGAAATCGGTGCCCGGGAAGTGGTTGGCGATACCGATATCGCCAAGGTCTCCATCGTCGGTGTCGGCATGCGTTCCCATGCGGGCGTAGCTAGCCGGATGTTCGAGGCGCTGGCCAAGGAGAGCATCAATATCCAGATGATCTCCACTTCCGAGATCAAGGTTTCGGTCGTGATCGAAGAGAAATACCTGGAGCTGGCGGTACGTGCCCTGCACACCGCGTTCGAGCTCGACGCGCCAGCCCGACAGGGCGAGTGACGCGTGGTTGAAAGGGGCGCGGTCTGACCGCGCCCTTTGTGTTTTTGATCGGCGTGGAAGAAAGCTGTTCTTTCGTCCACGCTAGTCAATACTTAGGCGTGTAGGACTACTGCCGACCCGGTTGTAGGCCAACACCCTTTTTTTTGCAGACTGTAGTCCCTGAAATGTAATGCGTGAGGAGAAAGGTATGTTGATTCTGACTCGTCGGTGCGCAGAAAGCCTGATCATTGGTGATGGCGAAATCACTGTGACCGTGCTCGGCGTCAAAGGTAATCAAGTGCGTATTGGTGTCAACGCCCCCAAAGAAGTGGCGGTCCACCGTGAGGAAATCTACCTGCGGATCAAGAAAGAGAAGGACGAAGAACCAAGCCATTAATTTTTCTCGTTTTTTTTGTTTGCAAACGGGGAGAAAGGTGGTTAATATACGCCCCGTGTTGCGGAGAGCTGGCCGAGTGGCCGAAGGCGCTCCCCTGCTAAGGGAGTACACCTCAAAAGGGTGTCGGGGGTTCGAATCCCCCGTTCTCCGCCATTATTTGCTTAGTACGTTGTAATCTGGCTTCTTCTGTAAGTTGTTGAATTTACTAGAAAAAGTGCTTAACAAGATGATTCAACGGGCTATAATGCGGCGCAACAAATGCACTCGTAGCTCAGCTGGATAGAGTACTCGGCTACGAACCGAGCGGTCACAGGTTCGAATCCTGTCGAGTGCACCATTTAAGAGTTATTTGTAGCGATATGATTAACTCGGCTTCAGCCAGTTGTGGTCTGGTCTAAAAACACAAATGCACTCGTAGCTCAGCTGGATAGAGTACTCGGCTACGAACCGAGCGGTCACAGGTTCGAATCCTGTCGAGTGC
>NZ_JBYSWT010000037.1:53334-79095 GCF_058781435.1 Pseudomonas sp. FW507-12TSA
GCACCATATATCAGAAAGCCCGTATCGCAAGATACGGGCTTTTTGTTTTTGTGTGGCTTCATTTTCTCTCTTGCCTGTTCGTCCGGAACGGCTTGTCTTCTCGGTAGTCGAATATCCTGCTCGGCGGCATGTCGGCGGACTTTTTTCTCCATCTGTGTGTTTTCTTTTTCTGCCGGGGCGTCGCAGTTCCATAGATTCGGGCGCCGCTCAGGTTTATGTCGCAAGCGCTTGTTCTTGCCGCTATTTTTTAACGTTTAAAACCGCCAGGCGGTGTATGATTGCGCCCGTCAGCCCCGCCGGGGCTTGTGGAATATCTCCATGGACTTACCCAGTAGTTACTCAGTATCTCGTTTTCACAATCATGAACTGACTGATTGATCCTTCCGGCGTGCTCCTCTGCTGGGAGTGGAGTTCGCCTATGACCGAAGTAGAAGTAAAGAAAACGCAGGAAAGCCTGCAGGATCGCCTCGCTCAAGTCGTTGAGCTGCTGCAGCGCCAGCGGGTGGTCGAAGACCTGACGCACCGTCAGGAAGGCCATCACCATGACCGGGTAGAAAACCTGGTTCATCGGCAGAATCTCGTCGAGTTGCAGCGCAAGCTCGATGACCTGCACTCTGCCGACGTCGCTTACATTCTCGAAGCCTTGCCCCTGGAAGAGCGCCTGACCGTCTGGCAGTTGGTCAAGGCCGAGCGTGACGGCGACATCCTCCTCGAAGTATCCGACTCCGTGCGTGAAACCCTGATCGCCGACATGGACGATCATGAGCTCCTGGCTGCGGCCAAGGAGATGGACGCTGACGAACTTGCTGACTTGGCTCCCGAGCTGCCGCGAGACGTCGTCCATGAGCTGATGGAGGCCCTCGATGGCCAGCAGCGTGAGCGTGTCCGCTCCGCGTTGTCCTATGACGAGGAGCAAGTCGGTGCCCTTATGGACTTCGAGATGGTGACCATCCGCGAGGATGTCAGCCTTGAAGTGGTCCTGCGTTACCTGCGTCGCCTGAAGGAGCTGCCTGGCCATACCGACAAGCTGTTCGTGGTCGACTACGACGGCGTGCTCAAGGGGGTCCTGCCGATCAAGCGGCTCCTGGTCAATGACCCGGAAAAGCAGGTTGCGGAGGTCATGGCCAGCGATCCGGTGAGCTTTCACCCCGATGAAGACGCCTACGATGCGGCCCAGGCCTTCGAGCGTTATGACTTGATTTCGGCCCCGGTGGTCGACAAGAACGACAAGCTGATCGGTCGTTTGACCATCGACGAAATGGTCGACCTGATTCGTGAGGAGAGCGAAAGCGAAGTCCTCAACATGGCCGGTCTGCGTGAGGAGGAAGATATCTTCGCCTCGGTCTGGAAATCCCTGCGCAACCGTTGGGCCTGGCTGGCCATCAACCTGATCACGGCATTCCTGGCCTCGCGGGTGATAGGTTTGTTCGAAGGTTCCATCGAGAAGCTGGTGGCGCTGGCGGCATTGATGCCGATCGTGGCAGGTATCGGCGGCAACTCGGGGAACCAGAC
Source organism: Pseudomonas sp. FW507-12TSA (assembly GCF_058781435.1). NCBI lineage: Bacteria > Pseudomonadati > Pseudomonadota > Gammaproteobacteria > Pseudomonadales > Pseudomonadaceae > Pseudomonas > Pseudomonas sp. FW507-12TSA. The sequence continues at coordinate 54,847 of NZ_JBYSWT010000037.1, forward strand.
CATCACCATGATCGTCCGGGCAATGGCCCTGGACCAGGTCAGTACTGGTAATACCTCGCGCCTGATGCGCAAGGAGCTGGCGGTAGCCTTGATCAACGGCCTGATCTGGGGTGGGGTGATCGGTGCCGTGGCCTACATGTTGTACGGCAGTTGGTCGCTGGGTGTGGTCATGACAGCGGCGATGACCCTGAACTTGTTGCTGGCGGCCCTGATGGGGGTCTTGATCCCCATGACCTTGGCGCGCCTGGGGCGAGATCCGGCCATGGGAGCCAGCGTGATGATCACCGCGATGACCGACAGCGGTGGTTTTTTCATCTTTCTCGGCCTGGCGACGATCTTCCTGCTCTGAGCCCTTGGCTATGGATTCCCGACGAAGCGCCTTGATGGCGCTTCGTTGCTTTCAGGCGGGCAAAAAAAAAGCCAGCGACTAGGCTGGCTCTAGCTTTCGGGGCAAAATCAGCTGGCGTCTGCGGCCATTTCTGCGTCATGTGCAATCAGCGAAACCAGGGCGTTTTGCTGGCGATGTGAAAGTTGGCGGAAACGTTGAAGCAGCTCGCGTTCATGCAAGGACAGTTCTGGGCTGTCCAGGCGCATGCTCAGCTCTTCACCCAAGGCACCTTCCTGAATAAGACTCTGCTCCAGGCGTGCGATGATTTCGGAGTTCATGCTGCGATGATGGTTGCGAGCCACCTCGGCAATGCGTTCACGCATCCCGTCGGGCAGACGTACGACGAACTTGTCAGCCGTACGGCTGGAATAAATTGCCTGTTTCAATGGGCGCATATATTTAACCGGTTAGTTCAGGGGAGCGGTTCTCGGAATTGGCCGCGGGCTGTTTTTTAAGACAAGCCTGATTGCCAAATGTTCAACCTGAATTGTTAAGAGGCCCGCATCATGCCTCAAAAATTGCCAGATCATTGGCGTCAATTCTGTGACAAATATTGAACTGGATAAAGGCGTTATGCCAGCACCAATTATCAGAAATGCGGACTGGTTTGAAAAGATCGCTGAACCGCATTGTTGGCCGCAGTCCCTCGCCCGGCGGGAATGGGAGTGCACGAGCGAAGGTGCACGCGCTGCGGATGAGTCTCATGATCCCTACCTGTTAGAGGATAGTGGCAAATGGCCGATTTACTAGTATCTCCGTCCGGATCCCGCATCCATGCCCGGTAGACTCATTTACCTGATGGGCCCCTCGGGGGCTGGCAAGGACAGCCTGATCGATGCTGCCAGACGACAATTGGCCGAGATGGGCTGCGAGGTGGCGAGGCGGGTCATCACCCGTTCTGCCGAGTCGGTGGGCGAGAGTGCCGAGGAGGTCAGTGCCGAGGAGTTCGAGCGCCGGGTGACCCAGGGGGAATTTGCCTTGTGGTGGCGGGCCAATGGCCTGGGTTATGGCATTGCGCTGCAGATCGAGCACTGGTTGGCCCAGGGGCGCCACGTACTGGTCAACGGCTCCCGAGGTTATCTGCCGCAGGCTCGGGAGCGTTATCGCGACCTGCTGCCCATTGTGCTTACCGTGGATACCCAGGTGTTGCGCCAGCGTTTGCTAATGCGGGGACGGGAAAGTGTGGCGCAAATCGAGGATCGCCTGAGGCGCAACGAGTTGTTCATCAATGAGGGCTGGCTCGACGACGGGCAGGTGGTGCGCCTGGACAACTCACAAGGATTGTCGTCTACCGTCCAGCATCTATTGGAGATATTACGCCTGCACGGGATCAGCGCAGCACCGGGTCGAACTTGATCTTGCGCCCGGCAATCAGGGCCAGCAGCAACAGGCTGGAGAACACGCCGCAGGCTACCAGGCATATCCAGCTAAAGGTTCCTTCGGGCAATGCCATGGCCGCTATGGCGCTAAGCATTACCAGGACAAGCAGGCTTTTGGCTGCGGTGGACATGAACATCTCCTGATCAGAATACCCAGCGCTCGCTCACTAGCTCCGCTGGTGGCTGCGGGGCCTCTCCGGTGGCGGCCTGGGTCATGGTCCCGGGCAGGGCCTGGGTATTGAGGACGGCCAGTTGTGCGCTCAGGCCCTGGCTATGATGAGTGACGCAAGGCCCATCGGTGACGTTGTCCTGCGGTAGAAAGTGAAAAGCCACCAGCACGGCAATGGCTGTCGCATTCAAGAGAAACAGGACGCTGTTCATGGGCATCATCTCCGCAGGGTTTTATCCATGGATAAAGCAGGCTGCGTGCCAACAGTGTATATGCCATTAAATCCTTTAAAAACAGCTGGTTGGCTTTTGTTTGCCGGATGTGTGAGTTGCATTTTGCAATGATGGCTTTTTGCATTGATGCAATTTGCACGATCCTCGCCAACCAGGCCGGTGGCGCCCTGTAAAAACCCCTACCGATGACATGACAAATACGGCGCTGGCCGTTAACATGCACGCCGTCCTTTGTGCCGTATCAGGCACTTACCTCCGGGTCTCAGTAGCTCAATTGGATAGAGCATCCCCCTCCTAAGGGGAAGGTTGGCAGTTCGAACCTGCCCTGGGACACCATCTCCCCCTCTTGTTCGCCTCCCCATGAAGCAAACTTCTTGCATCGGACATCCTGCCCGTCGTTCGTCCTTGCCCGCTTCAATGATGGGCTACTCGAAGTTGAGCATGATGTGGCGGATGCAGGTGTAGTCCTCAAGGCTATACAAGCTCATATCCTTGCCATAGCCCGATTGCCGCAGGCCGCCATGGGGCATTTCCGTGGCGAGGGTCATGTGTTGGTTCACCCACACGCAGCCGTACTGCAGTTGCCTGGAGGTCCTCAGGGCTCGTTTGACATCGCCGGTCCAGACCGAAGCCGAGAGCCCGTATTCACTGGCGTTGGCCCACTCCAGTACCTGCTCCTCATCGTCGAAGGAGGTCACCGAGACCACCGGGCCGAACACTTCCTTCTGGACTATTTCATCTTCCTGCCTGACTCCGGCAATGACCGTGGGTTGGAAGAAGTAACCAGGGCCGTCGGGAACGTCGCCTCCGGTCAGCACCTCGCTATGGGGCAGCGCCGCGGCGCGTTGTACGAAGCCCAGGACGCGCTCCTGCTGGCGGCGGCTGATCAGGGGGCCAAAATCGATGCCTCGATCTTCTGGGTGGCCGCTGCGTAGCGTCGAAACGTGCTGCACCAGGGCATCCAGGAATGGCTCGCGAATCGATTCCGCGACGTAGATGCGGCAAGCCGCGGTGCAGTCCTGGCCAGCGTTGTAGAAGCCGGCACTGCGCACCATATCGACCACTGCGCGAATGTCCGCATCCGGGAACACCAGAACCGGAGCCTTGCCTCCCAGTTCGAGATGCGTGCGTTTCAGGTTGCCAGCCGCAGCATGGGCCACTGCCTGGCCGGTGGTGATGTCGCCGGTCACCGACACCATGCGTACCTTGGGGTGCGACGAGAGCTGGGCCCCCAGGGTAATGCCGCGTCCGGAAATGATGTTGACGACTCCCCGGGGAAATATGACTGCGCAAAGCCGAGCGATGTAGAGCGCGCTCAAGGGCGTCAGCTCCGAGGGCTTGAAGACCACGGTGTTGCCGGCTGCCAAGGCAGGTGCCAGCTTCCAGGCCGCCATGAGCAGCGGATAGTTCCAGGGAGCGATCAGCCCGACGACTCCCAGGGGATCACGCCGGATCATGCTGGTATTGCCGGGCACATACTCTCCCGCCGCGCTGCCGGGCAGGCAGCGAGCGGCCCCCGCGAAAAAGCGCAAGACATCGACCACCGCAGGAATCTCATCTTCGATGGCCATCTGCAGCGGTTTGCCGCAATTGCGGCTTTCCAGGGCGCCCAGTTCTTGCGCGGCCATTTCAATCTGGTCCGCAAGCTTGAGCAGCAGGTAGCTGCGCTGTCCGGGAGGTGTCCGTGACCAGGCGGGAAACGCCCGGCTGGCGGCTTCCACAGCCAACTCGAGTTGCGCCGGGCTGGCTGCGGCTACTTCACAGATGAGGCTTTCATCGGCTGGGCAATAGATGCGTTCGTTATCTCCTTCGCCAGCTACCAGGTGCCCATCGATAAGCAATTTGTCGTAGACCATTGTTTTAATCCCCATGGGTTTTTATTGGTGGTCGGTTACAAGACTTTCAGCAGCTCAGGGGGTGGTGTTGTTCCAAGCTGCATGTGCCCTATCCAACTTATCCCGATCGATCTCCGGCAAGAATTCCCCTTCAAGGGAAGAAGAATTCACAAACTCGGGTCTTGCCGTCGCAACCGCCTCGGACATACCCCCTGTAGGGTAATGGACGTAGTGGGGTGGCCTGGATAGCTTCCTGGCAGTGCGTTTCCAGGAGAACAATAAAATGAAAAGTCTGGTAATCGAGGCAGGTGTCGCTGTGCTACTGGCGTTATGGCTATCCAGCGCAGCGGGTACGGAAAGTGTGCACATCTATAACTGGACCGATTCCATTGGGCGGACCACCCTGAAGGACTTCCAGCAAGCCACGGGGGTCCTTCCCGTCTATGACGTATTCGAGTCCAACGAGATGCTCGATGCGAAGTTGCTGGCCGGCAGGTCCGGCTACGACGTGGTGGTACCTTCCAATAACTTTCTGGCAAAACAGATCCGCGCCGGTGCGTTCCAGCCATTGGACAAGAGCAAATTGCAGAACTGGAACAATCTGGATCCGGACATCTTGCAGCTGTTGCAAGTAGTGGATCCTGGCAATCAATACGGAGTGCCTTACCTCGGCGGGTCGGTAGGAATCGGCTATAACGTCGACAAGATCAAGGCCATTCTTGGCCTGGAAAAGATCGAGTCCTGGGCGACTGTCTTCGAGCCGAGGAATATCGAACAACTGAGCCAGTGCGGTGTAGCGATACTGGATTCGCCCGATGAGTTGTTTGCGGTGATGCTCAATTATCTTGGCCTGGACCCCAACAGCAGCGAGATCAAGGACTACAAGCTGGCACAAAAGAAGCTGCTGCTTATCCGGCCCTACATTACTTACTTCCATTCCGCCAAATACATATCCGATCTGGCCAATGGCAATATCTGCGTGGCCATCGGTTACTCCGGGGATATCTACCAGGCCGCGGCCAGGGCGCAGGAGGCGGGGAAAGACATCGATATCAGCTACTCGCTACCCAAGGAAGGCAGCAAGCTGGCGTATGACATGCTGGCCATTCCCGCTGATGCGCAGAATCCTGATGCGGCCTTGGCGTTCATCGACTACATCCTCAGGCCCGAGGTGATCGCAAGGATCAGTGAAGATGTCGGGTATCCCAATCCGAACTACAAATCCTATTCCTTGATCAGCCGGGAGTTGCTCGACAATCCCATGGTTTTTCCAGAGATTACGGCAAAAAAGCAGCTGTTCGTGGCCACACCGTTGCCTTTTGCCATACAGCGCTTTGCCACGCGATCCTGGACGCAGATCAAGTCCGGCAGATAACCGTCCTGCCTGCCGGGAGTCTCGCCGGAAGTTGCCTGGTACAGGCCTAGTTCATGTTCAGCAAATCGTTTGCCCGGGCGTAAGACCCTGAGGTCCACGCCAGCAGGAAGTCTTTGTGATAGGAATGCACAAACCCGGGCAAGCAGGAGCGTGGCGATGTCTTCCATCATGAGCAGTTATGAAAAGATGAAAGCCCTGGTATCGCTGCGAGAGTGGCACGCCAATCTGTCGGCCGTGATAGAGGCTGTGGGTAGCGATGATTTCGTCGAGAGGCTGGTACACGCCCTGAGTACCGTGGCTGTTATCCAGTCCACGCAGTTCGTGCTGGAAATCCAGTCCAGGGCGCCAGTCCTGTTGTACGAGAGTGGTATCCCACAACAGAAATATGAATCCTTGATAAACCGCTACTTTGCAGCGGGTTATATGCTCGATCCCATGTGCCTGGCAGTGAAGAGTGGTATCGCACAAGGGTTCTACCACCTGTCCGAGGCTTGTCCGGACGATTTCTTCAGCAGCGAGTACTACAAGAATTATTACCTGGGAAATGGGGTGAAAGAGGACTGTTTCTATGTCATCGATCTCGACCCGGCAACCAAGTTGACCCTATGTTTCTTTCAGGGCAAGACGGGGGAGACATTCGATTATCTGCAACTCGAATTCCTTCGATCCGTCGAGCCATTGGTCAGGAGCCTGGTGCTGCTGCATTGGCAAGGACAACCCGCCATCCTGTCCGAACAGCAAGGGCCATGCGAGGCGTTTGATGTCCAGGAACAGGGTATCAGCAGGGATCATATATCCGAGGCTTTCAAGCCGTTTGGCAATGGAGCGCTGACGGAGCGGGAGAAGGATGTGGCCCATCTGATACTTTGCGGGCACTCCACCAAGTCCGCCGCCAATACTTTGAAGGTTGGCCTGGAGACCATCAGGATGCATAGGAAAAATCTCTATGCGAAGTTGCAGATCAATACCCAGGCGGAGCTGTTTGCGTTGTTTCTCAAGTCATTCGCCACAAGATGACCAGGCGTTCAAGCATGTAGATGAACGTCATTATCGCCAGCGTCCAGAATCGTCCTGCCGACAGGCTGGAGCTGCGCTGGATCAGGGCGGTAATCAGTAGAGCTAGATGGGACACGGTACAACCTCCATTTTTCTGTGGGCATGAAAAAACCCCAGGACACTCAGTGTGCCTGGGGCCGTTCGGCGCTTGATTTATCTATAGTGCAACTTAAACCTGCGGGTTCTATGTCTCACGTGTGAGACTGCCAATAGTGAGGGTTCTCCCGGCCTTCACTCGGTTGCCGGGCTGAATGCCGGCAAACCCTGCCACGCTACTTTTGCCCAGGCCCCGCCGTCTGCCGCGAGCAACTGCTTGAGGCTGTCTTCGTTGAAGGTGCTGCCCAGGGCGTCCGCCCTGAAAGCCGCCACCCATTGCCGGCGCCCCTGCATGAAGGCCTGGCCGAAGTCTTCCCAGCTGTCGAAGCAATCCTGGGCTCGCTGGGCGTTGAGCAGCATGATGCGCCAGCCGCTATCGGCCTCCAGCCAGCCCATCAGCGTTGCACACCGGGCGAAGAATGCACTGCGCACGCAAGCGAAGGCGACGGCGGCCCGCGGATCGTCGCTGGCGTTCAGGCCATGCAGGTCGATACGAAACCACTGGCGTTCCAGGGTGGAGTTAAGGTGGTTGCGAACTTCATCGTCGCTGGCGTTGCTGCGAAAGCCGATCTGGTGGAGCAGCGGAGCCCTGAGGGTGTCCCTGGCCTGATCGGCGAAGTAGGTGGTCTCGGGATCGAAGAACCCGGTCATGCCTGTGGCATCCACCAAGGGTTGCGCCAGTGTCAGGGCCCAGCGCTTGCGTGGGGTGAAGACCACCAGGGAGGTGGGGCTGGAGCGGCGGCGCAGGTAACCCCAGACCACCCAGGCGCCGAATAGGAAGCCAATGACGGTCAGCATGCTTTGCCTCGCTGCCTGTTGGCTTGCCAGCTGCAGATGGATTCGGCCTGGGCCGGGGACATGTCTTTCCATGGCACGCCTTCGGTGCGATACAACGGGTCCTCCAGGCGGGGCTGCGGCCAGGGGCTTTTCTTGTAGACATGCCGGATGGCATAGCGCACAGCCGGAGCCTCGGGTTCGTTTTCCAGCAACAGGTCGCACTGGCGAGCCGCCACCAGCCACTGGACCATGGGCGATGGCGAATCCAGTCGCGAGAACAGCTGTGGGTAGCGCGATACCAGGCGTGTCTGGGCCTCGGGCTCACTGACCTCTTCGATGTGCAGCCAGCCGCTTTCGGTGCGCACGACACCGATGGCGATGCAGTCGTCCGGCGTCTGTTGGTCGGTACCTATGGTATTGAGGAACAGCAACAGGTCATGGAAGTAGCGCTCCACTGGTGGGCGGTTCTGCTTGCCCTTGACCTGCTCCACGGTCAGTGCGCCGCTACCCTGGACAATCAGGCTGACCGTGATGTGGGGCTGGCCCTGGGCATCGCGCAGGCTGAAGACCCGCATGCCCTGTTGCTCCACGGCTTCGGCGTAGCGCTCGCCATAGCCGCCGGTCAAGGCCCGGCGATTGGCGAACTGCCCCAGGCAGTGGCGCATCACATAGCTTTCAAACGCCATCTCGGCCCGCAGCAGCGGGCTGTCGCTGCGCATTTCCACCCAGGTGTGCTCGGCGCAGGTCACCGTGACTTGCAAGGCATCGGCCGAACTCTGGCGCCAGCCCTGATCGACCCGGGCCGCCATTTGCGCATGTTCCTTCTCCCACAGCGCCAGGGCCTGGGGACAGTTGATGCGGTCGAGCTTGCCCTCCAGGGCCGTGCCCTTGCGTGACACCAGGAACTCCACCAGCCGGGCCTCTTGGGCCAGCAGCTGGGGTTGTGCCGGGTCGATCCACACCAGGGGGGGCGCACTGGCGCAGGCGTCGGCCTCCTGGGACTTGGCGGCACTGAAGTGCCCGGCTACCCAGGCCGGTAGCCCGGCGCTACCCAATACCTGGGCGGCGTCATCCAGGTCGTGGATGCGTCGTGCTGGTTCGAAGTTGCCAGCCAGGTGCCGATAGAAGTGGTTGAGCAGCCAGCTATGCACGGCAGCGTCGTCTTCCCGGGCCTGGCTGCGCTGCTTGATGCCTCGCTTGAGTTCATCGGCATTGAGCAGGTTGCGCGCGGCATAGCTGGAGCTGCGTTTGTCAGCGGCTATTTCCATAGCTGCCACCAGCTCTTCTTGGCGGCAGGGGCGGCAGGCGCCTGCAGTTCGGCCATGATCGACTCGATCCGGGTGCGGCATTGCACGTCGTAGTCTTTGCTCGGATCGCAAAGGGCCAGGGTCCGGGCGCAGTAGTCGAGGGCTTCTTCAGTGCGTCCACGAGCCTTGAAGTAGTCCACCGAACAGGACATCACCGACACCTCGTTCATTTCCAGCACGCAAGGCTCATAGCGCTGCCACAGGCTGTCGGCGTTGTCCGGATGGGTGGGGGCCAGGTAGCGCGCCAGCTTGATCCGGTCGAACAGCGCCGAGGAGTCCAGCTGCTGGTCGCTGATCTCCTGGGCGGCCTGCCAGTTGAGCAGGCGTTCCAGCCAGATGAGGATTTCGCTGTCGCGGTCCAGCGAGTACAGGGCGTAGGCCACCGAGACGATGTAGCTCTCCGGATTGTGACGGCTGTAGCCGTAGTCCATCGAGAAATGCCACAGCTGCTCCGCGGCTTCGGCGATGCCCGGGTAGTCGTCCATGGCGATACGGGCGCTGAGGACACCGTTGAAGTGCTCGGCGAAGGAACTGGCGGCAATGCCCCGCTGGTGCAGTTCGATGGCATCGGCGTAGCGCTGTTGCTCGTTGTAGCAGCGGTAATTGATCGCCAGGTTGTTGCAGAGCATCGAGTACAGGTGGGCGCAGGCATCGAACGGGTGGCCACTGCCGGTGGTGAAGTAGCGCTCCATATGGGCTTGCCCCTGCTCGTAGGCATCTTTCTGGGCATCGCGCAGCAGCGAGTAGGCTTCGTCGCGAGCCTCGCTTGGCAGTTTGTCGGCCTCTGGTTCCGCCAGTTCCTCCATGGTCAGGGCGTAGTTGTAGGCGTGATTGCCGCTGGCCAGTTGTGGCCGGCACTGTTTCAGCGCTTCGACGATGCCCAGCTTGCGCACTTGGGCGACGAACAAGGCATAGGCGCTGCGGTTGTCGTGCAGGCGACCGGCCTCGATGGCTTGTTGCAGCAGCTCGACCTCGGTGGCCGCGTCGATCAGATCGCGGTCGGCGTCGTGCACTGCGGCCAGGCGCTTGATCCAGGGCTGTTCAGGGTTGCGGCGCAGCGCCTCGGCCCGGGCTTCGGCGAACAACCGATCGAGCTGCTCGAGGTCGTCCATTGCGGCATACAGGGCGGCCAGCAGCGGCGTGGTCGCCGGTTCTTCTGGGGTGATCGGCGGCAATGCCTCGAGGAATATTTGCAACAGCTCGCTGGTGACACAGGCTCGCATGATGCAGATCGGCCACCAGGCGTTGCGGTCTTCCGGGTCCTTGAGGCGTTCGAGGACCAGGCGTGCCACTGGTGGCCACATCTCTGACTGGCGGTCGTAGATATCCAGGAACGCCCGATGGCCAGCTTCCTCCATGCGTCCGGCTTCCTGCAGCCAGGGCAACTCATACTCGATGAAGCTGTTGCCACCGCCGCTGTCCAGGCTCATCGCCGCCACGTGACAGATCTTCAGGGCGCCGTTCAGGTCGCCCTGGGCGTGCAGGGAACGGGCCGCCAGGCGTGCGATGCGCACGTCCCATTCGCGACGCCGGGGCTGCGACAGGCCAGCCGTGAGCTGGGCGATGGGTTGCTCGAACAGGGCCAGGCGCAGCGGGATGATCTCGATCAGTGAGTTGCCCAGCCACAGCCAGTCACCTTCGTCGATGTCCTGCTCGGGGCTGGCGTTGCGGATGACGTTGATCGCGTCCAGGGCGGCGGCGCGGGCTTCTTCGTCACGCCCATGGCGCGCCAGTGCCAGGGCGCGGCGTCGATGCCGGTCGGCGTCGTCCCAGGCCCGCAAGGCGGCGCGTTCGGGGTTGATCAGGGCCAGGGCATAGCGCACTTCGATGGTCTTGAGCGCGACTTCGATACTGCCCATTTCCAGCTGGTCGAAGATCCGATAGCGCCGGTAGTACTCGACATCGAAGTCCAGGGTCTGGGTGGCCATCTGGTTGAGTTTTTCCAGTACCTGCAGCAGTACCGGCTCGTCATCCAGGTAGTTGGCGACCTGCAGGCGCAGGATATCCAGGTTGATCTGCAACTCGTCGCGCGCCGCATCCCCTGAGGCTTGCAGCAGGGCGTCGCCGTCGCGATCGATGACGGCCTGCGCGGCAACCGAATCGCCGGCCTGCATCCACAGGGTGTGCAGGCGAGCGATGGAGCCCAGGGAGTCGGCGAATAGAGGCTGTGCTTGCAACTGGGCCAGCAGGGTATCGGTTTCCTGCTCTTGCTGTTGCGCTTCGAGGCGGTCCATGAACTGTTCCAGTTCAATACCGGTAATCACACTGCTGTCCTGCGCCATCGTTAACTCCATTGGATAATGCTGTGTACATCCATCGATGCATCTTCTGGCAAACCGGCATGCCCATGTCGCTGATGCCAGCGTCGGGTGCCCGCCGATTCTTCGGCACCTGGCCTGCAAGCCGCGCTTGCTTGCCGCTGCAGAGCGGCGTATCGCGGCCTGGGTGGGGAGCGACAGCGATCGAGGCTTAGAGGCGCGCACGCTAGCAGGTGAAGTTGCAGAATCCAAGATTTCCCAGGCCTTCCAAGACCATTTTCCGAAGGTTTTTACCGGTGTGGGGCAAATCGCGACAAGGACAGGCCAAACCGCAATAAATGCTGTCGAGCGCCTATAAGGGAATGCTCGATCCGGCCGATAACCTGCGATGGACAATTGTGTTCCCAAGCGGCGACCTGTATCACAGGCTGGCCGCAAAGTGCTTGATAGCCTTCGGCCAGCCGCTATTATCTGCGCGCCGAGGGGCTGTGAAGCCGGGTGGGCCCTGGCGTCTCTGGATTGATCTTCTTAATTGCCTGGAATCTTCGATGCTGGCGTACCACCAAAAGAGCTTTTTGATCGTCGATGATTTCTCGGACTACCGCAGTTCGGTGCGCTCGATGTTGCGTGAGCTGGGCGTCAAGGACGTGGATACCGCCGACTCTGGTGAGCAGGCCCTGCGCATGTGCGCGCAGAAGCGCTACGACTTCATCTTGCAGGACTACCACCTGGGTGACGGCAAGAAAAACGGCCAGCAAGTGCTCGAAGACCTGATGATGGAAAAGCTCATCAGCCATGAAAGCGTGTTCCTCATGGTGACCGCCGAGAGCAGCCAGGCCATGGTGCTCAGCGCCCTGGAGCACGAGCCCGATGCCTACCTGACCAAACCGTTCAACCGCTCCGGCCTGGCCCAGCGCCTGGAGCGCCTGCAGCAACGCAAGACCCTGCTCAAGCCGATCCTCCAGGCGTTGGACCGGGGCAAGCCGGTGGAAGTGCTCAACGCCTGCGTCACCCTGTGCAAGCAGGATCCGCGCTATGCGCCGCTGTGCCTGCGGTACCGGGCCGACGCCCTGCGCGACATGAACCAGAACGAGCCCCTGGAGCGCTTGTACAACAGCATCCTGGCGGATCGGCCGCTGCCCTGGGCCTATGTCGGGTTGGGGCGCCTGCTGTTCAAGCGCGGCCAGGTCACCGAGGCCAAGGCGGTGTACGAGAAGGCCTTGAAGGCTTTCCCGATGATGCCGGGCCTGTATGACGGCCTGGCCGATGTGCTGGTGGCCGAGGGCGATACCAAGCGTGCCCAGAGTGTGCTCGAGGAAGCGGTGCGCTTGTCGCCCCTGGCTCCCCGGCGCCAGGCGTTGCTGGGCAAGCTGGCCATGGCCAACGAAGACTTCGAAAGCGCCTCCAGGGCTTATCGCCAGGCGGTGAACCAGGGCGCGCAATCGCGCTTCAAGGACCCGGAAAGCAACCTGGGCCTGGCCCATGCTTTGATCAGCAAGGGCAGCGAGCGCGGCCTCGATACCCGTACCCGGCTGGAGATCAACCAGACGCTGAGCGCCGTAGCCAAGGAAAACCCGGCCGATCCAGGCTTGCAGATTCGCGCGCGACTGATGAAGGCCACCAGCCTGTTGCTCAACGATGCCGAGACGGCCGACAAGCTCACCGAACAGGCCTTGCAGCGACTCGAAGGCATGGAGCAGTTCATGAGCCCCGAGGCGGCGCTGCTGGTGGCCAAGCAATTGCAGATGCTGGGGCAGGCCAGTGCCGGCGCCTCGATGCTCAAGAACTGCGCGGAAATCTACGGCGATGACCCGAAAGTCATGCAAGGCATCGCCAAGCTCACCGATGACCCGACTATCCTCAGTTCTTCCAATGCGGCAGCCGACATCAACCGCCAGGGCGTGCGCAGCTACAAGGCCGGCAACCTGGCCGAGGCCCGAGAACTGTTCCGCAAGGCCCTGGCCATGCAGCCCAAGAACATCAGTGTTGCCCTGAACATGGCGCAGTCGCTGCTGCATGGCGCCGACGCCAACCCGGATGCGGCGCTTCTGGAAGAATGCCAGGCGTGCCTGAAGATGGTCGGCATGATGCCCGATACCGACGCGCGTTATCCGCGCTACCAGAAGCTGCGAAGCAAGGCGTTTGGCGAATGATCGAAAAGCAACAGGCGCTCGACTTTTCCACGGTGATCGCCTCCACCGTACATGACATGAAGAACTCCCTGGCCATGCTGATGCAGGCCCATGCCCAGTGGTCGGCACGCCTGCCGCAAGGGCAGCTGCCTGCCGAGCAGGGGGTGATCGACTACGAGTTCGCGCACCTCAACGGCATGCTGGTGCAGCTGTTGGGGCTGTACAAGCTGGGAGTCAACCAGTTGCCGTTGCAGCCGGCCTACCACGAATTGGACGACTTCATCGAAGCGCAGCTGGTGAGCCACCAGGAAGTGTTCAAGAGCCGCGGGATTTCCGCCACCTATGAAGTCGATCCGCTGAGCCCCCTGGGTTTCTTCGATCGTGAGCTGATCGCCTCGGTGCTGGCCAACTGCATCAATAACGCCATCCGCCATGCCCGCCATGCCCTGCTGATCAGTGTCAGCGACGAGGAAGGCCAGGTGGTGCTGTCGATCAACGACGATGGCGACGGCTATCCCCAGGCGATGATCGAGCGCCAGGCCGAGTACATGCAGGGCATCAACCAGAGCAGCGGTAGCACCGGGCTGGGTTTGTATTTCGCCGGGCGTATCGCCGAGCTGCACCAGCGCAATGGCGTCTGTGGGCGCACCCGGATCGGCAACGGCGGCCCGTTGGGTGGTGGCCTGTTCAAGATCTACCTGCCCTGAACGACGGCCGGCGCAGGTTCGGTCAGTTGCTGTGCCGCCAGTTCCAGGCATTGCAGGAGCGTGGCCAGGGCTGTCCCAGGCTCCTGGCCCTGGCGAGTGATGCAGTGGAAGCGCGAGCGGTACCCCAGGCGCAGGGGTAGCAGGGCGCGCAGCTGCCCCTTGGCGACCCAGCCGGCGGCATAGTGGCTGGGCAGGTAGCCCAGGTAGGTGGTAGAGAGGATCAGCGTGGCGATGGCTTCCATGCTATAGGCGCTGACCGCCTGGTTGAAGTGCAGGTCGTGGGGCCGCTGGTGTTCGGCCATATAGCCTCGACCTACATAGTCGGCGCTGCAGATCCGGTCCAGGCTCAATTCCTCGTCGCGCAGGGCGAACAGCGGATGCCCGGCGGCGCAGTACAGGTGCTGTTCTTCGTCGAACAGATGCCGATAGTTCAAGCCCGACAACTCATGGTGGAAAGCGCCGATGGCCAGGTGCAGGCGATCGTCCAGCACGGACTGCTCCAGTTCGTCAGGGCGCATCAGGTGCAGGTTCGGCCGTACCTGGGGCAAGCGCTGGCGCAAATGCTTCAGGGCCAGGGGCAGTGGGGCGCAGGGCAGGCTGGCCAGGCTGTCGACGCTGCCGATCTGCAAGTGTTCGCGGGCGTTGGGACCCAACCGGTTGGCATGTTGGCGAAAGCGCTCGATATCGGCGAACAGTCCTTGGGCGGCCTCGAACAGTTCCAGGCCCTGGTCGGTCAACTGGAAGCCGCTGCTGCCGCGCCGGCACAGGGAATAGCCCAGGCGTTCCTCAAGGTCACGAACCACCACGCTCAGTCGCGAGAGGCTGGTGTTGAGCCGGGCCTGGGCCGCAGTGAAGCCCCCGGCGTCGACGATGGCGCAGAACACTCGCAACATCCGCAGATCGATATCGGCAAGATTTCCCAGCATGAGGGGCCTCCGCAGGCCTGCTTCAGATCACCAGCCGAGCCTACTGCATCGATCCGGCGAGTACAGGTCCAGGCGCGCAGGATGGTCGTGGATGCGCTGGTGCTGGCGGGAACAGGCATGTCCGGGAATTTGCTCTGCCGTGCTTGAAATCCCGAACGGGTGGTGCGTATTTTGTACGGGTCGCCGTTCGCGGCTCGTATAACAACAAGGATTGAGTCATGACAACCGATGGCCACAGTTCACTCGCCGAGCGATTGACGGGCATTGATGAAATCGAATGTGTTACTGCGGATTTGAATGGCGTACCGCGGGGCAAGGTAATGACCGCCGAGGGATTCCTCGAAGGGCGGCGCCTGCAGATGGCTCGCGGGGTGCTGCTGCAATGCATCATGGGCGGATACCCGCCAGCGCGTTTCTATGGCAGCGATGACGGCGACCTGGCCCTCACCGCCGACCCGCGGCAGATTCATCGGTTGCCCTGGAGCGAGACTCCGCGAGCGCTGGCCATCTGTGACGCCGACGAACTCAGCGGCGAGTCCTCGCGCCTGTCGACTCGCGGCCAGCTCAAGCAGGTGATCGCCCGTTATGCGGCCCTGGGCCTGGCGCCGGTGGTGGCCACCGAGCTGGAGTTCTTCGTGTTCGCGCCCAACGATGATCCCGGCCAGCCCTTCCGCCCTCCGGTCGGCAAGGACGGCCGCCGGGAGGACGGCTACTCGGCCTTCAGCATCAGTTCCAACAACGGTCTGCGACCCTTCTTCAAGGAAGTCTACGAGTGCATGGCGGCCCTGGGCCTGCCTCGCGATACCTTCATGCACGAGATGGGCGTCAGCCAATTCGAGATCAACCTGTTGCATGGCGATCCGCTGCTGCTGGCGGACCAGACCTTCCTGTTCAAGCACCTGCTCAAGGAGGTGGCGCTCAAGCATGGCTTGATCGTGGTCTGCATGGCCAAGCCGCTGGCTCATACCCCTGGCAGCTCCATGCACATCCATCAGAGCCTGGTGGAGATTGGTAGCGGGCGTAACGTTTTCAGTGACGAGTCTGGGCAGCCCACGGCACTGTTCCACCACTTCATCGGTGGCTTGCAGGCCGGGATGGCGGATTTCACGGCACTGTTCGCGCCCAATGTGAACTCCTACCAGCGCCTGTGCCATCCCTACGCTTCGCCGAACAATGCCTGCTGGTCCCACGACAATCGCGCCGCGGGGCTGCGAATTCCCGCCAGTTCGCCGGTGGCGCGGCGGGTCGAGAACCGCTTGCCGGGGGCGGATGCCAACCCTTACCTGGCCATTGCCGCCAGCCTGGCAGCAGGTTTGCATGGTATCGAGAACGAGCTGGCGCCAACGGCTGCCATCCAGGGGGAATTCGAAGTACCGGATAACCTGTCCCTGCCTTGTACCTTGCATGCGGCGCTGGAGCGCCTCAAGCGCAGCCAGTTGGCCAGGGAACTGTTCGGCAGCGAGTTCATCGAAGGCTACATCGCTTCGAAAACCATGGAGTTGACCAGCTTCTTCGATGAAATCACTCCCTGGGAACGGCGTGTACTAGCGGCCCAGGCTTAACCAACGTCGCTGGCCGGGCCCTCGTCCCGAGGGTCCGGAACCTCATTCAAGGAGCCGCCCGGAACGCCGATGCGCCAGATCTGGAAATCTTTTCGCGCGCTGTATTTCGCCTCGCTGATGATGTTGATCGGCTCGGGCCTGCTCAGTACCTACCTGGCCTTGCGCCTGGCGGCCGACCATGTCGACGGCCTGTGGGTCGGGGCGCTCATGGCGGCCAACTACTTCGGCCTGGTCTTGGGGGGCAAGCTGGGGCACCGGCTGATCGCCAGGGTCGGGCATATCCGGGCCTATGCCACCTGTGCCGGCATCGTCGGCGCGGCGGTGCTCGGCCATGGGCTGGTGAACTGGCTGCCAGCCTGGCTGGTGCTGCGGATGATCGTCGGCCTGGGGATGATGTGCCAGTACATGGTCATCGAAAGCTGGCTCAATGAGCAGGCCGATGCCAAGCAGCGTGGCGTGGTCTTCAGCGGTTACATGATCGCGTCCTACCTGGGGCTGGTCCTGGGGCAACTGATCCTGGTCCTGCATCCGGCCCTGGGGCTGGAGCTGCTGATGCTGGTGGCGCTGTGCTTCGCGCTGTGCCTGGTGCCGGTGGCGATGACCCGGCGCATCCACCCGGCGCCCCTGCGTCCGGCGCCGATGGAGCCGCGCTTCTTCATCAAGCGGGTACCGCAGTCCCTGAGCACGGTACTTGGCTCGGGGCTGATCGTCGGTTCGTTCTACGGCCTGGCGCCGCTCTATGCCTCGCAACAGGGCTTGAGCACCGAGCAGGTAGGCCTGTTCATGGGGAGCTGCATCTTTGCCGGCCTGGTCGTGCAGTGGCCCCTGGGCTGGCTGTCCGATCGCTTCGACCGGGCCTTGCTGATTCGCTGCTTCGCCCTGTTCCTGGCGGTGATGGCCTTGCCGTTGGCGATCTTGCCCACGGTGCCTTTGGAAGTGTTGTTCATCCTGGGTTTTTTCTGTTCGCTGATGCAGTTCTGTCTCTATCCGCTGGCCGTGGCGTTTTCCAACGACCACGTGGAGGGCGATCGACGGGTGTCGCTGACGGCGATGCTGCTGGTTACCTATGGCGTGGGAGCGAGCATCGGGCCGTTGGCGGCCGGCGTGCTGATGAAGCTGTTCGGCAGCCAGATGCTCTATGCCTTCTTCTGTTTCTTTGCCGTGGTACTGGTCTGGCGGATCCGGCCTAAGGCCGTGACCAACCTGCACCAGGTCGACGATGCGCCGCTGCATCACGTGGCGATGCCGGACAGCATGTCCAGTTCGCCGCTGGTGGCGGCCCTCGACCCGCGGGTGGACGAGCAGGTGGTGCAGGATCAGATGCAGGTCGCTCCTGCGACGGATACCGTGCCGCCCACGTCGCCTGAATCCGGGGCAGGCGACGAGGAGCCCGTTGGCGAAGCGCGTGATGGCGAGCCGCTGGGCGAAGCCAGGCCTTAGCGCTCGAGATGAAAAAAAACGGGCAGTTGCCGCAAGGCACTGCCCGTTTTTCATGGATCCTCGGCGATCACATATCGTCTTTGTCGAAGCGCCGTGCTTCGCGCTGCAACTGATAGACGAAGCGCTCAACCTGGCGCTGCACCAGGCCGCTCATGTTGTGGAAGCGTACGCCGGCGAAAGTGGTGTCGATCCTTTCTTCGTAGTGCAGGTAACGCAGTTCCACCGGTGCGGTCATGCTGCCGAAGGGCAGGGCGGCGATGAAGCGCTCATAGACCTGGCCCAGTTGCAGGCGGGCGGAGATCTCGCCGTCGAAGCGCAGCTTGCAGCCGGTGGCGGAGATGTCCAGCAGCTTGCCGGTCAGGGGCGACTTGAGCTTGTCGCCGCCCAGCTCGATATCCACCAGCTGTGCCAGTTTAAGGGCGGCGCGGAAGGCATTGCGGCGTTGGTGGTAGACCACTTCGTCCGGCAGGGTGGTGCGGTAGCAGCGGCCGCCACCAGACTCGTCCAGGGTCGGCAAGCCGTTGCTTTCCCAGGCGATGCGTACGCCTTCGTGGAAGCCTTCGACACGGAATGCTTCGCCGGCGAGCAAGAAGCGTTCGCCATCGCGGGGAATCATTTCGTCGAGCGCGAGCGTATTGCTCTCGCGGTCCACTTCCACCACGTAACTCTGGAAGCGCTGGCTGCGCTCATGGAAAGTGATGATCAGCGGATCGTGGCTTTCTTGCAGCAAACGCAGGTTGGAAGAGATCTCCAACGGGGTGGTTAGCACCTTGGGTGGCTGCGGAGCATCTTCCGCGTTTGATGCTGTGAACACGGTTCATCAATCTCCAGACAAAATACAACTACACGCAGGAGCTAGCATTTTGCCAGCATGTTTCGCGGCTTGGTAGCACGCGCTCATTTTTGCGGCCTAAGCCTGACTGAGTGGGCGTTGCTTCGCAAGCATCGAGGTGGAGCCGCGGGCGTCGTAGAGGGCTGGAGGTTCGCCGCCATTGAGGATCTTCAACTGGTTGGCGGTGGTGGCCTGCTGGATCTGGATCGAGCGGCCGTTGAGCTCGTTGGCGGCCTGGCATTCAGCTAGGAGCTGGACCAGCAGGTCGCCTTGCTCGAGCAATTGCGCGCCCAGGCTGGAGTGGCTGGCCAGTTGTGCAAGGCCTTCGCGATTGGCGGGCAGGCCAAGACTGTCCAGGAGCTGGGTACGGGTGCGGCCATGCTGTTCCAGCAAGACGATCAGGGCCTGTTTCTGCGCCAGGATCTCCTCCAGCAACGGCATGTCGCGGCCGTGCAGGGCGATGGATTCGGCCCGGAGCAGCTCCAGCAATTGTTGAGCTGGAGCAAGGTCATCGGTGATCAGTTGCAGTAGGTTGGTATCGTGCATGGCTGGCCTTGGGGATTAAGCGTCCAAAAGCCTGGCGCAAGCCTGTGGCTAGCGCTGGGCTTCGAAATTGAGCAGTTTGCTGGCTACACGGTTGCTGTCGACTTGGTAGCTGCCATCGGCGATAGCTTGTTTCAGTGCTGCCACCCGGGCTTTGTCGGCAACAGGCTGGTCGCGCAGCTTGTCAGTGATTCGTTGCAACTGTTGAGCCTCATTGCTGAGGTGTACCGATTCCCCGCTTTTGCTGGTCTCGGCTGTGCTTACCTGGGCTACGGGCTTGCCGGCATCACCGGTTTCCTTGCTGGCGCTGGTACGCGTACTGCCTGTCAGTGGGGAGGAGCTGTTCAAACGGCTGAAGTCGATGACCATGATGAGTAAAACCTCTGGGTATTTGGACGCTTGCCATGTTCTCGGCCATACCCTGGAAAACTTTAGGCTCAATTGTCGACAAGCCAAGGCAGGTATCTGCGACCCGTTATCGGTCACAGTTTAGGGAACGGGAGGGGCGAGCGCCAGTGATCTACATGGCCACTTCCACCTGGCCCGGCGCGGTGACGCGAGCCTTGATCACCCGTTGCGAATTCAGGTTCTTGACCCTGATCTGCTCGCTCATGCCGCCGTTGGACAAGGCTTCGCCGGGCATTCGTACATTCAAGGAGCCGCTGCGTGCAGAGATCACCACCTGATCGCCCTTGCGCACCACCTCGGCCTGCTCCAGATGAACCAGGGTGACGAGTTGATCGGCGACCATTGGTCGGACAAGTTTCTGACCAATGGCCTGGTCGACCGAGGTCAGGTAGCCCTGTCCGTTCTGGCTGATATCCCGTTCGCGTAGTACCACATCCTTTGGCTCGATGATGGACGATCGTTTGAGAGGGCGGGCGCTGGTGACCACCTCGCGGAACAACTTGACCTGCGCCGGCACGAAAACCGACCAGGGCGAGCTGCCTTCGCAGCGGACCTTGACCGTCACACGCCCCAGGGGTTGGGCCGGGCTTTCCAGGCTGGCTGTCAATTCCTTGTCGCAGGCAGGCATGTGCATCCGTGGATCCAGCTGCTTGACCTCGATCTCATAGCGTCCTTCGGTTTGACTGGTTGCCAGGTAGTCTTCTACCGTGAATTCAAGAAACCCTTGAGTGACGCCGATAAGTAGATCAGGCAGGGTGACCGAATCAGCAATGGCAGGGCCGCCAGGGTTTAAAATGCACAGCATCGCAAGGGCGCAGAGCACTCTGCGGCCAGGTGATGTCAGGCGTCGAAAAAATGTCGTTTTGGCGTTCATAACAGTTAAAAAGCAAGCGCCGTGCCGTTTAGCAATGAGCGTGCGTCGGATCTTAAAGCTTTGGGGAGTCTGGGCATGGCTGGTGTAATGGATTCGGTAAACCAGCGCACGCAATTGGTTGGGCAGAATCGCCTGGAGCTGCTGCTGTTCCGTCTGGACGGTGGGCAACTCTACGGGATCAACGTATTCAAGGTGCGCGAGGTGCTGCAATGCCCGAAGCTGACCTTGATGCCCAAATCCAGTCCTGTGGTGTGCGGTGTCGCGAATATTCGAGGGGCGACCATTCCGATCCTGGATCTGGCAATGGCCACTGGGTCTGGCGGGTTGCAGGATCAGAGCAATCCGTTCGTCATCATCACTGAGTACAACACCAAGACCCAGGGATTCCTGGTGCGCTCGGTGGAACGCATCGTCAACATGAACTGGGAAGAGATCCATCCGCCACCCAAGGGCACCGGGCGCGATCACTACCTCACGGCAGTGACCCGGGTGGATAACCAGCTGGTCGAAATCATCGATGTGGAGAAGATCCTGGCGGAAGTCGCGCCAACTTCCGAATCGATCTCGGCAGGCGTGGTGGATGTCGAGACCCAGCACAAGGCCATTTCCCTGCGGGTGCTGACCGTCGACGATTCGTCGGTGGCGCGCAAGCAGGTCACTCGCTGCCTGCAGACAGTGGGCGTGGAAGTGGTGGCGTTGAACGACGGTCGGCAGGCGCTGGACTACCTGCGCAAGCTGGTCGACGAAGGCAAGAAGCCGGAAGAGGAATTCCTCATGATGATTTCCGACATCGAGATGCCTGAAATGGACGGCTACACCCTAACGGCCGAGATACGTAACGATCCACGCATGCAAAAGCTGCACATCATCCTGCATACTTCGTTGTCAGGGGTGTTCAATCAGGCGATGGTGAAGAAGGTCGGTGCCGATGACTTCCTTGCCAAGTTCCGCCCTGATGACCTGGCTTCCCGGGTAGTCGACCGGATCAAAGCAGCAGACCACAGCTGAGGGCAGTGGCCCTTGGTGGACCTAGATCTAAGAGGCGGCAGCATTGTCTACGGGTAATTTGGATTTTGAACAGTTCCGGGTCTTCCTGGAAAAAGCCTGTGGTATTTTGCTCGGGGAAAACAAGCAATATCTGGTCTCGAGCCGTCTCAACAAACTGATGGAGCAGCAAGGTATAAAAACCTTGGGCGAGCTGGTTCAGCGGATCCAGACCCAGCCACGCGGCGGTTTGCGCGAGATGGTAGTGGATGCCATGACGACCAACGAGACCTTGTGGTTCCGCGACACCTACCCATTCGAGGTGTTGAAGAACAAAGTGCTTCCCGAGGCGATCAAGGCCAATCCCAACCAGCGCTTGCGGATCTGGTCCGCGGCTTGTTCCTCGGGACAGGAGCCTTACTCGTTGTCGATGTCCATCGACGAGTTCGAGCGTACCAACATGGGCCAGTTGAAGATGGGCGCGCAGATCGTCGCAACCGATCTGTCCGGGACCATGCTCAACAACTGCAAGACCGGTGAATACGACAGCCTGGCCATTGGTCGCGGCCTGTCAGCCGATCGTCTGCAGCGTTATTTCGACCCCAAGGGGCCGGGGCGCTGGGTGGTCAAGTCGCCGATCAAGAACCGCGTTGAGTTCCGCTCGTTCAACCTGCTGGACAGCTATGCCAGCCTGGGCAAGTTCGACATCGTGTTCTGCCGCAACGTCCTGATCTACTTCTCGGCGGAAGTGAAGAAGGACATCCTGATGCGCATCCACAGCACCCTGAAACCGGGCGGTTACCTGTTCCTGGGGGCGTCCGAGGCGCTCAACGGCTTGCCGGATCATTACCAGATGGTCCAGTGCAACCCGGGAATCATCTACCAGGCCAAGTAACCTGGATTGATCGCTATGCCAAAGGAGGCCCTCGGGCCTCCTTTTTCATGTTCGTCATTTATGCCGAGATGGCAGGGTGATTGCCGCTTTGCCGGCGCTGCGCGGAAAACCATTGCCGCTTTTCTGGCATTTGCCGCCTTGCCGTTATCGCGAGGGCCTTGATTTACGGGGTTTTCAAGGTTGGCACGCGGATTGCTAGTTTCAAATCAACGTAAAATCAGGTCACCCAAAGGTTTCCCGACATGAGCATCAGCTTCGATAAAGCGCTCGGTATTCACGAACAGGCTCTGGGCTTTCGCGCCAAGCGGGCCGAAGTATTGGCCAACAACATCTCCAACGCCGACACCCCGAACTACAAGGCTCGGGACCTGGACTTTTCCGCCGTGCTCGCCGAGCAGAGCGAAAAGATCAACAAGGGGACGTTCGGCCTGAACCTGACCAATAACCGGCATATTGAAGCGCAAGGCGTGAGCGCTGGCGACGAGTCGCTGCAATATCGCACGCCAATGCAACCTTCGATCGACCAGAACACCGTGGACGCCCAGCTCGAGCAGTCGAACTATGCGCAGAACGCGGTGGAATTCCAGGCCAGCTTCACGCTGCTCAACAGCAAATTCAAAGGGCTGGTGGCAGCCCTGCGCGGAGAGTAATCCATGTCCCTCGCCAGTGTTTTCAATATTGCCGGTAGTGGCATGAGCGCCCAGACCACCCGTCTGAACACCGTCGCCAGTAACATCGCCAACGCCGAGAGCGTGTCGTCGAGCATCGACCAGACCTACCGCGCCCGGCATCCGGTGTTCGCCACCATGTTCCAGAACGCCCAGGGCGGTGATCGTGGTTCGCTGTTCCAGAGTCAGGACGCTGCCGGGCAGGGCGTACAAGTGTTGGGCGTGGTCGAGGACCAGAGCAACCTCGAGGCGCGCTACGAGCCCAATCATCCGGCAGCCGATGCCAAGGGCTATGTCTACTACCCCAACGTCAATGTGGTGGAAGAGATGGCCGACATGATTTCCGCCAGCCGTTCGTTCCAGACCAACGCTGAAATGATGAATACCGCCAAAACCATGATGCAGAAGGTCCTGACCCTCGGTCAGTGATAAGGGGCGAATCCGATGAGCGTTACTGATACCACTACAGCGCCATCCCTCAAGGATGTGCTGGCAAATTCGTCGAAAAAGACCACGACCACCAGTGCTGATGGCCTCGCTGCGGCAACCAACAGCACCACCGGCAAGCAGTCCCTGGGCAAGGATGCATTCCTCAAGCTGCTGGTGACCCAGCTGAATAACCAGAACCCGCTGGATCCCCAGGACAACAGTGCGTTCGTGGCCCAGTTGGCGCAGTTCTCGACCCTGGAAGGGATCACCACGCTCAATACGTCGGTGAACTCCATCACGGGCAACTACAAATCGTCCCAGGCCTTGCAGGCTTCGTCCCTCGTCGGGCGCTCGGTGATCGTCCAGAGCGGCACCACCCAGGTCGACACCAGCAAGAGCATGACCGGGTCGGTGACCGTTCCGACCAGCGTGAGCTCGGTCACCGTGGCCATCACCGACAAGGACGGCAACACCGTCAAGACCATCGACATGGGCAGCCAGAAGGCTGGCAACGCCAGCTTCGTCTGGGATGGCACCAAGGCCGACGGCACCAAGGCCCCGCCGGGCAACTACACCTTCAAGGCCAGTACCACCATCGATGGCAAGGGTACTTCCCTGATCACTTACCTGCCGGCCACGGTCAACAGCGTCACCATCAGCCAGACCGGCGGTGAGCTGATGCTGAACCTGGCAGGCATGGGCAGCCCGATCGGGCTGTCCAAAGTACAAACTATTGGTATCTAGAGCCGACTAAGCGGCACGAGGAGTGGAATATGTCTTTCAATATCGGCCTTAGCGGTCTCTACGCTGCCAACAAGCAATTGGACGTGACCGGCAACAACATCGCCAACGTCGCCACCACCGGCTTCAAGTCTTCCCGTGCGGAATTCGCCGACGTGTACTCGGCCACCAAGCTGGGCAGCGGTACCCAGGTAGTGGGCAACGGCGTGCGCCTGGCCAACGTGTCCCAGCAGTT
>NZ_JBYSWT010000038.1:0-79036 GCF_058781435.1 Pseudomonas sp. FW507-12TSA
AGGCCCAGAGCAACTACCAGGCGAACGCCAAGACCATCTCCACCCAGAGCACCATCATGCAGACCATCATCCAGATGACCTGATGCCACTCTGGCGTGTTGGACAAGAAGCCCCTCTCTGAGGGGCTTTTTTATGCCTGTTCGCCGCTGGCTGGTCTTTGCGGGGGTGGCCCGGAGTGCGGGCGTGCGTCAGGCAGGGGGCTGGAGTTGTTCGCGAGGCCGCTAGCGCGGAGTTTGTCGCGGGCAAAAGAAAACCCCCGATACACCAGGGGCGTATCGGGGGTTGGCACAGGCGCCAATGAAGGCGCCTGTCTGCTCAGCTTATTGGCAAGCTTCGCAATCCGGCTCGTCGATGGCGCAAGCCTTCGGTACCGGGGCAGGACCGGCAGGGGCTGCCAGGACCGAGCTGTCACCGTGGTCGCCGCCGCTGGAAACAGCGTTCAGCTTGCCGGTGTTGATGGTGGACTTCTCGGTGCTGGTGGCGGCCAGTGCACGGAGGTAGTAAGTGGTTTTCAGGCCACGGTACCAGGCCATGCGGTAGGTCACGTCCAGCTTCTTGCCCGAAGCGCCGGCGATGTACAGGTTCAGCGACTGGGCCTGGTCGATCCACTTCTGGCGACGGGAGGCGGCATCGACGATCCACTTGGTCTCGACTTCGAACGCGGTGGCGTACAGGTCCTTCAGTTCTTGCGGGATACGCTCGATCTGCTGTACCGAGCCGTCGTAGTACTTCAGGTCGTTGATCATGACCGAGTCCCACAGGCCGCGAGCCTTGAGGTCGCGTACCAGGTACGGGTTGATCACGGTGAACTCGCCCGACAGGTTCGATTTCACGTACAGGTTCTGGTAGGTCGGCTCGATCGACTGCGATACGCCAGTGATGTTGGCGATGGTGGCGGTTGGCGCGATGGCCATGATGTTCGAGTTGCGGATGCCTTTCTTCACGCGTTCGCGGATCGGTGCCCAGTCCAGGGACTCTTCCAGGTTGACGTCGATGTACTTCTGGCCGCGGGCCTCGATCAGGATCTGCTGGCTGTCCAGCGGCAGGATGCCCTTGGACCACAGCGAGCCGTCGAAGGTCTGGTAGGCGCCGCGCTCATCGGCCAGGTCGCAGGAAGCCTGGATGGCGTAGTAGCTGACTGCTTCCATCGACTTGTCGGCGAAGTTCACAGCGGCGTCGGAGCCATACGGGATGTGCTGCAGGTACAGCGCGTCCTGGAAACCCATGATGCCCAGGCCCACTGGACGGTGCTTGAAGTTCGAGTTCTGCGCTTGCGGCACCGAGTAGTAGTTGATGTCGATCACGTTGTCGAGCATGCGCACGGCGGTCTTGACGGTGCGTGCCAGCTTGGCGGTATCCAGCTTGCCGTCGACGATGTGGTTCGGCAGGTTGATCGAGCCCAGGTTGCAGACGGCGATCTCGTCCTTGTTGGTGTTCAGGGTGATCTCGGTGCACAGGTTCGAGCTGTGGACCACGCCCACGTGCTGCTGCGGCGAGCGCAGGTTGCATGGGTCCTTGAAGGTCAGCCATGGGTGGCCGGTCTCGAACAGCATCGACAGCATCTTGCGCCACAGGTCTTTGGCCTGGATGGTCTTGAATACCTTGATCTTGTTGTACTCGGTCAGGGCTTCGTAGTACTCGTAGCGCTCTTCGAAGGCCTTGCCGGTCAGGTCGTGCAGGTCAGGCACTTCCGATGGCGAGAACAGGGTCCACTTGCCGTCGTCGAAGACGCGCTTCATGAACAGATCCGGGATCCAGTTGGCGGTGTTCATGTCGTGGGTGCGGCGACGGTCGTCACCGGTGTTCTTGCGCAGCTCGAGGAATTCCTCGATGTCCAGGTGCCAGGTTTCCAGGTAGGCGCAGACCGCTCCCTTGCGCTTGCCGCCCTGGTTGACCGCGACGGCGGTGTCGTTGACCACTTTCAGGAATGGCACGACGCCTTGGGACTTGCCGTTGGTGCCCTTGATGTACGAGCCCAGGGCGCGTACCGGGGTCCAGTCGTTGCCCAGGCCGCCGGCGAATTTCGACAGCATGGCGTTGTCGTGGATGGCGCCGTAGATGCCCGACAGGTCATCCGGAACCGTGGTCAGGTAGCAGCTGGACAGCTGCGGGCGCAGGGTACCGGCGTTGAACAGGGTCGGGGTCGAAGCCATGTAGTCGAAGGACGACAACAGGTTGTAGAACTCGATGGCGCGGTCTTCGCGTTGTTTCTCTTCGATCGCCAGGCCCATGGCCACGCGCATGAAGAAGATCTGAGGCAGTTCGAAGCGCACGCCATCCTTGTGGATGAAGTAGCGGTCGTACAGGGTCTGCAGGCCCAGGTAGGTGAACTGCTGGTCACGCTCGTGGTTGATGGCCTTGCCCAGTTTCTCCAGGTCGAATTCGGCCAGTACCGGGTTCAGCAGTTCGAACTCCACGCCCTTGGCGACGTAGGCCGGCAGGGCCTTGGCGTACAGGTCGGCCATCTCGTGGTGGGTGGCGCTTTCGGCGACGCCCAGGAAGCCCAGGGCTTCGGCGCGCAGGGTGTCCATCAGCAGGCGGGCAGTGACGAACGAGTAGTTGGGCTCGCGCTCCACCAGGGTGCGGGCGGTCATCACCAGGGCGGTGTTGACGTCCTTGATGGCCACGCCGTCGTACAGATTCTTCAGGGTTTCGCGCTGGATCAGGTCGCCGTCGACTTCTTCCAGGCCTTCGCAGGCTTCGCTGACGATGGTGCCCAGGCGGCCCATGTCCAGGGGCGCGAAGCTGCCGTCGGCGCGGGTGATGCGGATCGAAGGGTGGGCGTTCACCGGCTCTTCGCTGCTGGAACGGGTGGCGCGTTCCTTGGCACGGGAGTCGCGATAGATCACGTAGTCGCGGGCGACTTTCTGTTCGCCGGCGCGCATCAGGGCCAGTTCGACCTGGTCCTGGATCTCTTCGATATGGATGGTGCCGCCCGAAGGCATGCGACGCTTGAAGGTGGCAGTGACCTGTTCGGTCAGGCGTGCCACGGTGTCGTGGATTCGCGACGAGGCGGCAGCGGTGCCGCCTTCAACTGCGAGGAACGCTTTGGTGATAGCGACGGTGATCTTGTCGTCGGTGTAGGGAACGACAGTGCCGTTACGCTTGATCACGCGCAGTTGGCCAGGTGCGGTAGCAGACAGATCCAGGTTGGAATCGCCGGCCTGCGGCGCATGGGCCTGCGGGTTCTCGCGAGTTGTGTCGGTTTGCATGGGTGTCTCCACGTTCTCTATGTTTATTTGGGCACCAAGAAGGTGCCCACCGTTCCGTCCAGAAGCACTGCAGCCGGCACAGGCCGGCATGACGACTTCGGAACAGTTCAGGAAGGGGGCTTTTGGCGCCGCTTCCATGCCGAAGTCCTGGGTGCCGGGCATGGGCTCCGACACCTTGTTCCTGGGTGGCAGTCTGTTGCTGCAACACCCGTACCGTCTTCTCCTGGGCAGGGTGGAAAACGGTGCCATCCGCACGCGCGGTGTTGGTCTTCTAAAACAGCGATTGGTTCCACCAAACGGGCGCAAGAAAAGCGCTTGAGTTTCTTGTCTGAATTGTGTTTGGTTTTTTGGGCAAAACCCTAGATATAGGGTTTTTTTGCCGCCGGGCTACAAGATAATGCGTTTGGGGGGTGGTTGCAACGTACGGCCTGTGGATAAGTTTGTGCGTAAAGTGTGCATGGACTGGGTAAAACTCTCGCAGCCCGCAGTCCCACTGCATGGAACCGTTTGTCACTGTTTTTTACCTGCAAAAATTGCCCGGGGAAGGATTTTTGCGGGCGCGAACCCTATCACAAAAAACCGTCCTGTCCGAGCCGTTTCAGTGGCTTGTATGAAGGCCTGCGGCGGTTGCTACAATCCGTCGCGATCCACCGCGCAAGGCGTCTCCTTCAGGGCCGGTTATCGGCCTTTTTCATGACAGAAGGATGTACGCGTTCGGTTGCGCCCAATGCTGGCAACAAAAAACAAGAAGAGGTCGAGCGTGGAGCAAGAAGCCTGGCAGGTACTGATTGTCGAGGATGACCAGCGTCTGGCTGAGTTGACCCGGGAATATCTGGAGAGCAACGGATTGCGGGTGGCGATCGAGGGCAACGGCGCCCTGGCCGCCGCGCGGATCATCGCCGAGCAGCCGGACCTGGTGATCCTCGACCTGATGCTGCCGGGGGAAGACGGCCTGAGCATCTGCCGCAAGGTCCGCGCCCGCTACGACGGGCCGATCCTCATGCTCACCGCGCGCACCGACGACATGGACCAGGTCATGGGCCTGGACCTGGGGGCCGATGACTATGTCTGCAAGCCGGTGCGCCCGCGCTTGCTGCTGGCGCGGATCCAGGCCCTGCTACGGCGCAGCGAGGCGCCGGAGCCTGCCCAGGAGAAGACCCGGCGCCTGCAGTTCGGTCCCCTGGTAGTGGACAACGCCCTGCGCGAGGCCTGGTTGTGCGATGCCGGGATCGAGCTCACCAGCGCCGAGTTCGACCTGCTGTGGCTGCTGGTGGCCAATGCCGGGCGAATCCTGTCCCGCGAGGAAATCTTCACGGCCTTGCGCGGTATCGGTTATGACGGCCAGGACCGCTCCATCGACGTACGCATCTCCCGCATCCGTCCCAAGATCGGCGACGACCCGGAGCATCCGCGGCTGATCAAGACCATCCGCAGCAAGGGGTACCTGTTCGTGCCCGAAGCCGCTGCCGACATGCCATCGTGAACTCGATCTTCCTGCGTATCTACGGCGGCATGTGCGCCGCCCTGGTCCTGGTGGCGCTGCTGGGGGTGCTGGCCCTGCACTTGCTCAACCAGGTGCGTAGCGAGCAATACCGCGAGCGCCTGGCCCATGGCACTTTCTCCCTGATGGCCGACAACCTGCAGCCGATGAGCGAGATCGAGCGTCGCCGGGCCCTGGCCGTCTGGGAGCGGCTGCTGGGCATTCCCCTGAGCCTCAAGACTTTCAGCCAGACCGACCTGGATAGCAGCCAGCGTGGCCGGGTGCTGCGCGGCCAGGCCCTGGTGGAGCAGACCGGCCCGTTCGCGGCCCGGGTCTACCGCCTGGTCAGCGACAAGGAACAACTGCTGCTCAGCGCCGAGGTCCAGCAGATCAGCGAGCAACTGGCCCGGGCCACCATCTATCTGCTGGCGGACGAGTTGGTACGCTATCCCGTGGCCGAGCAGCCCCAGCGCCTGGCGGCGTTGAAGCAGGACAAGGGGTTCGGCTTCGACATGCACTTGTCGACCCTGGATGCCACCGACATGGACGATGACCAGCGCCGCCGGGTCGCCGAAGGCGATACCGTGATGGCGCTGGGCAAGGGGGGAGATTCGATCCGGGTGTTCGCCGGGCTGGTGGGTACGCCCTGGGTGCTGGAGATAGGCCCGCTGTACCAGATGAATCCCTATCCGCCGCAGTGGCTGGTGTTGATCGCGGTGCTGGGCTTGAGCCTGATCGGCTTGATCGTCTATCTGCTGGTGCGCCAGCTGGAGCGCCGGGTCAATGGCCTGGAGGCCGCTGCCACGCGTATCGCCAAGGGCAGCCTGGAAGTCCGGGTGCCGGCCAGGGGCGCGGATTCGGTAGGGCGCCTGGCGGCGGCCTTCAACGACATGGCCGAACACCTGCAGCGGTTGCTGGCGATCCAGCGCGAGCTGGTACGTGCTGTATCCCATGAGTTGCGGACCCCGGTGGCGCGCCTGCGTTTCGGTCTGGAGATGATTGCCACCGCGAGTACCGACCAGGCACGGCACAAGCATCTGGACGGCATGGACAACGACATCCAGGACCTCGACCGGCTGGTGGACGAGATGCTCACCTATGCTCGCCTGGAGCAGGGTTCGCCGGCCCTGAATTTCCAGCGGGTCGACCTGGACGCCCTGATCAACCAGGTGATCGGCGAACTGGCGCCGTTGCGCGCCAACCTCCAGGTCCAGCGTGGCCTGTGCCTGTCGGCCGCCGATTGCGATGGTGCCTGGGTCGAGGCCGAGCCGCGTTACCTGCACCGCGCGCTGCAGAACCTGGTGGGCAACGCCATGCGGCATGCCGAGTCCCAGGTGACCGTCAGCTACCAGGTGGGCCAGTCGCGCTGTCGGGTGGATGTGGAGGACGATGGCCCTGGAGTGCCCGAGAGCGCCTGGGAGAAAATCTTCACGCCATTCCTGCGCCTGGATGACAGTCGGACCCGGGCGTCCGGCGGCCATGGATTGGGGCTGTCGATCGTGCGGCGGATCATCTACTGGCACGGTGGCCGGGCACTGATCGGTCGCAGCAAGAGCCTGGGCGGCGCCTGCTTCAGCCTCAGCTGGCCACGGCAGCAGGAGCCGCGCTAAGGCTCAGGCGGAAATGGCCACGAGGCTCAAGACCTGCCCGTCCTCGACGGTGAACTGGCCGTCGAGCTCGCGACCCTGGTGCCACTCCTCGGACAACTCGGTCAGCAAGCGCAGGCGCACTTGACCATCGAGGTTCCACTCCAGCACCTCGGCATGCTCGAAATAGAAATTCTTGCGCACCAGCGGGTACAGGGTCTTGTACAGGCTTTCCTTGATCGAGAAGGTCAGGGTCACCGCCAGGGCGTGCAGTTCGTCTGGTAGCTGGTCGCGGCGCTGCAGCTCGGCGGGGGTCAGGATATGTCCTGCCAGGTTGGCCGAGCGTTCTCTCTCGAGCATCACTTCCAGGTCCATGCCCAGGGCTCGCCAATGTTGTTTATCGGCGACGATGGCCGCGGCGCGGCCGGTACTGTGGGTGATCGAGCCGCAGATATGCTCCGGCCACACCGGTGCACGGTCATCGCCGATCGCCGGTACCCAGTCCAGTCCTTGCAATTGCCACAAGGCGTTCCGGGCGCATAGGCGCCCGGCGAGGAACTCGGCCTGGCGCTTGGCCACCGAGCGCTGGATGTTCGCTGGGGCCTCGATGCCGCTGCGCTGGAAGTCGTCGGCAGCCAACTGCTTGGAGTCGAACCGGGTACTGAGCAGGAGGGTATTGGGCAAGGCCTCCGGCAGGGGCCAGGAAGCTTGCGGGACGGTACAGCAGGCGGGGAGGAGTCGGCGTTCGTTCATGGCCGCTAGTGTGCCGGGTTGCGCCCAGGGAAGGTAGTCATGCGCTCTATAAAGAGAGCCGGCTGGCGCTGCGAACAGTTGCCGGGCGCAATGCCTTGGGGCGCGCCGGTTCAGGAAAGGTTAAGGGGATGTTCAGTGGGAGTTCAGGGCGGGACGTTTACTCTTGCGCCTTACCTAAACGTCAATAGCGCAAAGGAAGTTTCCTATGACTTCGTTGAAAAAACTGCTGCTGGCCTTTACCGTTCTCGGTGCCAGCGCTGCCGCCCAGGCCGCTGACAGCAACTTCGCCAGCCTGTCCTTCGGCCAGACCAGCGACAAGATCAAGAAATCCGGTTCGCTCAACAACAATCTCGGCCATCCGAATACCGATGGCGTGATCGGCAAGGACAACACCTGGGGGCTGCGGGTTGGTCAGCAGAATGACCAGGGCCGCTACTACGCTACCTACGACTACGTTTCCGGCTCGCACAATGGCATTAAACTGCGTCAGCAGAACCTGCTGGGCAGTTATGACCGGTTCCTGCCGGTGACCAGCAGCACCCGGCTGTTCGGCGGCGCCAGTGCCGGCCTGACCAAGCTGACCCAGAAGTCCCCTGGGTTCAGCCATGACAGCGATATCGGTTATGCGCTGGGGGTGCAGGCCGGTGTCCTGCAGCAGGTTTCACAAAATGCCTCGGTGGAGCTCGGCTATCGGTACCTGCGCAGCAATGCCGGAACCCAGATGAGCGAGCGGGGCGGTGGCAAGCAGGGTTCGCTGAGTCTCACCAGCAGCGCCCAGACCTATCTCTCGGCCAACTACGCTTTCTGAAGCGGCCGGGCTTGAACCACGCCGGACCTTGCCTTGGGCACGGTCCGGCGTTGGCGTATTAATCATCTGGGCGCAGGAGTGCCCCGCAGACGTCGAATTTTGCCTGGGAGAGCATTATGAAATTGCTGGTCGTCGAGGATGAGGCGCTGTTGCGTCATCACTTGCAAACCCGCCTTACCGACAGCGGTCATGTCGTCGAGTCCGTGGCCAATGCCGAAGAGGCGCTGTACCAGACCGAGCAGTTCAACCACGACCTGGCGGTGATCGACCTGGGCCTGCCTGGCATGGGCGGGCTGGATCTGATCCGGCAGCTGCGCGCCCGGGGCAAGACGTTCCCGATCCTCATCCTCACGGCCCGTGGCAACTGGCAGGACAAGGTCGAGGGCCTGGCCACCGGCGCCGACGACTATGTGGTCAAGCCATTCCAGTTCGAGGAGCTGGAAGCCCGGCTCAATGCGTTGCTGCGGCGCTCCAGCGGTTTCACCCAGTCGACCATAGTCGCCGGCCCACTGCTGCTGGACCTCAATCGCAAGCAGGCGTCCCTGGACGAGCAGCCCCTGGCCCTGACGGCCTACGAATACCGGATCCTCGAATACCTGATGCGCCATCACCAGCAAGTAGTGGCCAAGGACCGGCTGATGGAGCAGTTGTATCCGGACGATGACGAGCGCGACCCGAATGTCATCGAGGTGCTGGTGGGGCGGTTGCGGCGCAAGCTTGAAGCGCCGTCGGGCTTCAAGCCGATCGACACGGTGCGCGGCCTGGGCTATCTGTTCAATGAGCGCTGCCGATGATTCGTTCGCTACGCCTGCGCTTGATGTTGGCCGCAACCATCCTCGCGGTCCTGTTCATGCTGGCCTTGCTGCCAGCCATGCAGGGCGCTTTCAGCCTGGCCCTGCAAGACTCCATCGAGCAGCGCCTGGCTTCGGACGTCACCACCCTGATCTCGGCTGCGCGCATCGAGGACAACCGCCTGCAAATGCCGGCTCAATTGCCCGACGAGCGTTTCAATCTCGCCGATAGCCGGCTGCTGGGCTACATCTACGATCGCGAGGGGCACCTGGTCTGGCGTTCCCGGGCCACCCAGGAAGAGAACATCAACTACCGGCCGCGCTACGACGGACGTGGCAACGAGTTCGCCCGGATCCGCGAGGCCAATGGCCAGGAGTTCTTCGTCTACGACGTCGAGATCAAGCTGCTGGGAGGCAAGAGCGCGGCGTTCAGCATCGTCGCCTTGCAGCCGGTGCGCGAGTACCAGCAGACCCTGGAAGGGGTGCGCGAGAACCTCTACCTGGGCTTCGGTGCGGCGTTGCTGGTGCTGCTGGCGCTGCTCTGGCTGGGCTTGACCTGGGGATTGCAGGCGCTGCGACGCCTGAGCCAGGAGCTGGACCAGATCGAGAGCGGCACCCGCCAGAGCCTGAGCGAGGAACATCCGCGCGAGCTGCTGCGCCTGACGGGGTCGCTCAACCGCCTGCTGCAAAGCGAGCGCGACCAGCGTAGCCGCTATCGGGACTCCCTGGACGATCTGGCCCACAGCCTCAAGACCCCACTGACGGTATTGCAAGGGGTCAGCGAGGACATGGCCCTGCGACCCCAGGATCGTGAGCAGGCCTGGGTCCTGCAAACCCAGATCGAACGCATGAGCCAGCAGATCAGCTACCAGCTGCAGCGAGCCAGCCTGCGCAAGAGCGGCCTGGTGCGCCACCAGGTACGCCTGCGGCCATTGTTGCAGAGCCTGTGCGACACCCTGGACAAGGTCTATCGCGACAAGCGGGTACGGGTCTCGTTCGACCTGCCCGAGCGTTGCTACTTGCCGATCGAGCACGGTGCCTTGCTGGAGCTGCTGGGCAACCTGCTGGAAAACGCCTACCGCCTGTGCCTGGGGTCGGTGCGCATCAGCGTGCGCGAGAGCCTCGATGGTTCCGAGTTGTGCGTGGAGGACGACGGGCCGGGAGTGCCGCCGGACCAGCGGGCACGGATCCTCCAGCGTGGCGAGCGCCTGGATCGCCAGCATCCGGGGCAGGGCATCGGCCTGGCGGTGGTCAAGGACATCATCGAAAGCTACGGCGCGCGCCTGGCCCTGGGGGATTCGGCCCTGGGCGGGGCGGCCTTCCGGATTCACTTCCCGGTCCTTTAGCGTGGTTGCTCACTGGGTCCGGGCGCGATAGGCGCCCGGGGTCAGCCCGGTCCATTTCTTGAAGGCCCGATGGAAGGCCGATGGTTCGGAAAACCCCAGTTGTTCGGCGATCTGTTGCAACGACAGGTCGGCGCGCCCCAGGTGATAGATGGCGATATCGCGCCGCAGCTCGTCCTTGAGTTCCTGGAAGCTCAAGCCTTCTTCCCGTAGATGCCGGCGCAGGGTCTGGGGGCTGATGTGCATGTGCTGGGCGACGCTTTCCAGGTCCGGCCAGTGTTCACGATCGCGGGCCAGCAGGCGGCGCAGCTGGTTGGCGAGGCTGTCGCCTTCATCGGGGCGCGACAGCAGGTCGGCGGGGGAGCGTTCGAGAAAGTGCTTGAGGGTCCGTTCATCCTGCAGCAAGGGCATGCCCAGGTAGCGGCTGTGGAACAGCAAGCTGCTGTGGGGCTGGTCGAACTGCAGCGGGCAGGGGAAGAGCAAGTCGTATTCCGCCCCGTGTTCAGGGCGCGGATAGCTGAAGCAGGCTTGTTCCAGGCGGACTCGCTGGCCGATCAGCCAGCTGCCCAGCCGGTGCCAGATCACCAGCAGGCATTCGCTGAGAAAGTGCTCGGGGTCCCAGAGGGCGGAGTCGTCCAGGCTCAGGCGGGCCATGTCTCCTTCACGCGTCAGGCTCAGCCGCGGGGCCTGCGGGAATAGGCTATAAAACAGTAATCCGCGATGGAGTGCCTTCTCCAGGGTGCGGCAGTGGATCAGGGCGTGGCACATCATGGCGAAGGTCCCGGGTTTGCTCGGTCCATCACCGAACCCCAGGTATTCGTCGTCCATTTCCAGCCATAGCTGTTGCAGCAGCTGGGTGAACTGCTCGGGAGCGATGCGGGCCCTGGGCTGGTGCAGTAACTCGGGGCTGATGC
The DNA here is from genome assembly GCF_058781435.1 of Pseudomonas sp. FW507-12TSA. Taxonomy (NCBI): domain Bacteria; kingdom Pseudomonadati; phylum Pseudomonadota; class Gammaproteobacteria; order Pseudomonadales; family Pseudomonadaceae; genus Pseudomonas; species Pseudomonas sp. FW507-12TSA. The sequence goes on from NZ_JBYSWT010000038.1 coordinate 10,888, forward strand.
CCAGGCGCTGCAGCAGCGGCAGGTAGTCATAGCCGCGACGATGCGCGCCGCCGAGGGCGGCCCGGGCAAAGTGGCTGGCGATAGTACGTTCGCGCATGCAGGCAGGTCCGTCCATTGAGTGGCGGATATTAGCCAGCACCTCCATGAGGGAACAAGGCGGATATCCGCCAAATTGTAGGACGAGAATCGACGAGTGGGCGGAAATCCGCCAAGTTCATCGTTGCTCACTGGAAACGGAGTTCGGTTCTAACCCCTTGTTTTAAAAGGCTTGTATGGATTTTTTACAAGGTGGCACGGGCCTTGCGATAGAGCCTGCAGATCTGCCTGTACGCAGCTCGACACAACAAATCCCTCCAGCGCAGGAGGGTTCGCACTTTAGGCACCGCATGCCGTGATGGAAGCAGCATGCCGGGGCTCTTGAGGAACTTTGCAATGACGACTCGTCAGCCACTGTACAAATCCCTGTATTTCCAGGTGATCGTTGCCATCGCCATCGGCATCCTGCTCGGTCACTTCTATCCCCAGGCGGGCGTGGCCCTCAAGCCCTTGGGTGACGGCTTCATCAAACTGATCAAGATGGTCATCGCGCCGATCATTTTCTGCACCGTGGTGAGTGGTATCGCCGGCATGCAGAACATGAAGTCGGTGGGCAAGACCGGTGGCTACGCGCTGCTGTACTTCGAAATCGTTTCCACCATCGCCCTGCTGATCGGCCTGGTGGTGGTCAACGTCGTGCAGCCGGGCGCCGGCATGCATATCGACGCCTCGACCCTGGACGCCTCGAAAGTCGCCGCCTACGTGACTGCCGGTAGCGAGCAGAGCGTCGTCGCCTTCATTCTCAACGTCATCCCGGCGACCATCGTCGGTGCCTTTGCCAACGGCGACATCCTGCAAGTGCTGATGTTCTCGGTGATCTTCGGTTTCGCCCTGCATCGCCTGGGCGCCTACGGCAAGCCGATCCTGGACTTCATCGACCGTTTCGCCCATGTGATGTTCAACATCATCAACATGATCATGAAGCTGGCTCCCCTGGGCGCGCTGGGTGCCATGGCGTTCACCATCGGCGCCTACGGCGTGGGTTCGCTGGTGCAACTGGGCCAGCTGATGATCTGCTTCTACATCACCTGCGTGCTGTTCGTGCTGGTGGTCCTGGGCGCCATCTGCCGTGCCCACGGCTTCAGCGTGATCAAGCTGATCCGCTACATCCGTGAGGAACTGCTGATCGTACTGGGCACTTCCTCCTCGGAGTCGGCGCTGCCACGCATGCTGATCAAGATGGAGCGCCTGGGCGCCAAGAAGTCGGTGGTCGGCCTGGTGATCCCTACCGGTTACTCCTTCAACCTGGACGGCACCTCGATCTACCTGACCATGGCCGCGGTGTTCATCGCCCAGGCCACCGACAGCCACATGGACATCACCCACCAGATCACCCTGCTGTTGGTGTTGCTGCTGTCCTCCAAGGGTGCTGCCGGCGTCACCGGTAGCGGCTTCATCGTCCTGGCGGCCACCCTGTCGGCCGTGGGCCACCTGCCAGTGGCCGGCCTGGCGCTGATCCTCGGCATCGACCGCTTCATGTCCGAAGCCCGTGCCCTGACCAACCTGGTGGGCAACGCCGTGGCCACCTTGGTGGTCGCCAAGTGGGTCAAGGAGCTGGACGAAGACCAGCTGCAAGCCGAGCTGGCATCCGGTGGCCGGGCGATCATCGATACCCGCGAAACCGACGACCTGGGCGTGGCCGAAGGCCCGGCGCCAAGCGTCAAGTAAGCTGCGTTGTCCATGAAAAACCCGCTTCGGCGGGTTTTTTATTGCCCGGGACTTGAGCGCAACGGTCATTGCCGCTGACCGTTGCGGTGATTGGCGGACGTGCCGTGGCTGCCTACTCTGTGGGCAGTCGATCAGAAGGAGAGGCACATGCAAGGGCCGTTGGCGTCACTCAAGGTACTGGATTTCTCCACCCTGCTGCCGGGGCCGTTCGCTTCGCTGCTGCTGGCGGACATGGGCGCGCAGGTGCTGCGCATCGAGTCACCGACCCGCATGGACTTGCTGCGGGTCCTGCCGCCCCACGACCAGGGCGTATCGGCCAGCCATGCCTACCTCAACCGCAACAAGCGCAGCCTGGCCCTGGACCTGAAGCGACCCGAGGCCCTGGAAGTGGTACGGCAACTGGTGCAGGACTACGACATCGTCCTCGAGCAGTTCCGCCCGGGAGTGATGGAGCGCCTGGGGCTGGGCTACGAGGCCTTGAAGGCGATCAAGCCGGGGCTGATCTACGTGTCCATCACCGGCTACGGCCAGACCGGCCCCTACAAGGACCGCGCCGGGCACGACATCAACTACCTGGCCCTGGCCGGCCTGGCCAGCCAGACCGGCCGCCGGGAACAAGGGCCGTTGCCCCTGGGGATCCAGGCGGCGGACATCGCCGGCGGTTCCCTGCACGGGGTGATCGGCCTGCTGGCCGCGGTGATCGCCCGCCAGCACAACGGCCAGGGCCAGCACCTGGACGTGAGCATGACCGATTGCGTGTTCAGCCTCCACGCCATGGCCGGTGCCGGCTACCTGGCTTGTGGGGTGGAGCCCGGCATGGAGCAGCAAGTGCTCAACGGTGGCAGTTTCTATGACTACTACCGTACCCGCGACGGGCGCTGGTTGTCGGTGGGCAGCCTGGAGCCGGGGTTCATGCAGCAGTTGTGCGCGGCCCTGGGGCGGCCGGAGCTGGCGGCCCAGGGGCTGTCGCCTGTTCCCGAACAGCAGCAAGCCCTCAAGCAGGCCCTGCAGGTCGAATTCGAGAAGCATGATTTTGCCAAGTTGTGCCGGCTGTTCGAGGGCCTGGATGCCTGTGTCGAGCCGGTTCTGGGCCTGGCCGAGGCCTTGGAGCATCCACAATTGCAGGCGCGCCAGCTGGTCAGCCAGGTGCCCCGCGAGGACGGCAGCCGGCAGGCGCAGATCGCTTGTCCGCTGAAGTTTTCCGCGGGCCTGCCCGAGCCGCGACATGTCGGTGCAAGGCTGGGGGCCCATTCCGCCGAGGTGTTGGCGGAGCTGGGATACGACGCCGAGCGGATCGAGGCATTGCGACGCGACCGGGTGATCGCCTAGGGGCAGGTCATTCGACCCGGGTTTCGCCGCTGTAGACCAGCGTCTGCCGGCAGCGCCTGCACAGGTAGCGCCGCCCCTGGGCCACCAGCTTGTGGCGCTGGGCGGAAAACGGAAAATCGCTCTGGGCGCAGGGGCAGCGGTAGATATAGCGGGTCACGCTGCGCCGCTGCACCTCGTAGGTATGGCAGCGATTGGGCGGCAGTTCGTAGACCCCGCGCATGATCAACTGCCACTCCTCGCCATGGGGCTGGATGCGGTCGCCGAACAGCTGGTGGGCGATCAGGTGCGCCACTTCGTGGGCCACGGTCTGCTTGAGGAAGTCCTCGGTGTTCTCCCGGTACAGCTGCGGGTTGAAGCGCAGCAGGTTCTCGTGCAGGTGGGCGACCCCGGCTTTCTGGCCACGCAACTTGAGGCTGACCACTGGGCGCTTGAAGGGACGTTTGAAAAAGGATTCAGCGAGTAGGAAACAGTCTTCGACGCGGGTATTGAGTTGCTCGGGCATGCTTGGCGGTTCTCCAGAGCGCTCGAGTATGCCGCAAAGGCCGCTGAATCCGAACCGCCCAGCCGCCCAATGGTCATCCCCGGAAAGAGGAAGGCCGCCTTGCGGCGGCCTGTATTGGCAGACAGAGGATTATTATTGGCGCGGCGTCAGTTGGTGTAGATGGGGCCGACGCCCAGGCCCCAGACGATGACGGTGAACGCCATGATCGCCACCAGCACCACCAATCCCACCGCCAGTACCGAGCTGGAGAACAGGAAACCTTCATCGGACGGGATGTTCATGAAGGTCGGCAGCCCGACGTAGAGCAGGTAGACCGTGTAGCAGATGGCCGCCGTGCCGACGATCATGCCCAGCCACATGTGTGGATAGAGCGCCGCCAGGCCGCCGACGAACAACGGGGTCGCGGTATAGGTGGCGAAGGCTACGCAGCGGGCCAGGCTCGGATTGGCGTCGTAGGTGCGGGCCATCCAGTGGATGAAGCCGCCCATGACCCCGACACCGCCGAGCATGGCCAGGTACGACAGGATGGTCATCCACAGGGCGCTTTCACTGGTCAACATCACCGGCGCGCGACTGCCGATGACCCAGCCGACCTGGGTGGTACCGATGAAGGCCGAGATGGCGGGGATCGCCGCCAGGATCAACGTGTGGGTGAGGTACATGTGGCTGATGCTTTCTTCGGCATCGCCACGGATGTCCCGCCATTCCTGATCGGGGTGGGTGAAGAGTCCTACGACATGATGAATCATGGTCAGTCACTCCTTTGTTGTTGCCATCGCCCCCCAGCGGAGCGCTACAACCACGTGGCACAGTGCAGGTCTGTATGTGCGACCTTATGTCGCAGTATAGGGAGGAGTTGTCGCCAGATGTACGCCTCTTTAGAGCAAATTGCGCTGTAAAAACCTGGGCTAATCGCCAGGACCTCTGTCACTTTGGACTCGGTGGCCGCTGCTCGGCAGCGCTTTCGCGGGGCGGGTGTTTTTGCGTAAAATGTCCGGCTTTTCGTCACACACCTCGCGGATTCCAAGCGCCATGGGCACTCTTACGGTCAACCAGAACAAACTGCAGAAACGCCTTCGCCGGCAGGCGGGCGAAGCGGTCGCCGATTTCAACATGATCGAAGATGGCGACAAGGTCATGGTCTGCCTGTCCGGCGGCAAGGACAGCTACACCATGCTCGACGTGCTGCTGCACCTGCAGAAGGTGGCCCCGATCAAGTTCGAGATCGTCGCGGTGAACATGGACCAGAAGCAGCCTGGCTTTCCCGAGCACGTACTGCCGGCCTACCTCAAGGAACTGGGGATCGAGTACCACATCGTCGAGAAGGACACCTACTCGGTGGTCAAGGAGCTGGTGCCGGAAGGCAAGACTACCTGCTCGCTGTGCTCGCGCCTGCGTCGGGGCACCCTGTACACCTTCGCCGACGAGATCGGCGCGACCAAGATGGCCCTGGGTCACCATCGCGACGACATAGTCGAGACCTTCTTCCTCAACATGTTCTACAACGGCTCGCTCAAGGCCATGCCTCCCAAGTTGTTGGCCGACGACGGGCGTAACGTGGTGATCCGTCCGCTGGCCTACTGCAGCGAGAAGGACATCCAGGCCTATTCCGACCTCAAGCAGTTCCCGATCATCCCCTGCAACCTCTGTGGTTCCCAGGAGAACCTGCAGCGCCAGGTGGTCAAGGAAATGCTCCAGGAGTGGGAGCGCAAGAGCCCGGGTCGGACCGAGAGCATCTTCCGCGGCCTGCAGAACGTCATCCCGTCCCAGCTGGCGGACCGCAACCTGTTCGACTTCACCAGCCTGCGTATCGATGAAAGCGCCACGCCGCGCTTCGTCAACGTAGTGAATCTCTAAGCCCGGGAGTTTGCCGCGCCGCTCATTGCCGGCGCGGCGCGCTGTTTCATTCCGTGGCGGGATGGGGAATGAACGCCAGGTTGCCTTCCGCGGGTTTGCCGGCCAGCCGTTCGCCATTGGTCGGTTGGGTCCTGATCACCTGGTGATCGTCACCCAGGTACTCCAGCAACTGCGGGCCTTTGTTGTCCTGTGCCACGAAGATCAGGGTGCGCTGGGGGTCCCAGTGCTGGCCGCTGGTGCGCTCCAGCCAGGCCATGAAGTCGGCGCTGGTGCCGCGCTTCGGGAAATCCTGGTTCCCGGGCACGTAGTAGAACGGCGCCCCCTGGTTCTGCACGTACATCGGCAGCTTGTTGTCGACCTCCACCATCACCAGTCGCCATTGGTTCCAGGGAGCTATCCGGCTGGCCTCGGCCTTGACCTGCGCGGCGAAACCGAGCACTCCGCCACCGCCGTTGCTCCAGGGGTAGGCCAGCCCCAGCACCAACAGCATCACCATGGCGGCGCTGGCCAATCCCAGGTTCCAGCCGCGACTGCGCTCCCGGCCGAGGTCCCGTGCCAGCTCCAGCCGTCGGGACAGCCACCAGGCACCCAGCAACTGGGCGAAGGGCACCAGGGGCAGGACGTAGTAGCTGCGCCGGCTGCCGCTGGCGGTGAAAAACAGGAACAGCAAGCCCAGGGCCCAGACCAGCCAGCGTTCGTTGGCGTGCAACTGGCGCCAATGCCGGGTTGCGACCCAGAGCCCGAGGATCCAGCAAGGGGCCCAGGGCAAAGTGTAGAGCGGCAGGTACACCAGGTAGGTGTAGATCGGCCCGACATGGTCGAACGGTTCGAAGAAGCGGACGACGTTCTCGCGAAATACCAGGCTCAGGCCGCTTTCTCCGGAATGCGGCGTGCCATATAGATGCGAGAGCAGGAACGGCACCATGTACAAGACACCGGCCAGCAGTATTGCCAGGGCCAGGCGCAGGTTGAGGTGGCGCTTCCAGCGCCCCTGGGCCAGCAGATGCGGCAGCAGGATCAGGCCTGGCAGGACAAAGCCGATCAACCCCTTGAGCAGTGAGGTGATCGCCAAAATCAGGAAGAACACCGTGTAGCGGCCCAGGCGGGTATCTTCCGGGCCCCGCCAGTACCACCACACCGCGGCTAGCACCCCGCACACGGTGAGAATGTCGGCGGTGGCGACCCGGGCCCAGAAGACGAAATAGAAGGTGGTGGCCAGCATCCAGCCGGCGATCAGGCCCGTGCCCTTGCGCAACAGCTGCTCGCCCAGCCGGTACACCAGCCAGATGCTCAGCCAGGCGGCCAGTACCGAGGACAATCGTAGCGACCAATGTCCCAGGCCTCCGGTCAGCCAGGTGCTGGCGACGATCAGCCAGTAGGAGGGCAGGGGTTTGTCGTAATAGGGACTGCCCTTGAGATAGGGATCGAAGTAATCGCCGCTCTGCAGCATCTGCAGCACGATGTTGGCCCAGCGGGTTTCCGGGCCCCATAGTTCGCGCGAGCCCAGGCCGAGCAGCAGGATCAGGGCGGACACGCCGAGCAGCAGGGCCAGGGCCTTGCGTTCGTTGCTGTGGATCTTCATCGGTGGGATTTCCGTGGACAGGATCGAGGAAGAGGCGGTCCATCGCCGTCGCACGTGTAAAACGCCAGCGTTGGACTGGGCCGACGCTGACGTTGTCAGCAGGTATCAGGGTGCGCGGATCAGGGCTGGGTTGCCGGCAGGATCAGGATCACCAGGTTGCCCTTCGTATAGCGCTTGCCGCCTGGCGGCAGCAGCGCCAGCTCCTGGTTTTCCATCACATCCTTGACCCGCATGACCACCCCGACCGATCCCTGGCTGCGCGCCGCTTCCATCCACTGGCCGACGTTCTCCATGCTGACCTTGCGCTGGATCGAATCGGCGTATGCCAGGCCGTACTTCAGTTCGCTCTCGGTGTTGTACAGCGCCACCTCCGGGCGTTGCAGGCGCCAGGCCAAGGCCGATGCCGTGCCCAGGTCATTGCTCAACAGGGTCTTGCTTTGTTGCAGCTCCACAAGGTGTTCCTTGATGAACTGGTCGGGCATTTCCTTGTGGACGATCATCGCCGGCATGCCCGTCGGTAGCAGCGCCACCAGCAGCCAGATACCCAGGGCCGGTGCCGCCCAGTATTGCAGCGGTTTGGAGACGGGCAGCAGGTTGGCGATGATCCAGCCCATGAGCATGATGAACACCAGGGACAGGCCGAGCATTTCATCGTGGCCGTACACCGGCCGGGTGATCTGCAGGACCAGCAGCCCCACCAGGGCGCCAACGCCGATCGCCAGGTTGAGCAGGGCGTTGAGGCGGATCCCCCGGCCCTGGCCGGCGTTGATGCGCTCCACCAGGGCATGGCCCATGAGCACGGCCAGGGGCAGCAAGCACGGCATGATGTAGGTCGGCAGCTTGCCTCGACTCAGGCTGAAGAACGCCAGCGGCAGGATCATCCACAGCAGGAGGAAGCCCGTGGCGGCCTGGCGCTTGTCCTTCCAGGCCTGGAGCAGGGTGCCGGGCAGCAGGGCCGCCCACGGCAGGCTCGAAACCACCAGGATCGGCAAGTAGAACCACCATGGGCGGGTGTGCTGGGCGTTCTCGGCGGCAAAGCGGCGGATATGTTCATGCCAGAAGAAAAAACGCCAGAAGTCCGGTTCCTGGGCATGGATGCTCAGCACCCAGGGCAGGCTGATGAGCACCGCCACCAGCACCGCCACCAGGCCGTAGCGCAACAGTTGGCCGAGGCGGCGCTGCCAGAGCGCGTAGGGTAGGGCGATCAGCACCGGTAGCAGCCAGGCCAGGAAGCCCTTGGTCATGAACCCCATGCCACAGGCTGCGCCCAGGGCAGCCCAAGCCAGGAGGCGGGCGCGCACGGTTTGGCTGTGCAGGGCGAACCACAACGCCACCAGGCTCAGGTTGACCCACAAGGTGAACTGCGGGTCGAGGTTGGAATACCCGGCCTGGCCGGCCACCAGGCCGAAGCTCATGTACAGCAAGGCTGCGGTGAAACTCTTGCGTGGGTCGCTCCACATCCGGCGGGTGACCAGGTAGGCCAGTACCACGCTCAGGCCAGTGCTCACGGCGGAAGCGATACGCACGCCGAACAGGTTGTCGCCGAAGATGGCCTGGCCGATGGCGATCATCCAGTAGCCGGCAATGGGTTTTTCGAAGTAGCGGATGCCCATGAAGTGCGGTGCGACCCAATCGCCGCTCTGCAGCATTTCCTGGCTGATCTGCGCGTAGCGGGTTTCATCCGGGATCCACAAGCCATGGCCGGTCAGTGGCAGCAGGTAGAACAGGCCGAAGGCCAGCAAAAGAAAGAGCAGCCCCCAGCGTTGCAGGATGTCGGTCGTACTTGCACCCACGGTGTAGCCGACCGGCGTAGTGCTTGTTCCATAAGCCTGGGGTGGCAAGGTGCGGTGCATTGGTGTCCTCTAAGTCATCTGCTGGAAGCTGGGGCGTTACTTGTATCGAATGCAGCCGATAAAGCATTACTAGTTAGCAAGCTCAGTATTTTTAGCTCGCAAAGAGTTCCAGGTGGTCGTCGTTAGCGTTTTGACCTGGCCCTGTTACTGGTGCGGTGCTGTTATAAGTCGCGCGATAGTTTCTTCTATTAGTACAAGTTCTATCGAAGTCAACTTGCTCAAGCGTCTAGTGTGTCTTTGCGTTGAGTGAAATCTGTTGGGATGTTGTAAAAAAGAGTTATAGCTTGGCTGCCTCCGGCCCAAGTGCCTGTTGCCAGTCCTCGACCTTGATGCTGCCAAGTATCTGCAACGTGCCATCGCTGTTCAGGGTGACGAACAGCGAACTGTTGTACTGACTGTGGGGGGCATGCTCGAAGCCCAGTTGGCTCTCCAGGTCGCTGATGCAATCGCTGTGGGTGACCAGCACCAGGTTGCGTCGCGCAGCCTTGTGCGCCTTGATCGTTTCGCCAAGCTGGCTACCGCAACTGAGCAGCCAGTCCTGGGTTTTCGCGGGCTGGCCGAACATGAATTCCGCGGTTTGCCGGGTGCGGGTGGCGGGGCTGCTGAGGACATCGGTAGAGTCCATGCCCAGGACCTGGAATGCCCGGCCCAGCCTCCTGGACATGCTGCTTCCGGCCAATGTGATGCCATCTCCAGGCCCTACGCAGGGAGTAGGCGAACGGTCGCAGCGTTCGGCATGGCGCACCAGGGCGATCACTTCGCCGCTGTTCCAATGACGGTACATGCCTGCGCTTTCCATCTGGTTGGCGGCTCCCAGGTCCAGGGGCGCGCCAGGCCAGAGCACGAAGCCGCTGACCAGGATTGCCAAGACTGCCACACTGGCCCATGCCATGGCCTTGCGGAATCGGTTTGGACGCGAGGCCTCGGTGCCCGTGCCGGATTTAGCAGTGTCGATCACTTCGCTTACCTGAACTGTTCTGGAAGAGGGCTTGTCATTCGGGTTGGAGCTGATGTTCTGAAAAGACCGGTAACGGGACCTGCGCTGCAACTGCTTGCCAATCTAGAGCGTGCCGGGTTAGCGAAGGGTGAAAGCAATGTGAAAAAAACGAATGGATCACGATCATTATTTTAAAAGCCGACAGCCTTTGTTCAGCTTGTTGGCCTGATCAATGCCTCGTAGTTCGTTTGTACATGGCTAATGATTGCAGAATGTCGATTCCACCAAGCCTTTGCTGATTGTTTTTAATCGTATGGAAAGTTCAGGCGGACTTTATCCGATCGCAAACAGCGAGTGAGAAATCCCCGCGTTTAGTTCAGCTTATTGTCAGCTTGCGTAGTCGGTTGGGCGAAAGTGAGGAAGATCTCCCTGCCCGTTGCAGGCAGGGAGATGCTCTGGAAGTGGACAGGGATCAGTGGTTGACGGTGTAGGCCAGCATCGCCGACAGCTGGCACAGCGGACGGCCGCTCTCTTGCTGCCACTGATTGAACACCGCTTGTACCAGGGCCTGGTCGCGTTTGCTGCTGGGTACCTTGTCGACAATGCCCTGGGCATTGAGGGCTGCCACCACGTCCTGGGAAGGAATGAAGGTGTCCTTGCCCACCATGCGCAGGAAGCGCGGCGCCGAGAGGCCGCCCAGCTGGTTGCCGTGCTTGGCCAGGTACTGCCAGAGGCCGGTGATGTCCTGGGCCGGCCAGTCGGCGATGAAGCTGCCGAAGCTGCCGTGCTGCTGCTCCACGTCGAGGATCATCTGGGCATTGCGCGGGACGCTCTTGAGCTTGCCCAGGTGGCGAATGATCCGCGTGTCCTGCATCAGCCGCTCCAGGTGCTCGGCCCCCATCAGCACCACTTTGTGGGGGTCGAAGCCGAAGAACACTTGTTCGAAGACTGGCCACTTGGCGTCAACCAGGCTGTGCTTCAGGCCGGCGCGAAAGACCCGCAGGGCCAGCAGCGACAGGTAGCGATCGGCCCCCAGGGTGCGCAGGTAGTCGTCGCTGGCCGGAGTCGGCAGCCGCGCCTCCAGGGCTGCGGCGGAGCCGAAGCGGTTGAGACAGTATTCATTCAGCCATTTGTAATCGTGCATGCCTGCTCCGGTCGGATCGGGAGTGTCGGTCAGAAGGTCCGTTGTGCAAGGTGGGGGCGGCTGGCATGGATGCAAGCCCCGGCATCTTGCGATGGGGGCTTGCATCTTGCCTCAGGCCGGGGTGGCGCCTTCGCCGGCCAGCCGGCGGTTGAGCTGGAAGCGCCAGCGCACGTACAGCAGCGAGGAAGTGAACACCGCGAGGCTGGCGAACATTTCCAGCAGGCCGAACAACTGGCGGTTCGGGTCATAGGCCGCCAGCGCGCCCTTGATGAAGTACAGGTTGACCACGAAACACATCCAGGAGTGCCCGCGGGCGCTGCCACTGAGCATGCCGGGCGCCATCAGCAACAGGGGCACCAGCTCGATCAGCAGGATCACCCAGGGCCGGGCGCCGTGCAGGTCGGCGACCAGCAGGTAATAGATGCACAGCAGGCCCACCAGGGCGAAGAAACACATAAGACTAAGGGCCCGGGCCACTCGCACCCGGGGTTGTAGCCAGTGGATCTCGGGCAGGATCTTAGGCTTCTTGGCCACGGCCGTTCTCCAGTCGCTGGGCGGTCTTGGCCAGGCGCAGGCCCAAGGCCCGGCACAGAGCGATCTCGTGTTGGTCCAGCGGGCTCTTGCCATCCGCGCCGGCATGGTGGCTGGCGCCGTAGGGGGTGCCGCCGCCCTGGGTCTCCAGCAGCGCCGATTCGCTGTAGGGCAAGCCGGTGATCAACATGCCGTGGTGCAGCAAGGGCAGCATCATCGACAGCAGGGTGGCTTCCTGGCCGCCATGCAGGCTGGCGGTGGAGGTGAACACGCCAGCGGGCTTGCCCACCAGGGCGCCGGTCAGCCACAGGTTGCTGGTACCGTCGAGGAAGTACTTGAGCGGCGCCGCCATGTTGCCGAAACGGGTCGGGCTGCCCATGGCCAGGCCGGCGCAGTTCTTCAGGTCGTCGAGGCTGGCATACAGCGCACCGCTGTCGGGGATGGCCGGGGCCACGGCTTCGCATTCGGCCGAAATGGCCGGGACGGTACGCAGGCGGGCTTCCAGGCCGGCTTGCTCGATGCCTCGGGCGATCTGCCGGGCCATCTCGCTGGTGGAGCCATTGCGGCTGTAGTACAGCACCAGGATGTACGGCGTGCTCAAGGCAGGATCTCCAGCACGTTTTCCGGTGGTCGGCCAATGACGGCCTTGTCACCGGCTTCCAGAACTGGGCGCTCCATCAGCTTGGGGTGCTGGGCGATGGCAGCGATCAACTGCTCTTCGCTGAGGCTGGTGTCTGCCAGCCCGAGCTCCTTGTACTCGTCTTCGCCGGTGCGCAGCAACTGACGGGCGCCGATACCGAGCTTGCCCAGGAGGCTGCGCAGTTGGGCGGCGTCCAGTGGGGTTTCCAGGTAGCGGACCACAGTCGGGGCCAGGCCGCGTTGTTCCAGCAGCTCCAGTGCGGCACGGGATTTCGAGCAGCGCGGGTTGTGATAAAGCGTCAGGTCGGTCATGTGCGGGTCGCATCTTGCGTAAGGTGGCGGCTATTCTAACCGCGCGACGGGCTCTGCTGAACCTCGAGAGTCGTTCGGTCGCAGCGGCCATGGGCGGCCGTGGATCATCCAAGACACTTTCAAAGACGGGAAAACAGGCATGGCAAGGCAATTGGCAGCGGCATTGGCGATCATCACGACCCTATTGCTGGGCGGTTGTGGCAATGACTACGGGGTCGACCAGTATGGCCGCAAAGTCGCCTCCGAACGCCTCGACAAGCAGTGGCTGGTGCTCAACTACTGGGCCGAATGGTGTGGTCCGTGCCGGACCGAGGTGCCCGAGCTGAACGCCCTGGACGAGCAGCTCAAGGGGCAGTCGGTGACGGTATTGGGGGTCAACTTCGACAACGTGCAGGGCGAGGAGCTCAAGAGCGCCAGCGAGAAGCTGGGGATCAAGTTCACCGTGCTGGCCCAGGATCCTTCGCCGATCTTCGACCTGCCACGCACCGAGGCGCTGCCGGTGACCTACATCATCGACGACCAGGGCAAGGTGCGGGAGCAACTGCTGGGTGAACAGACCGCGGCAGGGGTATTGGCGAAACTGCAGGCCCTGCGCGGTCATTGATGAGGGGCGGGGGGGGGGGCCCCCGGGCGCAGGACAGTCAGCCTTCTTCCTGCCACCAGCGCAGCGGCTTGCCTTCGGCAGGCCAGAAGCGTACCTGCTCGATGGGCGAGATATCCCAGCGTTCGACGGTCTCCAGGGCCTGGAGGAAGCGTCGTTCCTGTTCCATCAGGGCCGGGGCACAGAGCTTGCGGGTGCTGCCCACCTTGCCGAAGCTGAGCTTCTGGCCATCCAGGGTATAAGGGGCGAACCAGTGGTTGCAGCCGCCATTGCCGTAGGCGCGGCCATCCTCGCCCAGGGTGATGGTCAGGTGGCTGTAGTCGATGAGCGGACGCTCACCGATCCATTCCAGGATATAGCTGCGGTCTTGCTTGAGCTGCAGCGGCTCGGCGGCGCAGCCCAGCAGGCCAGCGCCCAGTGCCAGGACCAGCGCCAGGCGTTTCATTGCGCCGCCTGGCGGCATCGAGGGCACAGGTGGCGCTCGCCTTCGCTGCTCCAGCCGAGTTCGGCGATCCGTGCGCTGGCGGCGGGTTGGCGCGCCTTTTCGCCAAGCTTGGCATCCACCGCGAATTCGAAGTCCAACTGGGTGGCGCAGCTATCGCAGTTGACCTGCCATTGGTGGATGGCCAGTTCGCCGAAGACCGGGCCGCTGGCGACCGCGACCCATTGGCCGACCGGGTTGATCAGGTGGCGAACGGTGTCCACCGTCAGGCGCATGGACAAGTCCTTGCTGCCCTTGAGGGTGACCAGCAGCACGTCGCTGGCGCGGATCGAGCCACCGTTGCCGGTGACTTGATAGCGGCCCGGCACCAGTGCGCGGCATTCGATCAGGGTGTGTTGCGGGCTCATCAGGGTGTAGCGGAAATCGTGTTCGACCATGGGTCCTCCAAATCTGCCGCGTATGCTAGCACGGGCCCCGGCGCCACAGGGCGCGGGCTGGCGACCTTCGATCAGCCCGTGCGCGGCGCTCAGTCATGGACCAGGTTCTGTGGCTGGCCGGCGAACCAACTGGCGATGTTGTGCAAGGTGGTGTCGGCGATCGCCGCCAGGGCCTCGCGGGTCAGGAAGGCCTGGTGGGCGGTCACTATCACGTTGGGGAAGGTCAGCAATCGCGCCAGTACATCATCCTGCAAGGGCAGGTCGGAGCGGTCCTCGAAAAACAGCTGGGCTTCTTCTTCATAGACGTCCAGCCCCAGGTAGCCCAGTTGGCCATTCTTCAGGGCGTCGATCAGCGCCGGGGTGTCCACCAGGCCGCCGCGACCGGTGTTGATCAGCATCGCCCCGGGCTGCATCCGGGCCAGGCTCTGCTGGTTGATCAGGTAGCGGCTGTCGTCGGTCAGGGGGCAGTGCAGGCTGATGATCTGCGACTGCTCCAGCAGTTCCGCCAGGCTCAAGTAGCGGGCCCCCAAGGCCTGCACGGCCGGATTCGGATAAGGATCATGGGCCAGCAGCTGGCAGCCGAAGCCGGCCATGATGCGGGCGAAGGTGGCGCCGATCTGCCCGGTGCCGACGATGCCCACGGTCTTGCCCACCAGGTCGAAGCCGGTCAGGCCGTGCAGGCTGAAGTCACCTTCGCGGGTACGGTTGTAGGCCCGGTGCAAGCGGCGGTTGAGTGCCAGGATCAGGGCCACGGCATGTTCGGCCACGGCGTGGGGCGAGTAGGCCGGGACCCGGACCACGTCCAGGCCCAGGCGCTTGGCCGCCGCCAGGTCGACGTGGTTGTAGCCGGCCGAGCGCAGGGCGATCAGGCGGGTGCCGCCGGCCGCCAGGCGCTCGAGCACCGGTGCGCCCAGATCGTCGTTGATGAAGGCACAGACCACTTCATGGCTCTCGGCCAGGGCCGCGGTGTCCAGGCTCAGGCGAGCGGCCTGGAACTGCAGCTCCAGGCCCTGGGGCAGGCGGGCGCCGAGAAAACTCTCACGATCGTAGTTCTGGCTGCTGAAAAGAATCGTACGCATGGCTGCATCCTTGTTCGGGGAGGACGCCCAGCATGGGGCCTGGGCGCCGGGCCGGGGTTGCCCTGGGTCAGGCCTTGACCCGTGCCTCGCTGGCCAGGCGATCGATGGCGTGGTCCAGTTCGTCCAGCGCGGCGAAGGCCTTGGCGTCCTCCTGCTTGAGCAGGGTCTCGCTGCGCTGGCAGGCCGCTCGCAGCTGTGGCACCCCGCAGTAGCGGGTGGCGCCGTGCAGGCGGTGGACCCGTTCGATCAGGGCGCTGTGGTCGTTGGCGGCCCGGGCGGCGTTGATCGCCTCGCGGTCGGCCTCCAGCGAGGCCAGCAACATGGCCAGCATGTCGGCGGCCAGGTCGGCTTTGCCGGCGGCCAGGCGCAGGCCTTCGTCCTGATCCAGCACCTGCAGTTCCAGGCCCAGCTCAGGGCGTTCGCCGCTGCGGTCCGAGCCCTGGTTGCGCAGGGCCAGCCCGGTCCACTTGAGTACCACCTGGGCCAGTTGCCGCTCGCTGATGGGCTTGGTCAGGTAGTCGTCCATGCCGCTTTGCAGCAGGGCGCGTTTTTCATTGGCCATGGCGTGGGCGGTCAGGGCCACGATCGGCAATGGCGGCCCCTGGCGTTCGCTTTCCCACTGGCGGATCGCCTCGGTGCTCTGCCGACCGTCCATGCCGGGCATCTGCACGTCCATCATCACCAGGTCGAAGGGTTCGTGCTGGATAGCGTTCAGGGCGGCATAGCCGTTGTCCACCGCCTGCACCTTGGCGCCCATGTCCTGCAACAAGGTCTGGATCAACAGCAGGTTGGCCGGGTTGTCATCGACGCACAAAACCCGTGGCGCACGGCTGGAAAGCGCTTCCTCGGGTTCGCTGCGGACCCTTCGCGGGGTGACCAGGTCAGACAGTGCCCGACGCAGTTTGCGGGTGCAGGCCGGTTTGGCCTGCAACTGGCTGTGGGGGTTGGGGACCGAAAGCTGGAACAGCGTCTGTTCGGTGGTGGGGCATAGCACCAGGACCTTGCAGCCCAGGTGTTCGAGATCCCAGATGTGCTGGCTCAGGCGTTCGGGCGACATGTCGTTGCCGGTCACGCCGAGTACCGCCAGGTCGATGGCCTGGTCGCTCTGGTGGACACCGGTGATGCCGTTGGTCAGGGCTTCCAGGGTGTTGAACGGCCTCACTTCCAGGCCACAGTCTTCCAACTGGTGCTGCAGGGCCTGGCGCGCCAGCTCGTGGTTTTCCAGCACCGCCACGCGCCGGCCCAGCAGCGGTGGCGCGGGCAGGTCCTCGGCGTCGTCGCGGGTCTTGGGCAGGCTCAGGCTGATCCAGAACTCCGAGCCTTCGCCGGGCGTGCTGTCGACCCCGATCTCGCCGCCCATCTGCTCGATCAGGCGCTTGGAAATCACCAGCCCAAGGCCAGTACCGCCAGGTTGGCGCGACAGCGAATTGTCGGCCTGGCTGAAGGCCTGGAACAGGGCACGCACATCCTGGTTCGACAGGCCGATGCCCGTATCCTGGATGCTGATGCGCAGTTGCACGCTGTCTTCGTGCTCTTCTTCGAGCATGGCCCGGGCGACGATGGTGCCCTCGCGGGTGAACTTGATGGCGTTGCTCACCAGGTTGGTGAGGATCTGCTTGAGCCGCAGCGGGTCGCCGACCAGCGACAACGGCGTATCGCGGTACACCAGGCTCACCAGTTCCAGCTGCTTGGCGTGGGCCGCCGGGGCGAGGATGGTCAGGGTGTCCTGCAACAGGTCGCGCAGGTTGAACGGGATGCTGTCGAGCACCAGCTTGCCGGCTTCGATTTTCGAGAAGTCGAGGATCTCGTTGATGATCCCCAGCAGGCTGTCGGCGGATTTCTCGATGGTGCCCAGGTAGTCCAGCTGGCGCGGGGTCAGCTCGCTCTTTTGCAGCAAGTGGGTGAAGCCGAGGATGCCGTTGAGTGGTGTGCGGATCTCGTGACTCATGTTGGCCAGGAACTCGGACTTGATCCGGCTGGCTTCCAGGGCCTCCTTGCGCGCCAGGTCCAGCTCGATGTTCTGGATCTCGATGGTCTCCAGGTTCTGGCGTACGTCCTCGGTAGCCTGGTCGATGCTGTGCTGCAGTTCTTCCTGGGCATTTTGCAGGGTGCTGGCCATGCGGTTGATGCCCGAGGCTAGGTCGTCCAGCTCCTGGCTGCCCAGTGGCGGCAGGCGGGTTTCCAGGTTGCCGTCCTTGAGCTGGGTCACCGCCTGCTTGATCTGGCTCAGCGGGTTGTTGATGGTCCGTCCCATGCGCACCGCCAGCAGGGCCGTCACGGCCAGGCCGGAGGCGATCAGCAGCAGGCTGGCGAACAGGCTGCGATAGCCGCGCAGCAACATGCCGCTGTGGGACAGCTCCAGTTCCACCCAGCCCAGCAACCGGTCGGACTCATCGGGGATCAGGTCGCCCGCGAGGTTGCGATGGCGACCGAAGACCGGCAACTGGTAGCGGGTCGCATCGTTGCCGCTGCGTTGCATCATCTGGGTGTTGTCGCCCATGGGGGCCGGGTTGAGCATGGTGGGGCCGGCATGGGCCAGGGGCGTGCGGTCCGGAGCGAGGAACGACACTGCGCGCACATCCTGTTGTTCCAGGGCCTGGGTGGCGATGCGCTCGAGCATCTGGGTGTTGCGGTTGCCCATCGCCGGGGCCACCAGGGAGGCCAGTTGTTCGGCGATCATTTCACCGCGTTGCAGGAGTTGGGTCTGCAGCTCCGATAGCTGCATCCAGGTGAAGTAACCACCCAGCACCAGGGCCATCAGGCTGGTGGGCAGCAAGGTCAGCAACAGTACGCGGCCTTTGATTCCCAGTTTCTTGAGCACGCAACTCTCCTGCTTCCACGCGATTTCGATAGGTGAACGGGCACGTCCGTGATGCGCCACCTGCGCAGTGTAACGATTTGCCGGTGGTCAATCTTGGCAAATTGTTTCGCCTGCGCCGATGGCTGGCCTCGCTGGAAGGAGCCGGTGGTCGGCGCGGGCGGGTGCGACCAAGGCATCGGTTGCCGCGCCTCGGGCAATCTTGAATAATCGGCCAACTGAGAATCACTTGCACAAGCCAATGACTCCCGTATCTATTGACTCCCCCCGTGTCCTGGCCATCGAGGACGACCCGGTGCTCGGTGCTTATGTCCATGAGCAACTGCAGCGCTGCGGTTTTACCGTGACCTGGTGCCGTAATGGCCAGGAAGGGCTGGGCATCGCCCGCCAGCAGTCGTTCGACGTGCTGCTGATGGATATCCTGCTGCCCGGAATGGACGGTCTGACGGTGCTCACGCACCTGCGCCAGAGCCATTCCACTCCGGTGCTGCTGATGTCGGCCCTGGGGGCGGAAGCCGATCGCATCAGCGGTTTCCGCCTGGGCGCCGACGACTACCTGCCCAAGCCATTCAGCATCGCCGAGTTGCGGGTGCGGATCGAGGCGATCCTGCGTCGGGTGGCCCTGGATCGGCGCCCGATGCCGCCGGTGCCCGTCAGCCAGCAGCAGAGCCTGCGGTTCGACGACGAGCTGTGCGACGTGTTCTTCGCCGAGCAATGGGCCGGGCTGACCCGCAGCGAATACCGCTTGCTGGAGACCCTGCATCGCAATGCCGACGAAGTGCTGAGCAAGGCCTTCCTCTACCAGCATGTGCTCCAGCGTGGATATGCCGCCCACGATCGCAGCCTGGACATGCATGTCAGCCAGATCCGCCGCAAGCTCAAGGCGCTGGGCTACAGCGAACGCCAACTGCGCACCGTGTGGGGCAAGGGTTATGTGTTGAGCGCCGATGAGCTGGCCTGAGCTGCCCGGGCGGCATTCGGTGTTCTGGAAGCTGGCATTCCTGCTGGTGGCCTTCTGTCTGCTGATGATCTGGCTGAGCTGGTCCTGGGGCCGTTATGTCGAACAGAAGAACCTGTACCTGTCCGATGAAGCCCGGACCACTCTTCACGCTTATGCGCGGGAAGCCGAAGAAGCCTGGAAGAGCGGCCAGCAGACGGGTGTCGATGCCTGGGTCCAGCAGATGGCCAGTCGCGAGAAGAGCTGGGTCGGGGTCATCGGCAGCGACTTGCAGTCCCTCGGCAGCTACCCCCTCAAACCCATGGAGGCCCAGCGCCTGACCTTCCTGCGGGGGCCGGACTGGCCGGTGAGCCGGCATGCCCGGAGCTTGCCCTGGTTGAAGATTCCCTTCCCCGAAGAGCCTTCTGCCGGCAGCCTGGTGATGGAGTTGCCGCAGCGCTTCATGCCCGGCCGCTACCGGTTGTTCTGGCAGGTCATGACCAATGGCGTGATCCCCGGGCTATTTACCTTGTTGTTGTGCGTGGGGCTGTACCGCTTGCTGGTGGTGCCGCTCAACCAGCTGCGTGAGCAGGCCAATGCCTGGCGGGCAGAGCAATTGAATGCCCGGCTGTCCACCGAGACCACCTTGCGCAAGGATGAACTGGGGGAACTGGGGCGGGCTTTCGACCAGATGTCCGAGCGCCTGCAAAGTACCGTGGCTACTCAGCAGCAGTTGCTGCGGGACTTGTCCCATGAATTGCGCACACCCTTGAGCCGCCTGCGGGTCGCCAGCGAAAGCGAGCAGAGTCTTGTCGCCCTGCGCGAGCGCCTGGGGCGCGAAGTCGACGGCATGCAGCGCCTGGTGGAAGACAGCCTGCAACTGGCCTGGCTGGATACCGAGCGGTCGCCCCTGGCCGAGGAGCAGATCCAGGTCCAGGCGCTGTGGGAGATGCTCAGTGAAAACGCCTGTTTCGAAAGCGGCTGGTCCAGTGCGCAGTTGCGCTGCGAGCTGGTGGCCGACTGCTGGGTGCGGGGGCATCTCAATACCTTGGCCCAGGCTCTGGAAAACGTCCTGCGCAACGCGATCCGGCATTCTCCGCCCGGCGCCCGGGTAACCCTGGACGGTCAGCGTGAAAACCAGTACTGGCACCTGTGGCTGGACGACCAGGGGCCGGGAGTCGCCGAACAGGACCTGGAGCGGATTTTCGCACCCTTTACCCGCCTGGATGGCTCGCGTCCCGGGGACGGCGGGTTCGGCCTGGGCCTGAGCATCGCGCGCAATGCCGTGGGACGCCAGGGGGGGCAGATATGGGCACAGAACACCGAGCAGGGCTTGCGCATCCATCTGCGCTTGCTGGCGGCACAACCGCCGGCCGTCGTCTGAAGATCGTCAGTCGGCCTTATGCCAATAAGCCATAAGACCCTCACTTTGCGTGATATGGCGTCAGGAGGTTTGCCGGTATGATAGGCGCCCCCGCAGTCTGGATTGCGAATACGCCATGACCTTGCAATACCCAACCATCGCCGATTGCGTCGGCAACACCCCGCTGATTCGTTTGCAGCGCCTGCCCGGCACCACCAGCAATACCCTGCTGCTCAAGCTCGAGGGCAACAACCCGGCGGGTTCGGTCAAGGACCGCCCGGCACTGTCGATGATCACCCGTGCCGAATTGCGCGGGCAGATCCAGGCCGGCGATACCCTGATCGAGGCGACCTCGGGCAATACCGGGATCGCCCTGGCCATGGCTGCGGCGATCAAGGGCTACAAGATGATCCTGATCATGCCCGACAACTCCAGCGCCGAACGCAAGGCGGCGATGACCGCCTATGGCGCCGAGCTGATCCTGGTGAGCCAGGAGGAGGGCATGGAAGGTGCCCGGGACCTGGCCGAGCGGATGCAGGCCGAAGGTCGCGGCAAGGTGCTCGATCAGTTCGCCAATGGCGACAATCCTGAGGCCCACTACACCGGTACCGGCCCGGAAATCTGGCGCCAGACCCAGGGCAGCATCACGCACTTCATCAGTTCGATGGGCACTACCGGCACCATCATGGGGACCTCGCGCTACCTGAAGGAGCAGAACCCCGGTGTGCAGATCGTCGGCCTGCAACCCATGGAAGGCTCGGCCATTCCCGGCATCCGCCGCTGGCCCGAGGAATACCTGCCGAAGATCTACCAGGCCAGTCGGGTCGACCGGATCGTCGACATGGCCCAGAGCGAAGCCGAGGACGTGACCCGGCGCCTGGCCCGGGAAGAGGGCATCTTCTGCGGCGTGTCGTCCGGTGGCGCAGTGGCTGCGATGCTGCGTTTGTCCCGTGAAGTGGAAAACGCGGTCATGGTCGCGATCATCTGTGATCGTGGCGATCGCTACCTGTCGACCGGCATCTTCGATGCTCCCAACTGATGGCTAAGCACGAGAGAGGCCTGCGCTTCCAGCCTGCGGGCGGCAGCCGGGCGCCACAGGTGCCGGTGGGCAAGAAGCAGCGCCTGAGCATCCAGCGCATGGCCAACGACGGTCGCGGTATCGCCTTCGTCGAAGGGCGCACCTGGTTCGTCAACGGTGCCCTGGCTGGCGAGGAAGTCGAGGCCCGGGTCCTGGGTGCCCACGGCAAGGTGGTCGAGGCCCGCGCCGAGCGGATCTTCAGCGCCAGCCAGTTGCGGCGCCCTGCGCCCTGTGCCCACGCCGGGCGCTGCGGTGGCTGCAGCGTCCAGCACTTGCCCCACGAAGAGCAATTGGCCCTTAAGCAACGCATGCTCGCCGAGCAACTGTCCAAGGTGGCCGGCATCGAGCCCGAGGCCTGGGCCGAGCCCTTGAGTGGCCCCGAGTTCGGCTATCGACGCCGGGCCAGGGTGGCGGTGCGCTGGGACAGCAAGGCCCGCCAGCTTGAAGTGGGCTTTCGCGCGGCCGGCAGCCAGGACATCGTCGCCATCGACGACTGCCCGGTGCTGGTGCCTGAGTTGCAGCCGATCATGCAGCGTTTGCCCGCCATGTTGCGGCGCTTGAGCAAGCCCCAGGCGCTGGGGCATGTGGAGCTGTTCAGCGGCTCGGCCCTGGCGGTGCTGTTGCGGCATATGGCGCCGCTGTCGGAAAGCGACCTGGGGATCCTCAAGGATTTCTGCGATTTCCATCAGGCGCAGTTGTGGTTGCAGGGCGAAGGCGAGCCGCAGCCTTTCGATTCATCGCAGGCCCTGGGCTATCGCCTGGCGGCTTGGGACCTGCACCTGGCCTACCGGCCGGGAGACTTCGTCCAGGTCAATGCCGGGGTCAACGAGGCGATGGTGGCCCAGGCCCTGGAGTGGTTGGCTCCACAGGCTGGCGAGCGGGTCCTGGACCTGTTCTGCGGCCTGGGCAACTTCGCCCTGCCGCTGGCTCGCCAGGTGCGGGAAGTGGTGGCGGTAGAAGGCGTGGCAACCATGGTGGCGCGGGCGGCGGAAAATGCCGCCGGCAACAATTTGCATAACACGCGCTTTTTTCAAGCCGATTTATCCCAGCCCCTGGGTACTGCCGAGTGGGCCGCCGAGGGCTTTTCTGCGGTACTCTTGGACCCACCCCGCGACGGTGCTTTCGAGGTGGTTCGCAATCTTGCGGCCCTGGGCGCCAAGCGGTTGGTATATGTGTCATGCAACCCGGCGACTCTGGCCCGTGACACGGTCGAACTGACCAGGCAGGGCTATCGGTTAAAACGTGCCGGGATTCTCGATATGTTTCCTCAAACGGCGCATGTCGAGGCCATGGCGTTATTCGAAGCGAGCTAGGATGGCTTGTCTAATCCGACTGGTCCTCAAGGTCCGGCTCGCGGGCCCTGCGAGCGAGACCTGAGTGTTGTGAAGGTCAGCGATTTGACGCACTGACGTGCGTCGTAGGGAAGGTAAAGCAAGATGGTACAGGTGAGAGCGCACCAGCCGATCAACACCGACGGCAGTATCAATCTCGAGGCATGGCTCGATCATACGGTCAGTATCGACATGGCACTGGACCGTGAAGCCTTGAAGGAAGCCTGCGAGTTCGCTCGCGAGGCGGAGCAGCAATACATCGCGGCGAAGAATCTCGATCCCGAGGAGGCATCGTGCTTCAGCACGGGGCTGGAGATCGCGGAGATCCTCGCCGACCTCAAGCTGGACCAGGACTCGCTGGTCGCCGCGGTGTTGTACCGCGGCGTTCGTGAAGGGCAGATCCCGTTGACGGCGGTCGGCCCGCGTTTCGGTCCGGTGGTGGCCAAGCTGATCGATGGCGTGCAGCGCATGGCGGCGATCACCGCCAGCCTCAGCCCACGGCAGTCTTTGGTGCTGGGTACCCAGACCCAGGTGGAAAACCTGCGCAAGATGCTGGTGGCCATGGTCGACGACGTGCGCGTGGCCCTGATCAAGCTGGCCGAGCGGACCTGCGCCATTCGTGCGGTCAAGGGCGCCGACGAGGAGAAGCGCAACCGGGTCGCCCGGGAAGTCTTCGATATCTATGCGCCCCTGGCCCATCGCCTGGGGATCGGGCATATCAAGTGGGAGCTGGAGGACCTGTCCTTCCGTTACCTGGAGCCCGAGCAGTACAAGCAGATCGCCAAGCTGTTGCATGAACGGCGCCTGGATCGCGAGCGCTTCATCAGCGATGTGATGAACCAGTTGCAGAGCGAGTTGCAGGCCACTGGCGTCAATGCCGACATCAGCGGCCGGGCCAAGCACATCTATTCCATCTGGCGCAAAATGCAGCGCAAGGGCCTGGAGTTCAGCCAGATCTACGACGTGCGTGCCGTGCGGGTCCTGGTGCCGGAAATGCGCGACTGCTACACCGCGCTGGGTATCGTGCACACCTTGTGGCGACACATTCCCAAGGAATTCGACGACTACATCGCCAACCCCAAGGAAAACGGTTATCGCTCGTTGCATACGGCAGTGATCGGTCCCGAGGGCAAGGTGCTGGAAGTGCAGATCCGCACCCATGCGATGCATGAGGAAGCGGAGCTCGGAGTCTGTGCCCACTGGCGCTACAAGGGCACCGACGTCAAGTCCGGTTCCAACCATTACGAAGAGAAGATCTCCTGGTTGCGCCAGGTGCTGGAATGGCACGAGGAGCTGGGCGATATCGGTGGCCTGGCCGAGCAACTGCGGGTGGATATCGAGCCGGACCGGGTCTACATCTTCACTCCCGATGGCCACGCCATCGACCTGCCCAAGGGCGCCACGCCACTGGACTTCGCCTACCGGGTGCACACCGAGATCGGCCACAACTGCCGTGGCGCGAAGATCAACGGCCGGATCGTGCCGCTCAACTACAGCCTGCAGACCGGCGAGCAGGTGGAGATCATCACCAGCAAGCACGGCACTCCGAGCCGCGACTGGCTGAACCCCAACCTGGGCTACGTCACCACGTCCCGGGCGAGGGCGAAGATCGTCCACTGGTTCAAGCTGCAAGCCCGCGACCAGAACGTCGCTGCCGGCAGGACCCTGCTGGAGCGCGAGCTGAGCCGCCTGGGCCTGCCCCAGGTGGACTTCGACAAGCTGGCCGAGAAGGCCAACATGAAGATCGCCGAGGACATGTTCGCCGCCCTGGGTGCGGGTGACCTGCGCCTGGCGCAACTGGTGAACCTGGCCCAGCAACTGGTGGAGCCCGAGCGCGGCAACGAGCAACTGGAGCTGATTCCACGCAAGGCCGCGGGCTACAAGCCGGGCAAGCGTGGCGATATCCAGATCCAGGGCGTGGGCAACCTGATGACCCAGATGGCCGGTTGCTGCCAACCATTGCCGGGCGACGCCATCGTTGGCTACATCACCCAGGGCCGCGGCGTCAGCATCCATCGCCAGGACTGCGCCTCGGTCCTGCAGTTGGCCGGACGCGAGCCGGAACGGATCATCCAGGTCAGCTGGGGGCCGGTGCCGGTGCTGACCTACCCGGTGGATATCATCATCCGGGCCTACGATCGCTCCGGATTGCTGCGTGACGTATCCCAGGTACTGCTCAACGAGCGGATCAACGTGCTGGCGGTCAACACCCGCTCGAACAAGGAAGACAATACCGCGCTGATGTCCCTGACCATCGAGATCCCCGGCCTGGATGCGCTGGGGCGCTTGCTGGGGCGGATCTCGCAGTTGCCGAACATCATCGAGACCCGGCGCAACCGGACTCCATGACAACCCAGGACATGAACGAACCGATGTACAGCCTCGACGACCTGCTTCACCTCATGGCGCGCCTGCGGGATCCGCAATACGGCTGCCCCTGGGATCTCAGGCAGAGCTACGCCAGCATCGTCCCCCATACCCTCGAGGAAGCCTACGAAGTGGCCGATGCCATCGAGCGCGGCGATTTCGATCACTTGCCAGGCGAGCTGGGGGACCTGTTGTTCCAGGTGGTGTACTACAGCCAGCTGGCCCGGGAAGAGGGGCGCTTCGAGTTCGCTTCGGTGGTGGATTGCATCACTCGCAAGCTGATTCGCCGTCATCCCCATGTGTTCCCGACCGGGGACCTGTATGCGCCGCTGGACACCCCGCGCCTCGACGAAGAGCAGGTCAAGGAACGCTGGGAGCAGATCAAGGCCGAGGAACGTGCCGAGAAGGCTGTCGTGCCGCAGCAGTTGTCGTTGCTGGACGATGTGCCGGCGGCGCTGCCCGCCTTGTCCCGTGCGGCCAAGTTGCAGAAGCGTGCGGCCCAGGTCGGTTTCGACTGGCCAGAACCGCTGGCGGTGGTGGACAAGGTGCGTGAGGAGTTGGACGAGGTGCTGGAAGCCATGGCCGACAATGACTCCGCAGCCATCACCGACGAGATCGGCGACCTGTTGTTCGCGGTGGTCAACCTGGCCCGGCAGCTCAAGGTCGACCCGGAAACCGCGCTGCGCGGTGCCAATGGCAAGTTCGATCGCCGCTTCCGATTCATCGAGCAGGCATTGCGCGATAACGGTCGTCCCGTGGAAGATTGCACCCTGGAAGAGCTGGATGCCCTGTGGGGCGAGGCCAAGCGCCAGGAAAAGATTTTGCCCAACTGCGGCGCAAGCCGTAGCCCAAGTGAGTAAGCACCATGAGCCTTTCCCTTCGCGACCAGTTGCTCAAAGCAGGCCTGGTCAACCAAAAGCAGGCCAAGCAGGTCGGCAAGGACAAGCAGAAGCAGCAGCGTCTGGCCCACAAGGGGCAGGTCGTGCTCGACGACTCCCAACAACGCGCCGCCCAAGAGGCGATGGCCGAGAAGGTCAAGCGTGACCAGGAGCTCAACCGCCAGCAGCAGGAGAAGGCCGAGCAGAAGGCCCGGACCGCCCAGATCAAGCAGTTGATCGAGGTGTCGCGCCTGCCCAAGCTGACCACCGAGGACTACTACAACTTCGTCGATGACAAGAAGGTCAAGCGCCTGTCGGTGAACAACCTGATGCGCAACAAGCTGAGCAGCGGTTCCCTGGCCATCGTCCACCATGGTGGTGGTTACGAGGTGATTCCCCGGGAGGCGGCGCTGAAGATCCAGGAGCGTGACCCCAGCCGCATCGTGCAGCTCAATACCCCGACCGAAGCGCCGGACGAGGATGATCCATACGCGGCCTACCAGATCCCCGACGATCTGATGTGGTAACCAGCAACAACGACAAACCCCGCCATGAGCGGGGTTTGTCGTTGTTGCAAGGGCGGGGACCGGCGTGGAGATTCCCGCCTTGCGGATCGGCCTTGACTCAGGAGCCCAGCAGGGTGCGCTGCTGTTCGAGTTTTTCCAGTTCTGCCTTGTAGCTGTGGGCTTCGCTTTCGGAGTGGAACATGCCCACCAGCATGTCTTGTTGATGCACGTCCCAGATACGTACGCCCGCGGCTACGCCTTCATGGGACATATGTGAATCGTCGCGTTCAGTCACTTTTACAGTCATCTGCTAGCTCCAATCTCTGTTGATCTGCAGCAAGGCGTGTGCAGGCCTCTGTTATATATTTTGTTAGCTAGCTAAGTAAATCGACCTGGTTTGCAATAGACCTTTGCAAAAATGAAGACAATTCCACAGCCCCCGAAAACCGTGACATTCGGTCGCAGGGCCGGAAGTTTCATGAAAAAAGTTTCATCTTTCTCGCCTTGCAAGTCGAGGTGATGGCGGATTTCGGGCAAAAAAAACCCCGCATGAGCGTAATGCTGTTCACTTAAGTGGAGCGGCCTTACGGTCCACTGGAAACCGGGTCTTTGAGATCTTCACCGTCCTTGGCCTCGAAGGCCTGGGACGGCGATCCAGGAACAATCCTCCGATTCCGGCCCTCAACTCTGCCAGGCGTCTGCCTGTCGCTGAAACCGGATTGGCTGCCGCCATCACGATCAGTTGCACGGCAATGTACTGGCAGGCTGGTTTGAACCGGATGTCCGACGGTGCTCGACCAAATGCCATCGCCGCCTGGCTGGCTTCTCGACGGATCACGTTGTAAGCCAGTAACAGTCCCCACACCTCCTGATAGACCAGATCGACCTTTTTACTCCGTAAGGTCATCGCGTTCCGCTGCATCGAACTCTTGATATCCCTGAAGCCTAATTCGATCTCCCAGCGTTCCTGATAAAGCTCGGTAACGGCCTTGGTGTCGTAGGTGCTGGCGGGCAACGAAGTCATGACGGTCTTGAGTTTGCCTTGAACCTCATAGCTGACTTCGCGAGCCTCCCAGTACGTGTCGAGCGCCGGATGGCGCTTTCGGGCTTGAGGCGAGACCTTCATGCGCACTAAACGGTCGTGCTGGCTGTAACGGGCCAGCTCTTCACACACCAGACCTTTCTTGGCGGGAATCAATCAATGGCGATGGGTCCCTGCCTGGCTCAGCTTCAACAGCATCTCGGCGCCCCAGAACCCTTTGTCGAATAAGGTCACCGAGTGGTCGGGGACTTGCTGTAGAAGTTCGTCGGCCAAGCGTATTTCGCTGCGCCGGTAAGGGCTCAGTTGAGCATCCAGAATCACATATCCGGGGTACGCAAGAATGCGCCGTCCACCGCGAACACCTGAAGGCCCTGCCAGGTATCGCCGTCATATCGCTGCGCTCCCCACTGGGCGCCAGTTTTGCGGAACAACCATTGAACGGGATCGGCACCGAGCCGTTTACGTGCTTCGGTCAGGCCGCTACGGGCCAGCAAATGGTCGCAGGCCAAGCCTTGGGCGCAGATGTTCAAGCGCCTGGCCACTTCATGAACCGGCTCGTCACGAAACAGCGCCATGCCAAGTACCAGCCACAGGACCTGGTCGGTCGGTAGGAGACGTCGACGAATAGTGGCCTGAGTGGACAGTTGCAGAGCAGAAGCTACCCACTCGATGGGAATATTTTGAGTGAAAGTGTTCAGGTCGCAGAAGTTGAAAAGGTCACTGAGGTCGAGCAGATCCTGCTGAACAGACATAAAAAATCCGATGCCAGAATTCTGGTATCGGATTTTCTAGGAAGCCCGGCACAAGCTCAAATGCTTAAGTGAACAGCATCACCGCATGAGCGGGGCTTTTCGTTGGTAGCTTCAGTTGCCCTTGACGGCCTTGCCATCGACGGTGCCGTTGAGGAGCATGATGTTGTACTCCTTCCCGTCGGTTTCCACCTGTTGCAGGCGCACCAGCAGGTAATCCCAATCCTTGGCGAACCACATCACGGTGGTGCGTTTGCTCTGCGTTGGATCGCGAACGCGCTCGACCTTGATGGCGTCGATCTGGCCGGCCTTGGTGTCGACCTTCTCAGAGCCCAGGACGCGGAAGTCATAGGTATCGACATCGCTGCCGTCCACCACCTGGTAGCTCATGGTCTTCTTGCCAGCGGCGACGTCATGCTGCAGGGCCAGCTGGTAGGTCGACTTGTCCACCATCCCGGTGTTCAGGGGCAGCTTCACCGCGTCGCCGCGGTCGGTGCCGGTGACCATCTTGGCGGTCCAGTCGAAGTCCAGGTCGGACTTCTTGGCTTTGCCCAGGCCGCCACGTTCGAAGTGGTAGGACTGGGGCACCAGGGTGTCCTTTTCCAGGGTCAGGGTGCTTTCCTCAGTCAGGCTGGCGATCATCATCGATGCCTTGAAGCTGAGTTTCCAGGCGCCGCTGGCGGTTTTTTCCAGGCTGCGCTCAGCAGTGCCGCTCATGGGCAGTTGCTTCCAGTCGGCGGTGTAGCTGGCGGAGAACGGGTGAAGATCTGCCGCCTGCACAACCGGCAGGGCGAACAGAGCACAAGCGAAGAGCAGGGCGCGACGCATAAAATCTCCTAGGTTCGAATCAAGTAACCGCTGGCGGCCAGTAATTTGCCGTCCAGTAAAGCACCTTGGTCGCCGAGGGCCAGTCGACCTTCGGCAAACCAGCGTACGGCCATTGGGTAAATCCGGTGTTCCTGGACATGCACTCGCTGCGCCAGGCTCTGGGGCGAGTCGTGCAACTCTACCGGGATCACAGCCTGTACGACCAGAGGCCCGCCATCGAGTTCCTCGGTGACGAAGTGCACGCTGCAGCCGTGTTCCGGGTCTCCGGCTTCCAGGGCCCGCTGGTGAGTGTGTAACCCTTTGTATTTAGGTAGCAGCGAAGGGTGGATATTCAGCAGGCGACCCTGGTAGTGGCGGACGAAACCTGCGCTGAGGATGCGCATGAATCCGGCCAGTACTACCAGCTTCGGTTGGAAGGTGTCGATCAGTTCGATCAGCGCCTGGTCGAAGGCCTCGCGGCCCTCGAAGGTGGTGTGATCGAGGAAGCGGGTAGCGATGCCCGCCTCCTTGGCGCGCTGCAGCCCGTAGGCGTCGGCGCGATTGGAGATCACTGCAGCGATGCGGACCGGACTGTCGTCGGTCCGCGCGTTGTCGATCAGTGCTTGCAGGTTACTGCCGGTGCCGGACAACAGCACCACAACATCACAGGTCGGC
This sequence comes from Pseudomonas sp. FW507-12TSA, assembly GCF_058781435.1. Lineage (NCBI taxonomy): Bacteria > Pseudomonadati > Pseudomonadota > Gammaproteobacteria > Pseudomonadales > Pseudomonadaceae > Pseudomonas > Pseudomonas sp. FW507-12TSA. The sequence goes on from NZ_JBYSWT010000038.1 coordinate 40,448, forward strand.
GACTTCCGCTCTTGCATCAGTGAGCCTTGAGGTTCTTCAGCTCGACCTGGGCCGCGCCTTCGGCGGCATTGGCGATCTGGCCGATGACCCAAGGTTGCTCGCCGGCTGCGCGCAGCACGTTCAGGGCGTTGTCGACCTGGTCCTGGGCTACGCAGATGACCATGCCCACCCCGCAGTTCAGCACGCGGTGCATTTCATGCTCGTCGACGTTGCCTTTTTCCTGCAGGAAGTCGAAGACCGCCGGACGTTGCCAGCTGGCCACGTCGACTACGGCCTGGGCGCCTTTTGGCAGCACGCGCGGAATGTTGTCCAGCAGGCCGCCGCCGGTGATGTGGGCCATGGCCTTGACCGCGCCGGTGTCCTTGATCAGCTTGAGCAGCGGTTTCACGTAGATGCGGGTCGGCGCCATCAGCAGGTCGGCCAGTGGCTTGCCGTCCAGCTGGGTGTTGTCGATGTCGGTGCCGGAAACTTCGAGGATCTTGCGGATCAGCGAGTAGCCGTTGGAGTGCGGGCCGGAAGAGGGCAGGGCGATCAGCGCATCACCGGTGACCACTTTCGAACCGTCGATGATCTCGGCCTTTTCCACCACGCCGACGCAGAAGCCTGCCAGGTCGTAGTCCTCGCCTTCGTACATGCCTGGCATCTCGGCGGTTTCACCACCGACCAGGGAGCAGCCGGCCAGCTCGCAGCCGGCGCCGATGCCGGTGACCACGGTGGCAGCCACGTCGACGTTGAGCTTGCCGGTGGCGTAGTAGTCGAGGAAGAACAGCGGCTCGGCGCCGCACACCACCAGGTCGTTGACGCACATGGCGACCAGGTCCTGGCCGATGCTGTCGTGCTTGTTCAGGTTCAGTGCCAGGCGCAGCTTGGTGCCGACGCCGTCGGTGCCGGAGACCAGTACTGGCTGCTTGTAGCCGGCCGGGATCTCGCAGAGGGCGCCGAAGCCGCCCAGGCCACCCATGACTTCAGGGCGTGCGGTGCGCTTGGCGACGCCCTTGATGCGTTCGACCAGTGCTTCGCCGGCGTCGATGTCTACACCGGCGTCTTTGTAGCTCAGGGAGGGTTGCTTGCTCATTGATCCAGGCCTTTAAGGGGATTCAGGGATATCGACCGAACCAATGAGGCCGCTGAAACACTGGGACTGTGCTTCAAGGGACCCGCTGATGGCGGTCTGCGAAGGCGCGCGATTTTATCAGGCTTGAGGGGCAGCGGCCATCCTCGGGCCGACGGGTAGAGGCATATCCTGCTAAAAAAACTGGGATCGCCCATGTTGGTGGTTGCGCCCTTGTCTGTATAAGGTATAGCGCTTGATTGGTTGTCGTCATGACAGTGCGAAAACCGTCCGGCGACGGTGAATGTTTTGCCGGGGCTTGTGGTCACAGCCTTGTCCGCAGCGATGCATGCGCGCTGTTTCAATCGTTTTTGTCATCGAGAATCTTCCATGCGTCTGGGTCAATTTCTATTTGTGGGCTGCTTGTCATTGGTCAGCCTGGCGAGTCATGCCGAAACCCTCAATGGCTTGTATCAGGTCCGCGAACCGGTGAGCAGCCAGTCGCCCCAGGAGCGCGACCAGGCCACCCAGCGAGCCTTGGAGACCCTGGTGCTGCGCCTCACCGGCGATGCCAAGGCGGCCCAGGGGCCGGGGCTGGCGGAAGTCCGCAAGGATCCGCAGCAGATCATCAGCCAGTACGGCTATGACGCCGGGCCGCCGGAGAGCCTGCAGGTGGACTTCGATCCGGCCAGTACCGACCGCGCCTTGCGCCAGGCCGGCTTGTCGCTGTGGGGGAGCAATCGGCCGTCGATCCTCGGTTGGTGGCTGAGCGACTCCACCGAGGGCTCGACCCTGGTGGGCGATGGCCAGGCCAGCGCCGAGCCTTTGCGGCGAGCCGCCCAGCATCGCGGATTGCCGCTGCGCCTGCCGCTGGGGGATCTGGACGAACAGATCGTCGCCACTGCGCCTAATCTCGAGGGGGCCGACCCGGCGCCACTGCGCGAGGCGTCGGAACGATATGGCGCGGATGCGCTGCTGGCGGTGCATGCCCGTGAAGAGGGCGGCCAGTGGCAGGCCAAGTGGCGGTTGTGGCTGGGTGACCAGAAGGAGCAGGGGACGGTCCAGGGAGCTGACACTGGCGCCTTGGCCGATGCGGTGTTGCTGGCCGTGAGCCAGCGCCTGGCGCCGCGCTTCGTCACGCGTCCGGGTGTTTCCAGCGAGCAGTTGCTGGAGGTGCAAGGCATGAACCTGGAACGTTATGCGAGTCTGGGCCATTTGCTGGAGCCTTTTGGTGCGCAGTTGCGCAGCGTCGACGGCGATCGGATCGTTTATCGAGTCAATGGCAGCACCGAGCAGTTGCGTGCGCAATTGTCCCTGGCCAAGTTGCAGGAAATTCCCGCCGGGCAGGCGCAACCGTTGCCTGCCGCAGGAGTCGAAGGTAGTGCGCCGGCGGCCGCTCCAGACTCTGGGGCGCAGTTGCGTTTTCGTTGGTAGCGGGTGGTTTCCTTCTATATAGAAGCAGGAGTGCTTTATGGGTGATACCCGTCGTTGGGTCTGGTTGGGCGTGGCGCTGTTGGTCTGCGGGTTCCTTTACCTGTTGCATCCGATCCTCAGCCCGTTCCTGGTCGCGCTATTACTGGCGTACATGTTCGATCCCCTGGTGGATCGCCTGGAGAAGTGGGGCTTGTCGCGCACCTGGGGGGTGGTGGCGGTCTTCGCCCTGTTCACCCTGATCGTGATGACCCTGTTGCTGGTGCTGGTGCCCATGCTGGCCAAGCAGTTGGTGCGCCTTTATGAGTTGGCGCCGCAAATGCTCGACTGGGTCCAGCACACGGCTATGCCCTGGGTCCAATCCCGGCTGGGGCTGGCGGATGGTTTCTGGAAGTTCGACAAGGTCAAGGCCGCCATCAGCGAGCATATGGGGCAGACCACCGACATCGTCGGCGTGGTGCTGAGCCAGGCCACGGCCTCTGGCTTGGCGCTGATCGGCTGGTTGGCCAACCTGGTGTTGATTCCGGTGGTCAGCTTTTATCTGCTGCGTGACTGGGACTTGATGATGACCAAGGTCCGCAGCCTGTTGCCACGGGATCGCGAAGATCAGGTGGTGTCCCTGGCTGGGGAGTGCCATGAGGTGCTGGGGGCCTTTGTTCGTGGCCAGCTGCTGGTCATGGTGGCTCTGGGCATGATCTATGCCGCCGGGTTGATGCTGGTGGGGCTTGAGTTGGGCCTGCTGATCGGCTTGATCGCCGGGCTCGCGGCCATCGTGCCCTACATGGGGTTCATCATCGGTATCGGTGCAGCGTTGATCGCGGGCCTGTTCCAGTTCGGTGGCGACTTGTATCCCATGATCGGCATCGTCGCGGTGTTCATGGTGGGGCAGGCGTTGGAGGGGATGGTGCTCACTCCATTGTTGGTTGGCGACCGCATCGGCCTGCATCCGGTGGCCGTGATCTTCGCCATCCTTGCCGGCGGCGAGCTGTTCGGCTTCACCGGGGTACTGTTGGCCTTGCCGGTGGCGGCGGTAATCATGGTGCTGGTACGTCATGTACATGACTTGTACAAGGACTCGAACCTCTATAGTGGGACGCAAGACCCCGACTTGTAGCGCGAGCAGCAGGGGCGCCAGAGCTTGGCGCTCCTTCATTTCGGTGGTCGTGCAGCGATCCCGAGCTGTCAAGGAAGTCATTGGCAGGGCTTTCGGCTCACGCAAACCTTTGATTTTGCTTGTGGTCTGCCGGATTGTGCGCTCGGCGTCACGGGTATAAACTTTGCAAAATTTACACAGAGGCCACTAACGGTTCGTTTGGAACTGTTCAGCCAGCATGAAACCGATTCAGCTGCCCCTGGGGGTGCGTCTGCGTGATGACGCCACCTTCATCAACTACTATCCAGGCGCCAATGCCGCAGCACTCGGCTATGTCGAGCGTCTCTGCGAAGCCGATGCCGGCTGGACCGAGAGCCTGATCTACCTTTGGGGCAAGGATGGTGTGGGGCGTACTCATTTGCTGCAAGCGGCTTGCCTGCGTTTCGAGCAATTGGGGGAGCCTGCTGTATACCTTCCGCTGGCGGAACTGCTGGATCGAGGGATCGAGATCCTCGACCACCTCGAACAATACGAGCTGGTATGTCTGGACGACCTTCAGGTGGTGGCTGGCAAGGCCGACTGGGAAGAGGCCTTGTTCCATCTGTTCAATCGTTTGCGCGACAGCGGTCGGCGCCTGCTGATCGCAGCCTCGACATCTCCGCGAGAGTTGCCGGTGAAGCTGGCGGACCTCAAGTCGCGCCTGACCCTGGCGCTGATCTTCCAGATGCGCCCACTTTCCGATGAAGACAAGCTGCGTGCCCTGCAGTTGCGTGCATCCCGGCGTGGCTTGCACCTGACCGACGAGGTCGGGCATTTCATCCTGACCCGGGGTACGCGGAGCATGAGTGCCTTGTTCGAGCTATTGGAGCGCCTCGATCAAGCCTCGCTCCAGGCCCAGCGCAAGCTGACCATTCCCTTCCTGAAGGAAACCCTGGGCTGGTGAGTCCAGCGGTTAGAAACGACCTTTGGTCGGGTTTTGGCATATTCCAGGCGCCAGAAAACGCGCCTTTGGCAGGGTTTCCACAGGCAGGTGGCGTTTAAATGGGCTTAAAGCCTTAGATGTACTGAAGAAACTCATAAGTCACATTCTGATCGATTGAATTTGCAAATGAGAGCGATAGAAGGCATAGTCGCTCCTTCTTTTATAACAAGCCACGGTCGTGCCCATGCTAAATCGCTTCGCACCCCTCGTGCCTCTCGCACTCGTTACCCTGTTGTTTGGCTGCGCCTCTCATGCCCCGGTGTCGCAGCAGCAAGTCGTACAGCAGGCTAAAGTCACCACTACCAACCAGTCTTCCGCGGTCTACCAGGAAGAGCTGGCAACTGAAAAGGAACTGGCAGAATTCGCTGACAGCAAGCCTTACCAGTTGCCAGTTCTGGCTGACAGCATCCTCGAGCGCGGCATGTCCCTGATCGGTACCCGCTACCGTTTCGGTGGTAGCTCCGAAGCCGGCTTCGATTGCAGCGGTTTCATCGGCTACCTGTTCCGCGAAGAGGCTGGCATGAACCTGCCGCGCTCCACTCGCGAGATGATCAACGTCAAGGCGCCGCTGGTCGCGCGCAACAACCTCAAGCCAGGTGACCTGCTGTTCTTCAGTACCAATGGCCGCGGGCGCGTCAGCCATGCCGGTATCTATCTGGGCGACGACCAGTTCATCCACTCCAGCAGCCGTCGCAGTGGCGGTGTGCGGGTCGATAGCCTGGGCGACAGCTACTGGAGCAAGACCTTCATCGAAGCCAAGCGTGCACTCGCCATGGCTCCGACCGTGGTCACCGCACGCAAATAAACGGACTATTTGTAGGGCGAAGTTAAAGTCTTACTTGAAGTTTGACGTGTAGGCGCTAGAATCCTGATCTATTGTTGAAACTAACCGCGTAAGCCCTGCTTACGCGGTTTTGTTTTCAGTACCACGGCAGAGAAAGCCGCATCCCGATCAGGATTGTCCAGCTTATGTCGACCTCGGCCCGTATCGCTCTTGTTGTCCTCGCCGCGCTGCTCAGCGCCTGCGCCAGCCGTACTCCGCCACCTGCGCCCGTGGTGCGAACTCCGGTATTCAGCCCTGCCCAGACCTTTTCACCGGTTGCCGAAGACGTGCTGTTCCGCGCCCTGGGCCTGGTGGGTACGCCTTATCGCTGGGGTGGCAACACTCCGGACTCCGGATTCGATTGCAGTGGCCTGATCGGCTACGTGTATCGCGATGCCGCAGGTATCTCGCTGCCACGCTCGACCCGGGAAATGATCGGCATGCAGGCTCAGGATGTCGGCAAGAATGCCTTGCAGACCGGCGACCTGATCTTCTTCGCCACCAATGGCGGCTCCCAGGTCAGCCATGCCGGTATCTACGTCGGCGAAGGGCGCTTCGTGCATGCCCCGGCCACTGGCGGCACGGTGAAGCTCGACAGCCTGTCCAAGGCCTACTGGCAGAAAGCCTACCTGAGCGCCAAGCGCGTGCTGCAGCCGGAACACCTGGCGCGCAATCCATAATCCTTTCTTGTCGAGGTGTTCGTGACTGCTCGTACGCTCAACCTCGACGACGCCCTTTATCAATACCTGCTGGATGTATCCCTGCGTGACACGCCGTTGCTGCGTCGCCTGCGGGATGAAACCCGGGCCTTGCCCACTGCGCGCTGGCAGGTTGCGCCGGAGCAGGGGCAATTCCTCGCCCTGCTGGTCAAGCTGATCGGTGCTCGCCGGGTACTGGAGGTCGGCACTTTCACTGGCTATAGCGCCTTGTGCATGGCCCAGGCGCTACCTGGGGATGGTTCGCTGGTCTGCTGTGATCTTCCCGGCGACTACAACGCCACTGCCCACCGTTACTGGCAGGAGGCTGGAGTCCAGCAGCTTATCGATCTGCGTCTGGCGCCTGCCCTGGAAACCCTGGCCAGCCTGGAGCGGCAGGGGCAGGGTAATTCCTTCGACCTGATCTTCATCGATGCCGACAAGGCCAATTACCCGGCTTACCTGGAGTTCGCGCTGCGCTTGCTGCGTACCGGGGGGCTGGCCGTGTTCGATAACACCTTGTGGAGCGGGCGGGTGTTGGAGGTGGCTCCTGCCAGCGAGGATACCCGGGCCATCCAGGCGCTCAATCGTGCCCTCAAGGATGACCCGCGTATCGATTTGTCGCTGCTGCCCCTGGGGGATGGCCTGACCCTGTGCCGCAAGCGCTGAACTCAGGGCTTCTTGGCAGCGCTCACGCGCCAGATCTTGTTGCCGACGTCATCTGCGACCAGCAGGGCCCCTTGCTGGTCGATCACCACTCCTACCGGGCGCCCCATGGCGTTTTTGTCGGCATCTAGAAAGCCGCTGAGCAGGTCGATCGGCTGTCCTTGGGGCTTGCCGCCGCTGAACGGCACGAAGAGCACTTTGTAGCCACTGTGGGGCTTGCGGTTCCAGGAGCCGTGCTGGCCGATGAACGCGCCTTCGGTGAAGGGCGCGGGCAGCTTGCTGCCAGTGGCGAACGCCAGGCCCAGCGAGGCCGTGTGCGGCCCTACGGCGTAGTCCGGGGCAATTGCCTTGGCCACCAGTGCCGGATCCTGGGGTTTGACCCGTACGTCCACGTGCTGGCCGTAGTAGCTGAAGGGCCAGCCGTAGAAGGCACCATCCTTGACCGATGTGATGTAGTCGGGCACCAGGTCGCTGCCGATCTCGTCCCGTTCGTTCACCGCTGTCCAGAGGGCTCCGCTGACTGGCTCCCAGGCCAGGCCGTTGGGGTTGCGCAGCCCAGTGGCGAACAAGCGATGCTGGCCGCTGGCACGGTCCACTTCCCAGATCGCTGCCCGGCCTTCTTCCTTGTCCAGGCCGTTTTCGCCGACATTGCTGTTCGAGCCGACGGTGACGTACAGCTTGCTGCCATCCTTGCTGGCGATGACATTCTTGGTCCAGTGGTGATTCAGCGTACCGCCGGGCAGGTCCACTACCTTGGTGGCCCTGGCGCTGATCCTGGTGTCACCGCTCTGGTAGGGAAAGCGCAGCAGCTTGTCGGTATCGGCTACATACAGATCGTTGCCCACCAGGGTCATGCCGAAGGGTGAATTGAGGTTCTCCAGGAAGACGCTGCGCGTCTCCGCCACGCCGTCGTGGTCGGCATCGCGCAACAGGGTGATGCGGTTGGCGCTGGGAACCGTGGCCCCGGCGCGCCCCATCACCTTGCCGGCTACCCAGCCGCGGATGCCCCGGCTGTCGTCCGGTTTGGGTGGAGCGTTGGTTTCCGCCACCAGCACGTCCCCGTTAGGCAGTACATAGAGCCAGCGTGGATGATCGAGATTCTCGGCGAAGGCGCTGACCTGGGTTCCGCTGGCGGCCAGCGGTTTCGCTCCCTCGGGCCAACCGATGGCCGGAGCGATGTTCAGCGTGGGGATCAGGGTGGGGTTGGGTTCCGGCAGCTTGGGGTTCGGGCCGGTGCCGTCCGCAACCTGCAGGCTGGAGGTTTCGCCGCAGGCGGCGAGGCCGGCGGCGATGGCGATGAGCAAGGTATGGCGAGGCTTGAGCATGCTGATATCCCTATGAGTGCGCGAACATTCAATCATAGAGAAGCATGGGCGCCCTGGGGTTCCTTGTGTTTAGCGAGCTTCCTTGAACAATACCGCCACTCCGGGGTGGTAGTGGCCGGCTTCGTTGTGCAGCTTGCGGTAGGCATACGGGAAGTACCAGGCCACGGCGCAGCAGTGTTCCTTCTGCAGGTCGTCGAGCATGTCTTGCAGTTCCTCGGGGGTCGCGCTGTGCTGGGCCTTTTGAGGTGCGACGAACAGGCAGCCAAGCTTCAGGTCGCTGGGGTGGCTGATGGTCTTCGCTGCATTGGCGATATCCTGCAGGGCCTGGGTCAGGGCCAGGTTGTTGACTCGTGGCCAGCGCTGGGTGGCCTGGATGTAGGCACGTTCTTCCTTGGTGGCCAGGTACAGATCGGTACGGGCATTGCGCGCACCTTCTTCGAGCTGCTTCTTGCTGGGGCTGCGTTCCAGGGTCACCATCTCGGCCATCCAGGCCGCGGCCGAGAGCAGTCCCAGGTTGGCCTGCTCGTCGAACCAGTAAGGGGTTTCGTTATCGCCGCGAATCGCGTTGTAGCGGTCAATGCAATCGAACCAGCGCTCCAGCATCGGTCGCAGGAATTCCAGCCTTGGATTGCTGATGATCATGCCTTGCATCGAACTCACCCCTTATTGTTGTGACGGGACGTCATGTCCTGAAAGTGGCTATTTGATATCACTGCTTTCAGTGTGGCACAAGATTGGCGTCAGTTTGTTGATGCAGTGCAGTTTTCCGTTGGGTGCGGCGGGCCGCTTCATTGACGCTCCATTCCCAACCCTCTAACCTTCGCGACTTGTTTCAGGTGCTCTGTGACTCCCGGGTCGACAGAGTGAAACAGGGAAGCCGGTCAGGGCCCGTTCCAGCGATGGAGCCGGCGACGATTCCGGCGCTGCCCCCGCAACGGTAGGTGAGTCAAGATTGCGCAAGTGCCACTGTGTCGAAAGCAGGCATGGGAAGGCGCGCAGTCCGGCAGTGGTGCCGCTCACGAGCCCGGAGACCGGCCTGATTCATCCAACGGCATCACGGAGGGCGATGCCAGGCTTGCGCCGTCCATTTCCATTCCTGCCCCCCGTTCCCCAAGCCCCAACGGAGAGCTGCTCCATGAGTGAATCCCTCGAGCGTGACGAACGTCATCTGGCGCGCATGCTGCGCAAAAAAGCGGTGATCGACGAGCGTATCGCCAACTCGCCCAATGAATGCGGGCTGTTGCTGGTCCTGACCGGCAACGGCAAAGGCAAGAGCAGTTCGGCCTTCGGCATGCTGGCACGGTCCATGGGGCATGGCATGCATTGTGGCGTGGTGCAATTCATCAAGGGCCGCGAAAGCACAGGCGAAGAGCTGTTCTTCCGGCGCTTTCCCGAGCAGGTACGGTTCCATGTGATGGGCGAGGGCTTCACGTGGGAGACCCAGGATCGCCAGCGCGACATCGCCGCCGCCGAGGCCGCCTGGGCGGTTTCCCGGGAGCTGTTGCGCGATCCGCAGATCGGCCTGGTGGTACTCGATGAGCTGAACATTGCCCTCAAGCATGGTTACCTGGACCTGGATCAGGTGCTCAGCGACCTGCAGGCCCGTCCGCCGATGCAGCACGTGGTGGTGACCGGGCGCGGGGCCAAGCCGGAAATGCTCGAACTGGCCGACACCGTCACCGAAATGGGCATGGTCAAGCACGCCTTCCAGGCCGGTATCAAGGCGCAGAAGGGCATCGAGCTGTGAGCGTGAACCCATGAATGATGTTCGTCATTGCCCGGCGGTATTGATCGCCGCTCCGGCATCCGGCCAGGGCAAGACCACCGTGACCGCCGCCCTGGCGCGCCTGCACCGTAACCAGGGGCGCAAGGTGCGGGTGTTCAAGTGCGGTCCGGATTTTCTCGATCCGATGATTCTCGAGCGTGCCAGCGGTGCCCCGGTGTACCAGCTGGACATGTGGATGGTGGGCGAGCAGGAAAGTCGCCGCCTGCTGTGGGAGGCCGCCGGCGAGGCCGACCTGATCCTGATCGAGGGCGTCATGGGATTGTTCGATGGCACGCCATCGAGCGCGGATCTGGCACGGCATTTCGGCGTACCGGTGCTGGGGGTGATCGATGGCACCGCCATGGCCCAGACTTTCGGCGCCCTGGCCCTGGGTCTGGCGCGCTACCAGCCGGACCTGCCGTTCGCCGGCGTGTTGGCCAACCGTGTGGGGACCTTGCGCCATGCGCAACTGCTCGAAGGCAGCCTGACCGAGGGGTTGCGCTGGTATGGAGCCTTGTCCCGGGAAACCTCGATCGAGCTGCCCAGCCGCCATCTGGGCCTGGTCCAGGCCAATGAACTCAATGACCTGGATCTGCGCCTGGATGCCGCTGCCGAGGCCTTGGCCAGCAGTTGCCAGGTGGCGCTGCCGCCGGCGGTGGGGTTTGCCGCGCCGGCTCCGGTGGCCTGCGAGCCGCTGCTGGAGGGCGTGCGGATCGCCGTGGCGCGGGATGAGGCATTCGCCTTCACCTACGGCGCCAGCCTCGACCTGCTGCGAGCGATGGGCGCGCAACTGAGTTTCTTCTCGCCGATCCACGATAGTGAGTTGCCGGCGGCCGACAGCCTGTACCTGCCTGGCGGTTACCCCGAGCTGCACCATCAGGCACTCGCGAGCAATAGTGGCATGCTCGCGGCCATCCGCGCCCATCACGCCGCCGGCAAGCCACTGCTCGCCGAATGCGGCGGGATGCTGTACCTGCTCGATGCCCTGACCGATGTCGAAGGCCAGCGTGCCGAGCTCCTGGGGCTGTTGCCCGGCGAGGCGGTGATGCAGAAGCGCCTGGCGGCCCTGGCCTTGCAGGCAGTGGACCTGCCGGACGGTAGTCTGCGCGGGCATACCTATCATCATTCCCTGACCAGTACCGAGCTTGCGCCCATCGCCCGGGGGGCGAGTCCCAATGGTGGCCGGGGTGCCGAGGCGGTGTATCGCGACGGGCGCATGACCGCCTCCTATGTGCACTTCTACTTCCCATCCAATCCCGTGGCGGTGGCGGCGTTGTTCGCACCCCGGCCAGGGGTTGCCGAGGGCCTGGCGTGTGACTGAACAGGCGTTTTCCGCGGCCGAGCGCGAGGCGGTCTATCGCGCTATTGCCGAGCGTCGTGACATGCGTCATTTCGCCGGCGGCAGCGTTGCCCCCGAGTTGTTGCAGCGCCTGCTGGAGGCCGCGCACCAGGCCCCCAGCGTTGGCCTGATGCAGCCCTGGCGGTTTATCCGCATCAGTGACCGTGCGCTGCGGGACAACATCCGGCAGTTGGTGGAAGAAGAGCGGGTACGTACCGCCGAGGCGCTGGGGGAGCGTTCCGACGAGTTCATGAAGCTCAAGGTCGAAGGCATCAACGAGTGCGCCGAATTGCTCGTGGCCGCGTTGATGGACGGCCGGGAACGGCATGTCTTCGGTCGCCGGACCCTGCCGGAAATGGACCTCGCATCCCTGTCCTGCGCGATCCAGAACCTCTGGCTGGCGGCGCGCAGCGAAGGGTTGGGCATGGGTTGGGTATCGCTGTTCGAGCCCCAGGCCCTGGCCAATCTCCTGGGCTTGCCCGAAGGTGCCAAGCCCCTGGCCGTGCTGTGCCTGGGGCCGGTCACCGAGTTCTATGCGGCGCCGATGCTCGCGCTGGAGGGCTGGGCCCAGCCCCGGCCATTGAATGAATTGCTGTATGAGAATTACTGGGGAGTGAGTCAATGAGCGTGGCGTTGCTGAGTGTCGCCGGGGTGGCGCTGGATGCGCTGCTGGGCGAGCCCAAGCGCTGGCATCCACTGGTGGCCTTCGGGCGTTTGGCGGATCGCATCGAGCAACGTTTCAACGCCGCCGGGCGGGGTTGGCGCAGTCATGGCGTCACGGCCTGGGTGCTGGCGGTCCTGCCCCTCACCCTGTTGGCCACGGCCTTGTCCTGGTTCCCCTATATCGGCTGGCTGGTGGAAGTCCTGGCGCTGTATTGCGCTTTGGGGCTGCGCAGCCTTGGCGAGCATGTCGAGCCGGTGGCCCAGGCCCTGCGTAGCGATGACCTGGATGAGGCGCGGCGGCGGGTGGGTTTCCTGGTGAGCCGCCAGACCAGCGAGCTGGATGCCCCCGCCGTGGCGCGCGCGGCCACCGAGTCGGTGCTGGAGAACGGCAGCGACGCGGTGTTCGCCGCCTTGTTCTGGTTCGCCGTGGCCGGTGCGCCAGGGGTGGTGCTCTATCGTCTGAGCAACACCCTGGATGCGATGTGGGGTTACCGCAACGAGCGCTTCGAGCGTTTCGGCTGGGCTGCCGCGCGGATCGATGATCTGCTCAACTATATTCCGGCGCGCCTGGTGGCCCTGACCTATGCCTTGCTGGGCAAGACCCGGCTGGCCTTCAAATGCTGGTATCGCCAGGGGCCGACCTGGGACAGCCCCAATGCCGGTCCGGTGATGGCCGCCGGTGCTGGAGCCCTCGGGGTAGAGCTGGGCGGCCCGGCAATCTATCACGGTGAACTGCACCAGCGCCCGCAATTGGGCGAGGGGGAAGCGGCCAGCGCCGGGTCCATCGATGGTGGCTGGCAGCTGGTGCAGCGTGGGGTATGGCTGTGGTTGCTGATTCTTTGCCTGGGGGCGCAATTCTATGCTTGAGCACGGTGGGCGTTTGCGCAGGGCGGCCCAGGAACATGGCATCGCCGAAGAGGACTGGCTGGACCTGTCCAGCGGCCTGGCCCCCTGGCCTTTCGCGTTGCCGCAGATTCCGCTGCGTGCCTGGGCCCGCCTGCCGGAAACCGACGACGGCCTGGAGCAGGCGGCCTGTGCCTATTACGGCGCCAATGAAGTACTGCCGGTGGCCGGTTCCCAGGCGGCGATCCAACTGCTGCCGCGTTTGCGTCGCACTGGCAAGGTCGGGGTGCTGTCACCCTGTTATGCCGAGCACGCCGAAGCCTGGCGTCGCAGTGGCTATCGGGTTCGCGAGGTGCTGGAGCAGGAAGTCGACCTCTTTCTCGACAGTCTCGATGTGCTGGTGGTGGTCAATCCCAACAATCCCACAGGCCTGAGCCTCGGCCCCGAGCGCCTGCTGGAGTGGCATGCACGCCTGGTCCAGCGCGGTGGCTGGCTGGTGGTGGACGAAGCCTTCATGGACAACACGCCTGAGCTGAGCCTGGCCAGCCATGCCCACCAGGTGGGCTTGATCGTCCTGCGTTCGTTCGGCAAGTTCTTCGGCCTGGCCGGGGTGCGCCTGGGATTCGTCCTGGCCGAGCATCGGCTGTTGCGGCTGTTGGCCGAGCAGGTAGGGCCCTGGGCTGTCAGTGGCCCGACCCGAGTCCTGGGGCAGGCTTGCCTGCGGGATGTCGCCGGCCATGCCCGCCAGCGCCAGCGCAGCGAGGCCGCCAGCCAGCAGTTGGTGGAGGTGCTGCAGCGTTACGGCTTCAAGCCCCAGGGCGGTTGCGCGTTGTTCCAATGGCTGATCACCGACGAGGCTGAGCGGCTCTATCACTTCATGGCCCGGCGCGGCATTCTCCTGCGCCTGTTCGCCCACAACAGCAGCCTGCGTTTCGGCCTGCCTGCCGACGAGGCCGAGTGCGCTCGCCTGGAGCAGGCCTTGCTGGCTTATCGCAAGGACTACCCATGACCACGCTGATGGTGCAGGGCACCACATCGGACGCGGGCAAGAGCACCCTGGTGACCGCGCTGTGCCGCTGGCTGTTGCGCCAGGGGATCAGCGTGGTGCCGTTCAAGCCGCAGAACATGGCGCTCAACAGCGCGGTGACCGCCGATGGCGGCGAGATCGGCCGCGCCCAGGCGGTCCAGGCCCAGGCCGCCAACCTCGCGCCCCATACCGACATGAACCCGGTGCTGCTCAAGCCCAACAGCGATACGGGCTCCCAGGTGATCATCCATGGCCGTGCGGTGACCACCATGAATGCCGTGGCCTATCACGACTACAAGGCCATCGCCATGCAAGCGGTGCTGGCCTCCCACCAGCGCCTGCGCCAGGCGTACCGGGTGGTGATGGTCGAGGGCGCCGGCTCCCCGGCCGAGATCAACCTGCGGGCCGGCGACATCGCCAACATGGGATTTGCCGAGGCGGTGGATTGTCCGGTGCTGCTGATCGCCGACATCAATCGTGGCGGGGTGTTCGCCCACCTGGTGGGCACCCTGGAGCTGCTTTCACCCAGCGAGCAGGCGCGGGTCAAGGGCTTCATCATCAACCGCTTTCGCGGCGACATCGCCCTGCTGCAACCGGGCCTGGATTGGCTGGAGCAGCGCACCGGCAAGCCGGTACTCGGGGTGTTGCCCTATGTCATGGACCTGCACCTGGAGGCCGAGGACGGCATCGACCAGCGCCAGGCCGGCAAGGTCGAGCAGCTGCTCAAGGTGGTGGTGCCGGTGCTGCCGCGCATCAGCAACCATACGGACTTCGATCCGCTGCGCCTGCATCCCCAGGTAGACCTGCAATTCATCGGACCCGGGCAGGCGATACCCGCCGCCGACCTGATCATTCTCCCCGGCTCGAAAAGCGTGCGCGGCGATCTCGCCTACCTGCGCGCCAATGGCTGGGAGCAGGCCATCGCCCGGCACCTGCGCTACGGCGGCAAGCTCCTGGGTATCTGCGGCGGCCTGCAGATGCTCGGCGAGCAATTGCACGATCCGCTGGGGCTGGAAGGTGCCGCGGGCTCCAGCCCGGGCCTTGGCCTGTTGGCTTTCGAAACCGTGCTGGAGGCGCAAAAGCAGCTGCGTAACGTCAGTGGACGCCTGACCCTGGAAGACGCTGCGGTCAGCGGCTACGAGATCCATGCCGGAGTCAGTCGTGGTCCTGCCCTGGAACAGGCGGCAGTGCGCCTGGACGATGGTCGCAGCGACGGCGCCCGCAGTGCCGACGGGCAGATCCTCGCCACCTACCTGCACGGCCTGTTCGAGACGCCAGCGGCCTGCGGCGCGCTGTTGCGCTGGGCCGGCCTGGAGGATGTCCAGCAGGTGGATTACCAGGCCTTGCGCGAGCGCGATATCGAACGCCTGGCGGACCTGGTGGAGCGCCACCTGGATACCGCCGCATTGCGTAGGCTTTGTGGCCTGTAGGCACGCAGCCGTGTGCGGTTTTCTTTTCAGAGGTGCCCAAGCATGTTGCAACTGATCCTCGGTGGTGCCCGCTCCGGCAAAAGCCGCCTGGCCGAGAAACTGGCCAACGACAGTGCGCTGGAAGTGACCTATATCGCCACCAGCCAACCGTTGGACGGCGAGATGAACCAGCGTATCGCCCATCATCGCGAACGCCGTCCGGCGCACTGGGGCCTGGTCGAAGAGCCCCTGGAGCTGGCCCGGGTACTGCGCCAGGCGGCCAGTCCGGGGCGCTGCCTGCTGGTGGACTGCCTGACCCTGTGGCTGACCAACCTGCTGATGCTCGAAGACCAGCAGCGCCTTTCTGCCGAGCGCGAGGCCTTGCTGCAATGCGTGGCCGAGCTGCCGGGAGACATTATCTTTGTCAGCAACGAGACCGGAATGGGTGTCGTGCCGCTGGGCGAATTGACTCGCCGCTATGTGGATGAAGCCGGTTGGCTGCATCAAGCCCTGGCCGAGCGCTGTCAGCGAGTGGTGCTGACGGTGGCTGGCCTGCCCCTGACTTTGAAAGGACCCGCGTTATGAGCAATTCCTGGTGGCAGAACCCGTGCAAGTCCATTGATAGCCAAGTGGTGGAGCAGGCCCTGGCCCGGCAGCAGCAGCTGACCAAACCGGCCGGCTCGCTGGGCCGGCTGGAGCCGCTGGCCGTGCGCCTGGCGGGCTTGCAAGGCCGGCTCAAGCCCGCCATCGAGCAGCTGTGGATCACCATCTTCGCCGGTGATCACGGGGTGGTGGCCGAAGGTGTGTCGGCCTATCCGCAGGAAGTGACCGGCCAGATGCTGCTGAACTTCGTCAATGGTGGCGCCGCGATCAGCGTGCTGGCCCGCCAGTTGGCGGCGCAGCTGGAAGTGGTGGACCTGGGCACTGTGACGCCGAACCTGGAGCTGCCTGGAGTGCGCCACCTGAACCTGGGGCTGGGCACGGCGAACTTCCTCCAGGGCCCGGCCATGACCCGGGCCCAGCTCGAGCAAGCGCTGCAGGCCGGTCGTGATAGTGCGCTACGTGCCTGTGGGCAGGGCGCCCAGTTGTTCATCGGTGGGGAAATGGGGATCGGCAATACCACGGCCGCCAGCGCCATCGCCTGCGCCTTGCTGGACATTCCGGTAACGCAGCTGGCCGGGCCAGGTACCGGGCTGAACGCCGCGGGCGTCAGCCACAAGGCCCAGGTCATCGAACGAGCCCTTGCCTTGCATCAGGGGGCACGCGGTGATGCCTGGCAAGCGCTGCAAGACCTTGGCGGTTTCGAGATCGCGGCCTTGGCCGGCGCCTACCTGGCCTGTGCCCAGGAGGGCATCGCGGTGCTGGTGGACGGCTTCATTTGCAGCGTCGCGGCACTGGTGGCGGTGCGCTTGAGTCCAGGCTGCCGCCCCTGGTTGCTGTTCGCCCACCAGGGCGCCGAACCTGGGCACCGGCATGTGCTGCAAGTGCTCGAGGCCGATCCGCTGCTGGACCTGGGCCTGCGCCTTGGAGAAGGCAGTGGTGCGGCGCTGGCGGTGCCCTTGCTGCGCCTGGCCTGCGACTTGAACGGGCAGATGGCGACTTTCGCCGAAGCGGCTGTGGCGGATCGTCCGGCATGACCTTGCGCCTGGACCTTCTGCGCCACGGTGAGACCGAGTCTGGTGGCGGCTTGCGTGGCAGCCTGGACGACGCCTTGACCGAGCGGGGCTGGCAGCAGATGCATGCCGGGGTTGAGGGGCGCGGCCCCTGGGACCTGGTGGTCAGCTCGCCGTTGCAGCGTTGCGCAAGTTTTGCCGAGCAACTGACGGCGCGCCTGCAGCTGCCGCTGCTGCTGGAACCGGGTCTCAAGGAGCTGCACTTCGGTGACTGGGAAGGGCGGAGCACGGTAGCCCTGATGCAAACCGACGCCGAGGGCCTGGGGCGTTTCTGGTCCGACCCCTATGGTTTTACCCCGCCTGGAGGCGAGCCGGTAGAGCGCTTTTCACAACGGGTGCTGGCAGCGATCGACAGCCTGTACCAGGCCCATGCCGGGCGGAGGGTGCTGCTGATCAGCCATGGCGGTGTGATGCGCTTGTTGTTGGCCAGGGCCCGCGGGCTGCCCCGTGAACAGTTGCTGAGTGTCGAAGTGGGCCATGGTGCCTGGTTCGGCCTGACAGTGGCTGCGGGACGGATGAGCGAGGAGGGCTGAGATGCTGCCGTTCTGGATTGCCTTGCAGTTCCTCAGCAGCTTGCCGATCCGCCTGCCGGGCATGCCGCAGCCCGAGCAACTGGGGCGCTCGTTGTTGTTCTACCCGCTGGTGGGGTTGCTGTTCGGTGTCTTGCTGTGGGCACTGAATGCCTTGCTCAGTGGCGCTGCGCCGCTGCTGCACGCAGCCTTGTTGCTGGCTGCCTGGGTCTTGCTCAGCGGCGGATTGCACCTGGATGGCCTGGCCGATAGCGCCGACGCCTGGCTGGGCGGCTTCGGTGATCGCGAGCGCACCCTGAGCATCATGAAGGATCCGCGCAGCGGGCCGATTGCCGTGGTTACCCTGGTCCTGGTCCTGCTGCTCAAGTTCGCGGCGCTGGTGGCCCTGGTCGAGCAGCAACAAGCTGTGGCTCTGCTACTGGCGCCGTTGATCGGACGCGCGGCCTTGCTTGGCCTGTTCCTCCGCACGCCCTATGTGCGTGCCGGCGGACTGGGCCAGGCCCTGGCCGATCATTTGCCACGCCTGGCGGGCAGGCAAGTGCTGGCCCTGAGTGTCCTGGGTTGCCTGTTGCTGGGGGGATACCACGGCTTGTTGGCGCTGTTGCTGGCCCTCGTGGTGTTCTGCTGGTTGCGTCAACTGATGCTGCAGCGCTTGGGCGGTACCACCGGTGATACCGCCGGCGCCTTGCTGGAGTTGCTGGAGACCGCGGTACTGCTGGCCCTGGCGCTATCCTGAGGCGAGCGCCGAGCAGCATTTTTATTGAAAACAGTTGTCCTGGAAATTTCGCGGGTATATACACGCATCATGCTTCCCTCCCAATGTTTGTGCACCAACCTGCGTCGCGCCGCGCGTGGCGTCAGCAGGTTCTACGACGGCGCCCTCGATGGCTTCGGGATCAACGTCGCCCAGTATTCCTTGCTGAACAACCTGCTGCGCCTCGAGCAGCCGAGTATCTCCAGCCTGGCCGAGGCCATGGGCCTGGATCGCAGCACCCTGGGGCGTAACGTGCGGGTATTGGAGGCCTCGGGCCTGGTGCGCCTGATCGAGGGTGACGATCAGCGCAATCGCCTGGTGCAACTGACCGAGGCGGGGCATGAATGCCTGGCTGCGGCCTTGCCGGCTTGGGAAGCGGCCCAGCAGCGACTGATCGATCGCCTGGGTGTGGAAAAGCGTGAAACCCTGCTGGCCTTGCTGAACGAACTGGCCTGAGGCCGGTTCGTTCGAACACAAGCGGGTATATACCCGTAGACGGAGAATAAAAATGACAGCGATGTGGCGTACCAGCAGTTGGGTACTTCTTGGCAGCGCGTTGATCCTGGCCTTGTCGCTGGGGATCAGGCATGGCTTCGGCCTGTTCCTGCCGCCCATGAGTGCGCAGTTCGGTTGGGGGCGCGAGGTCTTCGCCTTCGCCATTGCCTTGCAGAACCTGATCTGGGGCCTGGCCCAGCCATTCACCGGGGCACTGGCCGATCGCTTCGGTGCGGCGAAGGTAGTACTTATCGGCGGCGTGCTGTACGCCGTGGGCCTGGCGTGCATGGGATTGGCGGACTCGCCCTTGTCGCTGTCCCTGAGCGCCGGGCTGCTGATCGGTATTGGCCTGTCCGGTACTTCGTTCTCGGTGATCCTGGGTGTGGTTGGCCGCGCGCTGCCGCCTGAGAAGCGCAGCATGGGCATGGGCCTGGCCAGCGCTGCCGGCTCCTTCGGCCAGTTCGCCATGCTGCCGGGCACCCTGGGCCTGATCGGCTGGCTGGGCTGGTCGGCGGCGCTGCTGGTGCTGGGTGTGCTGGTGGCGCTGATCGTGCCGCTGGTGAGCATGCTCAAGGACAAACCGCTGCCCGCCCATGGGCATGAGCAGAGCCTGATGGAGGCATTGCGCGAGGCTTGTTCCCACTCAGGGTTCTGGTTGCTGGCCTTCGGCTTTTTCGTCTGTGGTTTCCAGGTGGTGTTCATCGGTGTGCATTTGCCGGCCTACCTGGTGGACCAGCATTTGCCGGCTACCGTGGGCACCACGGTGCTGGCGCTGATCGGCCTGTTCAATATCTTCGGGACCTACACCGCTGGCTGGCTGGGTGGGCGCCTCTCCAAGCCGCGTTTGCTCACGGGCCTGTACCTGCTGCGAGCGGTGGTGATCATGCTGTTTTTGTGGGTGCCGGTGTCCCAGGCCAGCGCCTACCTGTTCGGCATGGCCATGGGGTTTCTCTGGCTGTCCACGGTGCCTTTGACCAACGGTACGGTGGCGACCCTGTTCGGGGTGCGAAACCTGTCGATGCTTGGCGGGATCGTGTTCCTGTTCCACCAGCTGGGTTCGTTCTTAGGTGGTTGGCTGGGCGGCGTGGTGTACGACCGGACCGGCAGCTACGACCTGATCTGGCAGGTGGCGATCCTCCTCAGCTTGCTGGCTGCGGCGCTCAACTGGCCGGTGCGTGAGCGCCCGGTGGCGCGCCTGCAGGCCAGCGCCGCATGAAGGTACGCATTGGTTGGTGGGTCGGCCTGGGCTTGGTCGCCTTGTCATTGCTGCTGGCCTGGTGGGGCTGGCAGCGCAGTGGAATGGCGCTGATGCAATTGGGCATGGGCGCTTGCTAGGCGCCGACAGGGGCGAGTAACGTCGAGGCCTGACGACTTTTCAAGGACACCTGACATGGCTATGCGCTGGTTTGCCGTTCCAGTTTTGCTCGCGGCCTTTGCCGGCTCCACCTGGGCCGCCGATTGTCCGGCATTGTTGCAGGGCTCGCTGCCCAAGTTGCGCGCCAAGGAATCCATCGATCTGTGCCAGCGGTTCGCTGGCAAGCCGCTGGTGGTGGTCAACACGGCGAGCTTTTGCGGGTTCGCCCCTCAGTTCAAGGGGCTCGAGGCCTTGTACCAGCGCTACAAGGACCAGGGATTGGAGGTAGTGGGAGTGCCGTCCAACGACTTCAAGCAAGAGTCCAAGGACGGCGCCGAAACCGCCAAGGTCTGCTATGTCAATTACGGCGTGACCTTCACCATGACCGAGCCACAGAAGGTCAAGGGCGCGGATGCGGTGCACCTGTTCAAGGTGCTGGCGCAGCAGAGCAGCGCGCCGAAGTGGAATTTCTACAAGTACGTGGTGGATCGCCAGGGCAAGGTAGTCGCCAATTTCTCCAGCCTGACCAAGCCGGATGACCCTGAGTTGCTCGAGGCGGTGGAGAAGGCGCTGGCGTCGGGGTCTTGATTGGCCGTTCGGCAAAGTAGAAAGCCCCGGATCCGTGAGGATGCCGGGGCTTTTCAGTGGGCCGTGTTGCCTGGCTTCGAGGCTTAGAAGCGGTAGGTAGCGCCTACGCCGAAACCATTCGCACTGTTTTCATACTTGGCGTTGTAGGTCTGGCCAAGTGCGTTGCTGCGGTTGACGTTGACTTTCTCTTCCTTGAGGTAGGAGTAAGCGACGTCGATGGTCAGCTCTTCGATTGGAGTCCAGCCTGCGCCAATGCTGAAGATGGTCCGGTCGCCAGTGGGGATGCGTGGCGAGCGATCATGATTGTTGGTTGGGGACTGATCGAAGGTAAGGCCGGTACGCAGTACCCATTCTTTGTTCAGCTGGTAGGAGGTACCGATGGCGTAAGCCCAGGTGTCGTGCCAGTTTTGATCTTCCTTGATGCTGCCCAGGCCCAGGCGTGGGGCAAGGGCGCCGCCAGTCGCTGCAGAGACGCCATCGTTGTTGACGGTAATATCTTTCAGGCGGCTCCAGCGGGTCCAGGTAGTGCCAGCATAGAGCTTCCAGGCGTCGTTCAGATCTTGAGTGACCGACAGGTCGTAGGATTCTGGGGTCTCGATCTTCAGCGAGGCGTCATAGCGGTTGCTTTTCAGGAATGCGGCTGGGCTACCCGGAGCGGCAGTGACTTCTGTATGGCCGTCCAGCTTGTAGTTCACTTTCGAGTGATAGGTCAGGCCCACGCGGGTGGTGTCGGTTGCCTGCACCAGGACGCCGATGTTGTAGCCGTAGCCTACGTCGTCGCCCTTGATCTTGACGTTGCCGTCATAGGGGGAAATAGGGGGGGTCAGGGCCGATTCCAGTACGCCGGAAATACGGTTGATGGTAGGACCGAAACCAATCGACACTTTGTCGTTGAAGGCATAGCTGACAGTTGGCTGGACGGTGATGACCTTGACTTCACTCTTGCTGCCGAAGTTGCGGCCCTGGAAGTTGCTCTCGTAGTTGGTCACGAGGCCGAACGGCGCGTAGACCCCCAGACCGAACGCCCAGTGTTCATCGATTGGGTTGACGTAGAAGCCCATCGGAACGGCAGTGAAAGGAACCATGTCACCTTTGTTGCTGCCTTTCTGGGTGCCGCTGGTGTCCTTGAGGTCAGTGGAGGCGTCGATCGCAGCCACACCCACGGTTACCTGCTGCTTCTTCAGGCGGGACATACCGGCAGGGTTGCCAAATACAGTGCTTGCGTCATCGGCGGCAGACGAACGACCGGCAAAACCGGTACCCATGCCACTGATGCTTTGTTCGTTAAGGGCGAAGCCGCTTGCGAAGATCTGGCTGGACGCCACCGCAACGGCGAGGCCAATGGTGGATTTGAGCATTACTTTTTTCATTATTAGAACTCCTGATGATCACCGAGGCGAAAACTACCAACATTTCTGCCCCGGCGCTATAGGCTGCAATAGTTGATTTAGAGCGGTTTTGTAGGACAATCCGACCAAAATCAGGCTTTTTCTCTGATCTTGTAAAAGTCGTCGTCAGCAGGCCACCTGGCTCAGTGGTGAAACACAGGTTTGCCAGGCATAGGTGAAGTCTCTTAAGCGTCCTTGTGGTTGAAAGGTCTTCCTCCAGATACGGGCCATGCCGAGCAAGTCGTCGGCAGCGGGTAGCGCGGTGTGCTGTTCTTCCACCAGCAACCAGGCGATCGCCGTGGCGTAGCGCAGGTTGACGGTCAGTTCCAGGTGCGGTCCGCTGAGAAACGCATGTTGGCTGGCCAATCCGCGAACCAGACTAGCTCGTTCCGGGTCCAGCGCCAGGTAATGGTCCCAGAGGGCCCGGTGACGTGGTTCGGTGATGCGGTACAGCCCATGGCCACGGCGATCGTGCAGCGCCGAACCCAGCTCCGACTGGCTGGCAGCGATGCCCAATAACAAGGCTTCAGCGGTTTTGCTATGGCTACCCAGGTACATCAGCGTTGGGCGTATCACATAGCGGCACAACTCGCTGGCGGCGATACCCATAAAGCCCTCGAGGATTGAAAATGGCCGGCGAAACCTGAAGGCGCTTGGCAGCTAATGAAGGATCAGGTTTGCCGGAAGCGGTTCAGGCCGCTTGAGTTGAAGTTTAGTGTCATATCTGTGCTGTAAAGGCCTGTTTTTAAAACATTTTCGTTCTCTTGTTATAAACCTTATATCGATTGGTGCTTTGATCGCTCGAGGCCGCCGATAAATCACAAGCCATAAAAAAGCCCCGCATAGTAGCGGGGCTTCGGGCTTTTCGGCGGTTGCCGGATCAGGCCACCAGGGCCTGGCGCGTGCGCTCGATCACGGCCTGCAGCGGCTCGGCGCTGGAGTACTGGTCGGGATACAAGCGTTCGCTGTGACGGGCGATTCCATGTTCATTGACCAGGGTGAAGCTGAAACCGTTTTTGCGGGTTGCCATGATCAGGCAGTTCAGTGGTGCAAAAGCGTTGGTCAGGGTACGAATGGCATTCTGAGTCTGGATTTGAGTAGACATAATTATTGTTCCTACAAATGACACGGATAAGAGCCGTGCAACGTTAAAACGTTCCAGTAACGCTGGCCGCCAAGGGCCGGGCGAAGAACCTGTCTGGAACAAAGCAGCCAGTTTGCAGCGCTTTGATTACAGTTGCGCTAAGGCTGGCAGGTAGGTACTTAGGAGGTCAGGCAGCACAACAAGGGCAGAGGTTCTGGGCCCAGGGTGAAGATCCTGATCAATTTGCAGGTTGGTTCGGTCAGAGTAAGGAGCTCACTCGCGGCCTGGAGAATTTTCCAAGGACGCTGCAGTGGTGAGTGTTACCTGGAAACCAGCGAGATGGTCGGTCCTGGATGTTGGCGTGCTGCTCGTTTCGAGGTGCTGCCGACGGGACTTGTTCGACCAGAATTGACTTTCAGCTTGGTACTAACGGCGCGCATTGTATTGAGTTGAAGAGCGGAACGCAAGTGTGCTAGGTGAATTTTTATCGAGAGTCGGGAAACCGGCGGTGTAACCCCCAGGTTGGGGCGTGTGCGAAAAGAGTGCGTTGCCAGCGTCAATTTCAGCACGGTTGTGCACACTTATCGCGCAGCCTGTCACCCGCTTGTCACCTTGCCTGAAGTTAGCCCCCTAGCCTGTCTCGAGAATTTAAGTCAATGAAAAACATCGCTTTTTTTTGCTGGTGAAAAAATCGTCAGTTTGACTGGAAGGCCCGTCTCATGGGGCTTTGCGAGGGTTGAAGAGGGGTTGTCCACTGAGTTATCCACAGCTTCTGTGGATTGTCCCAAGCGCTTGCTCTAGGACGGGCGTGCTGGGTCTTTTGGGCTTTACCCGGGCGAAAAAAGGAGTAGAGTGGCGCGCCTTCCGATCTGCCCCCACAGTGCTTTATGAAGTTTCGCTCAGTATCACCCTCTGTTACCGCAACCTCTGAAAGTGTTACCGAACCCAAGCGTTTCTCCCTGCGGGTTGCCCTGTGGTTGCTGGACAATCCGCGTCTTGGACATAGCTCCAGCGTCAAGCACTTTGCCGGACGCCTGCTCAAGCAGCCGGCCCGCCAAGGTGTAGTCGCCGCGCAGAGCCGGCTGGGTCAGTTGATGTGCCGCGAATGCGGTAATGCCCGTGACCGCCGTATCGGTCATGACCTGCTGCGCCAGGCGGCTCGCGCCGGCGACCGTAGCGCCCAGCAAGAGCTGGGTCGGATCGAAGACTGAGCTGTCCAACCCCTGGCGGCTTGGTTAACCTTCATTTCTTTTCTGGATGTCAGGACTCGCTATGGCTATGGACTTGACCAGCATCTTGCTTGGCCTGGCGGCGGCTGCGGTACCACTGCTGGCATTGGCCTGGCAACTGCAGCGGCGTGCCAGTTCCAGCCAAGCCGACCTGGCCCTGCTGGAAGAACGCCTGGCCACTGCCCAGATGGCCCAGGAAGGGTTGATGGCGCAACTGGATGCCAGTCGCGATGAAGTCAGCGATCTGAGCCAGGCCAACGCCCTCAAGCAGGCGGACCTGGCGGCCCTGGGACGCGAGGTGGAGCTGTTGCAGATCGAGCGTGACAACGCCCGTGATGCGGCCCACGCCTGGAGCCTGGAGCGCTCTGCCAAGGAACACGAATTGCGCCGGCTGGATGCCCAGGCGGCATCGCTGGCCGCTGAGCTGCGCGAGCAGCAGGACAGCCATCAACAACGTCTCACGGATCTGCAGGGTTCGCGCGACGAACTGCGCGCCCAGTTCGCCGAGCTGGCGGGCAAGATCTTCGATGAGCGTGAACAGCGCTTCGCCGAAACCAGCCAACAACGCCTGGGGCAGTTGCTGGATCCGCTGAAGGATCGTATCCAGGCCTTCGAGAAGCGCGTGGAGGAGAGTTATCAGTCCGAGGCCCGCGAGCGGTTTTCCCTGGCCAAGGAGCTGGAGCGCCTGCAGCAGTTGAACCTGCGCTTGAGCGATGAGGCCACCAACCTGACCCGTGCCCTCAAGGGCCAGAAAACCCAGGGCAACTGGGGTGAGCTGATCCTCGAGCGGGTGCTGGAGCATGCCGGCCTGGAAAAGGGCCGCGAATACCAGACCCAGGTCAGCCTCAAGGGTCCGGATGGCGAGCGATTCCAGCCCGATGTGCTGATCATGCTGCCCGGCGACAAGCAGGTGGTGGTGGATTCCAAGGTCAGCCTCACGGCCTATCAGCAGTATGTGGGCTGTGACGACCCACAGGTCGCCCAGGCCGCCCTGAAGCAGCACGTGCTGTCCCTGCGCAATCACGTCAAGGGCTTGGCCGGCAAGGACTACAAGCGCCTGGAAGGCTTGCACAGCCTGGATTTCGTGCTGTTGTTCGTACCGGTCGAAGGCGCTTTTTCCGCGGCATTGCAGGCCGAGCCCAATCTGTTCCAGGAAGCCTTCGACCGGCATATCGTGATCGTCAGCCCGACCACCTTGCTCGCTACCTTGCGGGTGATCGACAGCCTGTGGAAACAGGAGCGCCAGAGTCAGAACGCGCGGGAAATCGCCGAGCGGGCGGGCTGGCTGTACGACAAGTTCGTGCTGTTCATCCAGGACCTGGATGAGGTCGGCAATCGTTTGCAGCAGTTGGACAAGGCCTACGCGGCGGCACGCAACAAGCTGACCGAGGGCCGCGGCAACCTGATCAGCCGCAGCGAGCAGCTCAAGCTGCTCGGCGCGCGTGCCAGCAAGAGCTTGCCGGCGGACCTGCTGGAGCGGGCCATGACCGATGCCGATGGCCGCGAGCTGGAACTGCCGGACTGAGTCGTCCGGCGCGCTTCAGCCCAGGGGCAGGTGCCGGCTGAGCAGGGCGCGCAAGGCCGCGGGCTTCACCGGCTTGGCCAGGTAGTCCAAGCCTGCCGCATGCACCTGGGCGACCATCTCCGGGCGGCCATCGGCGCTGATCACCACGCCGGGTACCGGTTCGCCCAATTGGGTGCGCAGCCAGGCCATGACCTCGGTGCCGGTTTCGCCATCGTCCAGGTGGTAGTCCACCAGGGCCAGTTGCGGGCGGATGCCTTCCTTGAGCAGCGCTGCGCACTCCTCGCGGTTGCGGGCGGTCCAGACCTGGCAGCCCCAGCGGGTCAGCAGGCTGTTCATGCCGATCAGGATGCTGTCTTCATTATCCAGGCAGAGCACTTGCCCGCCGTTGAGCGACTGCCCTTTGATCTCCGCAACCTTGCCCGGAGCCACGGTGCCGCTGCGCGCCAGGGGCACGCTGACACTGAATACGCTGCCCTTGCCGGGCCAGGAGCGCACCTGTAGCGGATGCCCTAGCACCCGGCACAGACCGTCGGCGATCGCCAGGCCCAGCCCCAGGCCTTTTTCGGCGCGGGTCTGGTGGCTGTCCAGGCGCTTGAACTCCTCGAAGATCACCTGCTGCTTGTCCTGCGGAATGCCGGGCCCGCGGTCCCAGACTTCCAGGCTCAACGAGTCGCCGCGACGGCGCACGCCCAGCAGGACCGGACCCTTGGCGTAGCGGAAGGCATTGGTCAGGAAGTTCTGCAGCACCCGGCGTAGCAGCTTGCTGTCGCTGTCGACGCGCAGATGGCTGCCGCGCACCCGGAATTGCAGGCCCTGTTCCTGGGCCAGGACCTTGAACTCCGTGCCCAGGGTGTCGAACAGTTCGTTGAGGGCGAAGGGTTTGCGTTCCGGAGTGATCTTGCCGTTCTCCAGGCGCGAGATGTCCAGCAGGTCGCTGATCAGGTCTTCGGCCGAACGCAGCGAGCTGTCCAGGTGCTGCACCAGTTGCTGGGCCTCGGCGGACAGGCCGTCTTCCTGATGGGAGAGGGCGGCGGAAAACAGTCGCGCGGCGTTCAGCGGTTGCATCAAGTCATGGCTGACCGCGGCCAGGAAACGGGTCTTGGACTGGTTGGCCGA
Source organism: Pseudomonas sp. FW507-12TSA (assembly GCF_058781435.1). Classification (NCBI taxonomy): domain Bacteria; kingdom Pseudomonadati; phylum Pseudomonadota; class Gammaproteobacteria; order Pseudomonadales; family Pseudomonadaceae; genus Pseudomonas; species Pseudomonas sp. FW507-12TSA. The sequence goes on from NZ_JBYSWT010000038.1 coordinate 67,296, forward strand.
TTCGGCGGTGCCCTTGGCCTCGATCAGCGCGGCGTTGAGTTGCGACAGTTCATGGGTACGTTCCGCCACCCGTTGTTCCAGGCCTTCGTTGGCTTCGGTCAGGGCCTGTTCGGCCTCGCGAAAAGGGGTGATGTCGGTGAAGCTCATGACAAAGCCGCCGCCGGGCATGGGGTTGCCGATCAGCTCGATCACCCGGCCATTGGGGAACAACCGCTCGGAAGTGTGTGCGCGGCCCTGGCGCATCCAGTGCAAGCGCCTGGCCACATGCACTTCCGCTTCGCCGGGGCCGCACAGGCCGCGCTCGGCATTGTGGCGGATGATGTCGGCGATCGGCCGGCCGACGCTGATCAGCCCCTCGGGATAGTTGAACAGTTCCAGGTAGCGCCGGTTCCAGGCCACCAGCTTGAGGGACTGGTCCACCACGCTGATGCCCTGGCTGATGTTTTCGATCGCGCCTTGCAGCAGGGCGCGGTTGAACTGCAAGACCTCGGAGGCTTCGTCGGCGATGCGCACCACGTCCTCGAGCTGCATGTCCCGGCCTTCGATGGCCGCCTTGACCACCGCCCGGGTCGATGAGGCCCCCAGTACGCCCGCCAGCAGGCGTTCGGTGTGGGCGATCCATTCGCCGTCGGCGTTCTGGTTCGGGTTGAAGCCCTTGCCCTGGCGGTAGGCGAAGCGAATGAAGCTCTGGCGGGCGCGTTCTTCGCCGACAAAGCGCGCGGCCAGCTTCAGCAGGTCGTCGATCTGCACCGCCAGCATCGAGCGCGAACTCAGGCGGCCGCTGATTTCCTGGCCGATGAAGCGCCCGGCTTGCCAATGCTCGGAAACCCGGGTGCGCGACAGGACCGAAACCCAGGCGAACAGGGTGAAGTTACCGGCCATGGACAGCACCACGCCCTGGGTCAGCGGCGTGATCGGCAGGTTCAGGGGGTTGCTGTGCAGCCAGGCCAGGCCCGGGAAGCTGTTCAGCGACCAGCCCAGGCTATGGGCCGCCAGCGGCAGTACCAGGGTGTAGAACCAGATGAAGGTGCCGGCGGCCAGGCCGGCGAACACGCCACGGCGGTTGGCCTGTTTCCAGTACAGCGCGCCGACCATGGCTGGCGCCAGCTGGGTCACGGCGGCGAAGGCGATCTGGCCGATGGTGGCCAGGCTCGCGGTGGAGCCCAGCAGGCGGTAGCTGACATAGGCCAGCAGCAGGATGACGACGATGCTCACCCGGCGTACCGAGAGCATCCAGTGGCGGAACACTTCGAACGGGCGTTCGGCATTGTTGTGCCGCAGCAGCCAGGGCAGCAGCATGTCGTTGGAGACCATGGTCGACAGCGCCACGCTGGCGACGATCACCATGCCGGTGGCCGCCGAGGCGCCGCCGATGAAGGCCAGCAGGGCCAGGGCCGGATGGGCCTGGGCCAGGGGCAGGCTGATGACGAAGGAGTCCGGCAACACGCTGCTGGGCAAGAGCATCTGCCCGGCCAGGGCAATGGGCACCACGAACAGCGCGGCCAGGGCCAGGTAGGCCGGGAAAACCCATTTGGCCAGGCGCAGGTCCTGGGGCTCGATGTTTTCCACCACGGTGACGTGGAACTGCCGGGGCAGGCAGATGATCGCCATCATCGCCACTCCGGTCTGCACCACCATCGACGGCCAGTTGACGGTTTCTTCCCAATACTGCTCCAGGCGCGGGGCCAGCATGGCCTGGCTGAACAGATCGTCGAAACCGTCGTACAGGCCGTAGGTGACGAACACTCCCACCGCGAGGAAGGCGAACAGCTTGACCAGGGATTCGAAGGCGATCGCCAGCACCATGCCCCGGTGGTGCTCGGTGGCGTCCAGGTTGCGAGTGCCGAAGACGATGGTGAACAGGGCCAGGATCAGCGACACGATCAGCGCCGTGTCCTGGGCGCGGGTGCCCATGGTATCGGCGCCGGCGCCGATCAGCAGGTTGACCCCGAGCACGATGCCCTTGAGTTGCAGGGCGATGTAGGGCAGCACCCCCACCAGGCAGATCAGCGCCACCACGACTGCCAGGGACTGGGATTTACCGTAGCGGGCGGCGATGAAGTCGGCGATGGAGGTGATGTTCTCCTGCTTGCTGATCATCACCATCTTCTGCAGTACCCAGGGGGCGAATACCAGCAGCAGGATCGGTCCCAGGTAGATCGGCAGGAAAGCCCAGAGTTGTTCGGTGGCCTGGCCCACGGCGCCGAAGAAGGTCCAGCTGGTGCAATACACCGCCAGCGACAGGCTGTACACCCAGGCCCGCACGCGCGGCGGAAGGGGCGCACTGCGGCGGTCGCCGTAGAAGGCGATGGCGAACATGATGGCCATATAGGCCAGGGCAACGGCTGCAATCAGCCCGCTGGACAACGACATGGGAACTCCGAAACAGATGCTCCGGGCACGTCAGCCCGGCCAGACAGTCTGGCACGATGTCGAGTCGTCGTCAGTGTCGACCAAGGTATCAGCGCGGCCTGATGTCGCAGGGCGGTTCAGCCTGGCTGGGAGCGGGTTTCGCAAGCCGGACCCAGGGCGATATCGACCAGCTCTTGAAGCTCCTGGGCCTGGAGGGGCGCGGCGGCGAACAGGATGCGGAACACCGTGGGCGCCACGATCAGGTTCAGCAGCCGATCCACGTCCGGCAGTTTGCCTGCGCTGGTTCGATAACGGTCGAGGATGATCTGCAGCTGGCCGCCGAGGATGATCGCGCAATAACCCGGGGTGGCGCTGCATTGGACGTCGCGCATCATGTTGCGTCCGGGCTCGGAGCTCATTTCATCCAGGTACTGTTCGGCCCAGGCCAGCAGGTCGCCACGCAAACTGCCGGTATTTGCCGGCTCGCTGTCCGGGCGCATGTGGGCCAGGGCAACGTCGGCGAGCAAGGTTGCCAGGTCGCCCCAGCGTCGGTAGATGGTCGAGGGGGTGACGCCGGCGCGAGCGGCGATCTGCGGGACGGTCAGGGTCGAGCGTTCCTGTTCTTCAAGAAGCTCGCGCACTGCCCGGTGGATGGATTCCTGGACCCGGGCGCTGCGGCCGCCTGGGCGTAAACCTTCTTTGATAGCCATGGGGTCGAACCTTAACACAAAGAATTTGCTTTAAGCGCCTGGCAGTAGCACACTCCGCAAAAGCAAAATATTAGCTTTAGTGGAGCGTGCCCTATGCCTGGTGCTATCGACACTCGCGTGTCCAATCGTTGCAGCCTGTTGTTCCTGGCCGTGACCCTGCTCGGTTTCCTGGCTGCGTCCAGCGTGCCGACTCCCTTGTACCACCTGTACCAGCAACGCCTGCATTTTTCTCCGGCGATGCTGACGCTGGTCTTCGGCGTCTATGCCATGAGCCTTTTGGCGGCGTTGCTGACGGTAGGTTCGTTATCGGACTACCTGGGGCGCCGGCCGGTGATTTTTGCCGGCCTGCTGCTCAATATCCTGGCGATGCTGCTGTTCATCAATGAAAGCAGCGTGTACTGGCTGATCGCCGCACGCATGGTCCAGGGTTTCGCTACCGGCATGGCCACCAGTGCCCTGGGGGCCGCGCTGCTGGATACCGATCGCCGGCAGGGCCCCTTGGTCAACAGCATTGCGCCGTTGCTGGGCATGGCCTGCGGAGCCATGGGCGCCAGTGTGCTGGTGGAGTTCGCGCCGCTGCCGCTGCAATTGAGCTATTGGTTGCTCCTGGGCTTGTTCGTGGCGCAGGCCTTGTACCTTTGGCGCCTGCCGGAAAGTGTCAGCGCGCAACCCGGAGCCTGGGCCTCGCTACGCCCGACCCTGCATGTGCCAGTACAGGCGCGGCGCGCGCTATGGCTGGCGCTACCGGTGGATGTGGCGGTCTGGGCGGTGGGTGGCTTCTATCTATCCCTGGCGCCGTCCCTGGTGCGGGCCGCCACCGGTTCCACCTCGAACCTGATCGGCGGCGGTCTGGTCGCCGTGCTGACGCTCAGCGGTGCGGTGATGATCTACACCCTGCGCGAGCGGCATCCCGCTGGGGTCCTGCGCCTGGGGGCCGGGTTGCTGGCCCTGGGCATGGCGCTGATCCTGGCGGCGGTGCACAGCGCCAGCCTGCCGCTGTTCTTCTTCGGCACCCTGGTGCTGGGCAGCGGTTTCGGTGGCGGTTTCCTCGGTGCTCTGCGCAGTGTGGTGCTCCTGGCCTTGCCCCACGAGCGAGCCGGGCTGCTGTCGGCGTTCTATGTCCTGAGCTACCTGGCGTTCTGCCTGCCGGCATTGCTGGCTGGAGGGCTGGCCCGCAGCTTCGGCCTGGTCGCCACCACCGATGGTTACGGCGCGGTGCTGATCCTTTTGTCCCTGGGGGCCTTGCTGGTTTTGCTGCGCCAGCGCCCGGTGGTGGCTTGTGGCGAACCAGGGTGATGAGCCCGGCATTTCAAGAGCGGCGAAATTGCGCCCGGTAGGCCGAAGGAGAAAGCTGCAACACACCTGTGAAGTGCTGGCGCATCGACAGGGCACTGGTAAAACCCGAAGCCAGGGCGATGGCCTCGATGCCCTGCTGGCTGGTTTCCAGCAGGCGTTGGGCATGGCCCAGGCGTCGTCCGAGTAGCCAGCGGCCGACTGTGGTGCCGGTCAGCTGGCGAAAGTGTCGGGTGAACGAGCGCCGGCTCATGGCCACCCGTGCGGCCAGATCGTTAAGGGAGTGCTCTTGGGCAAAGTGTTGTTCCAGCCATTGCAGTAGCGGCGCCATGCGATCCCGTTCGCCACCCTTGGGCATGGCGCGTTCGATGAACTGCGCCTGGCCGCCGGAGCGATGCGGGGCGATCACCAGGTGCCGGGCCAGCTTGTGGGTGGTCTGCGCCCCACAGAGTTGTTGCAGCAGGTAGAGACAGCAATCCAGGCCGGCGACAGTACCGGCGGATGTCAGCAGGTTGCCGGCTTCGGCGTACAGCACATCGGCATCCAGGGCTACCCGGGGATACCTTTGGGCGAAGACCGGCGCCCAGCGCCAGTGGGTCGTGGCCGGCTGGCCGTCCAGCAGGCCGGTCTCCGCAAGGACGAAGGCTCCCAGGCACAACCCCAGCAACCGGGCCCCGCGCCCGTGGGCGTGGCACAGGGCATCGAGCAACTCCTGTGGCGGTCGCTCGAGGCTATCGCGCCAGGACGGCATGACAATCACATCGGCCTCGCGCAGTTCATCCAGATCATGGTGGGCAGTGATATCGAAGCCGGCCGAGGTGCGCAGCGGCGGCTGTTCAAATGCGCAGACCCGTACCTGGAAGCTCGGCAGCTCGAGTTGCTGGTTTTGTTCTGCGAACACCAGCAACGGTACCGACAGGTGAAACGGGCTGATGCCGTCAAAGGCGATCACCGCAATGCGGATGGGCTTGTGCATGTCGCAGGCGCTCGGAAAAATTGGCCTGATTCTATCGAAGCGTGGCTATTGGGCCACTACTTTGTCGCATTGCCCTGGCTCAGCATTGGCACTCGTTTCCTGCTCTCGAGGAGGCCGGCATGGCCTGGATCTTTCGCTTCTCGCATTGCCCCGGACTGGGCTTCGCCGCTTGTGTGGAGGGCCGCTCATGAAGGTCATTCGTAGTGTCGACTTTGTCGGCGAGAGCGCCTGGGCGGCCCTGGATATCGCCTGCATGAATGGCATCAGTACGCGCCTGCACTGGACCGACCAGCCCTACCGCTGGCACGTCAATGCGGGGGAGGAGGTTTTCGTGGTACTGGATGGCCGGGTGCAGATGCGCTATCGCGACAATGGCCTGGAGCAGGCGGTATTGCTGGAGGTGGGCGATATCTTTCATGCCTGTGTGGGAACCGAGCACGTGGCTCATCCCCAGGGTGTCGCTCGGGTGCTGGTGATCGAATCCGAAGGCAGTGTCTAGGCTCTATATCTATAAAATAGATAACAGTTAGAGAAATTACCCGTTATATAGATATTCGATTAGGTTCTACCATGGGCTCAACCTCTTCCGAGGACAGGAGACCCCATCGTGACATGTAGCCAAAGCGTCAAGGCCGGCCGCCGGCCGTTGAGCCATCTGCAACACCCCCGCGAAGCCATTCGCCAATTCACCCCCAACTGGTTCGCCGCCACCATGGGCACCGGCGTCCTGGCCCTGGCCCTGGCCCAATGGCCTGCCCAGGTCCCTGGGCTGCGCCTGGTGGCGGAGGGCTTCTGGTGGCTGACCATTGCCCTGTTCCTGTTGTTCAGCGCGATGTACACCGCACGCTGGGTGATGTTCTTCGATGAAGCACGGCGGATATTCGGACACTCCACGGTCTCGATGTTCTTCGGCACCATTCCCATGGGGCTGGCGACCATCATCAACGGTTTGTTGCTGTTCGGTCGTGGCCATTGGGGCGATGCGGTGCTGCTGCCGGCCCAAGTGCTCTGGTGGCTGGATGTGGCCATGTCCCTGGCTTGCGGAGTGCTGATCCCTTACATGATGTTCACCCGCCAGGAGCACAGCATCGACCAGATGACCGCAGTCTGGCTGCTGCCCGTGGTGGCGGCCGAGGTGGCTGCGGCCAGCGGCGGGTTGCTGGCTCCGCATCTGGCCGATACCCACGCGCAATTGGTGATGTTGAGCACCAGCTATGTGCTGTGGGCCTTCTCGCTGCCGGTGGCGTTCAGCATCCTGACCATCCTGTTGCTGCGCATGGCCTTGCACAAGCTGCCCCATGAAAGCATGGCCGCCTCCAGCTGGCTGGCCCTGGGCCCGATCGGTACCGGCGCCCTGGGCATGCTGGTGCTGGGTGCGGACGCCCCGGCGATCTTCGCCGCCAATGGCTTGCCTGGCATCGGTGAGATCGCCGCCGGGCTGGGGCTGGTGGCTGGCTTGACCCTGTGGGGCTTCGGCCTGTGGTGGATGCTGATGGCGGTGCTGATCACCCGGCGCTACCTGAACGAAGGCATTCCCTTCAACCTCGGCTGGTGGGGTTTCACCTTCCCGTTGGGTGTGTACTCGCTGGCGACGCTCAAGCTGGGCAGCACTTTGCACCTGGGTTTCTTCAATGTGGTGGGGGCGGTGCTGGTGGCGGCCCTGGCGGTGATGTGGCTGATCGTCGCCAAGCGCACGCTGCAGGGCGCCTATAAAGGAGAGCTATTTGTCTCGCCATGCATTGCCGGCCTACATAAATAATCGGCAAACACAGGTAAGGTGTGGCCTGGATCGATGTTCGGCATTCCAATAACAGTATCCTCGCCACTCAGGAACACGGAAGATGAGTCACCCCTCGCAGTTCACCTTGCTTCGCAAGCGGCGTTTCCTGCCGTTTTTCATCACCCAGTCCCTCGGCGCCTTCAACGACAACATCTTCAAGCAGTCGCTGATCCTGGCCATCCTCTACAAGCTGAGCATCGAGGGCGATCGCTCGATCTGGGTCAACCTCTGCGCACTGCTGTTCATCCTGCCGTTCTTCCTGTTTTCGGCGCTGGCCGGGCAGTTCGGCGAGAAGTTCGCCAAGGATGCGTTGATTCGCCTGATCAAGCTGGGGGAGATCGTGATCATGGTGGTGGGGGCCGTGGGGTTCGCCTTCGATCACCTGTCGTTGATGTTGTTGGCGCTGTTCGCCATGGGGACCCACTCGGCGCTGTTCGGCCCGGTCAAGTATTCGATCCTGCCCCAGGCCCTGCGTGAAGAAGAGCTGGTGGGCGGCAACGGCCTGGTGGAGATGGGGACTTTCCTGGCGATCCTGGCGGGCACCATCGGCGCCGGGATCATGATGTCCTCGGAGCATTACGCGGCGATCGTCTCGGCTGCCATGATCGGCGTCGCGGTGCTGGGTTACCTGGCCAGCCGGGCCATTCCCCGGGCGGCCGCGGCCTCTGCGCAACTGCGCCTTGACTGGAACATCTTCAGCCAGTCCTGGGCGACCTTGCGCCTGGGCTTGGGCCAGACGCCGGCGGTGTCGCGCTCGATCGTCGGCAACTCCTGGTTCTGGTTCGTCGGGGCCATCTACCTGACCCAGATCCCGGCTTATGCCAAGGAATGGATGCACGGCGACGAGACGGTGGTGACCCTGATCCTCACCGTGTTCTCGGTGGGTATCGCGGTGGGCTCGATGCTTTGCGAGAAGCTCTCGGGACGCAAGGTCGAGATCGGCCTGGTGCCGTTCGGTTCCCTGGGGCTGACGGTGTTCGGCCTGTTGCTGTGGTGGCATTCTGGCGGTATTCCAGAGAGCGCCACCGGCCATGGCTGGCTCGAGGTCCTGGGCTTCGCCCATGCCTGGTGGGTATTGCTGGATGTCCTGGGCCTGGGGATCTTTGGCGGCTTCTACATCGTGCCGCTGTACGCCCTGATCCAGTCGCGGACCCCTGAGCACGAGCGGGCGCGGGTGATTGCCGCCAACAACATCCTCAATGCGCTGTTCATGGTGGTCTCGGCGCTGGTTTCCATCGTCTTGCTGAGCATGCTCAAGCTGAGCATCCCCCATCTGTTCCTGGTGGTGTCGCTGCTCAACATCGCGGTCAACGTCTACATCTTCAAAGTGGTGCCCGAGTTCAGCATGCGTTTCATGATCTGGCTGCTCAGCCATTCCATGTACCGTGTGGAGCATCGCAACCTGGAGCAGATCCCCGATGAGGGCGCAGCGTTGCTGGTGTGCAACCACGTGTCCTTCGTCGACGCACTGCTGATTGGGGGCGCGGTGCGTCGGCCGATTCGCTTCGTGATGTACTACAAGATCTACAACCTGCCCGTGCTGAACTTCATCTTCCGCACTGCCGGGACTATTCCCATTGCCGGTCGCCATGAAGACCTGGAGATCTACGAAAAGGCCTTCAAGAAGATTGCCGAGTACCTGCGCGATGGTGAGCTGGTGTGCATCTTTCCGGAGGGCAAGCTGACCGCCGATGGCCAGATCAACGAGTTCAAGGGTGGCCTGACGCGGATTCTCGAGGAAACCCCGGTGCCGGTGATTCCCTTGGCCTTGCAGGGGCTATGGGGGAGCTTCTTCAGTCGCGACCCGAACAAGGGGTTCTTCCATCGTTTCTGGTCGCGGATCACCCTGGTGGCTGGCTCGCCGGTCGCGGTGGAGGCCGCGGAACCGGCCCAGTTGCAGGTGGTGGTGGAAGCGCTGCGGGGCACGCGACGCTGAGTGATCGGTGGATAAAACAACGCCCGCGATGTCGCGGGCGTTGTTGTTTGTGCGCGGGGGGTGTCAGGCGGCGCTGATTTTCAGGCCCACCAGGCCAAGGATGATCAAGGCCACGCTGGCTAGGCGCACCATGGCCATGGACTCGCCGAACAGGATGATGCCGGCGATCACCGTTCCCACTGCGCCGACGCCGGTCCAGATGGCATAGGCGGTGCCCAGTGGCAGTTCCTTCACGGCCAGGCCCAGCAGGCCCAGGCTGATGGCCATGGCGAGGATGGTCAGGGCGGTAGGCAGTGGACGGCTGAAGCCCTCGGTGTACTTCAGGCCCACCGCCCAGCCTACTTCGAACAGACCGGCGAAAAACAGAATGATCCAGGACATGCTGACCTCATTGGTTGACGGGGTCGTCCCCAGAAATACTCACTCGATTCGAGCTGCAGGGTCGTCCCCGCGTTGCGCATTATACTGCGCAAATCAACCAGGGTAGCGGAGGTTTTTCAGGCGCTGGCGTTTGGTGCTTGCTCCTTGGCGTCGCCGGGTTCATCCATGCGGCGCAGGAATGTGGCGAGCAAGGCTCCGGAAATGTTGTGCCAGACGCTGAACAGGGCGCTGGGCACCGCTGCCAATGGCGAGAAGTGCGCACTGGCCAGGGCGGCTCCGAGACCGGAGTTCTGCATGCCGACCTCCAGTGCCAGGGATTTGCGCTGCGCCAGCGGCAGCTTGAACAGGCGCCCGGTGAAATAGCCCAGCAGGAAACCGAAGCTGTTGTGCAGCATCACCACGGCCATGATCAGCAGGCCGGACTCGGCGATCTTCGCCTGGCTGGCGGCGACCACTGCGGCGACGATGATGACGATGCTCGCCACCGACACCAGCGGTAGCACCTCCACCGCATGCCGTACTCGCTGGCCCAGCAAACGCTGGGCCATGACGCCGAGCACGATCGGCAGCAGCACCACTTGCAGGATCGACCAGAATAGCTCCATGAAGGACACCGGCAGCCAGGCCGAAGCCAGCAGCCAGATCAAGGCAGGCGTCAGCAATGGCGCGAGCAGGGTGGTCACGGCGGCGATGGCCACTGACAAGGCCAGGTCGCCCCGGGCCAGCCAGGTCATGACGTTGGACGCGGTGCCGCTCGGGCAGCAGCCGACCAGGATCACCCCGACGGCGATCTCGGGTGGCAGCTCGAACCCCTGGCAAAGCGCCCAGGCCACTCCGGGCATGATGACGAAATGCGCCACCACCCCCAGGGCCACTCGCCAGGGATGGCGGGCGACTTCGGCGAAGTCCTCGAGCTTCAGGGTCAGGCCCATGCCGAACATCACCACGCCCAACAGCGGCACGATGGCGGCCTTGAGGCCGATGAACCAGGTCGGCTGGAAAAACGCCAGTACCGCGAAGACCAGCACCCAGTAGGCGAAGGTGTTGCCGACGAAGCGACTCAGTGCAGCCAGTACGCGCATGGCCTGTTCCTCATATATATGAAAACGCCACCGAAGGCGGTGGCGTCTGGTGCGATGGGCTGTCCGACCAGGGCGTCAGATGCCCTGCGGGATCTCTTCGCCGCCCAGGGCCTCGAACAGCGCCGGGAGGAACTCGCCGAAGGTCAGCATCATCAGGGTGAAGCTGGCATCGAGTTGGCCCAGGGCCTCGTCGCCACCATCTTCCTCGGCCTGGGTTTGCAGCAGGTCTTCGAACTTCAGGCGCTTGACCACCATCTTGTCGTCCAGCACGAAGGACAGCTTGTCCTGCCAGGCCAGGGACAGTTGGGTGACCACCTTGCCGGTGCTCAGGTGCAGCTGGATTTCCTCGCTGGTCAGGTCCTGGCGCTTGCAGCGCACGATGCCACCGTCTTCGTGGGTATCGCGCAGTTCGCATTCGTCGAGGACGAAGAAGTCGTCGGCGGCCTGCTGGGTCTTGACCCAGTCGGTCATGATCGCGGTCGGCGCGGTCTTCACCGTCAGCGGCCGGACCGGCAGGGTGCCGAGTACTTCGCGCAGGGTGGAGAGCAAGTCTTCGGCACGCTTGGGGCTGGCCGAGTTCACCAGGATCAGGCCCTGTTTCGGCGCGATGGCGGCGAAGGTCGAAGAACGGCGGATGAAGGCGCGGGGGAGGAAGGCCTGGATGATTTCATCCTTGATCTGGTCGCGCTCCTTCTTGTAGACCTTGCGCATCTGCTCGGCCTCGATCTCCTCGACCTTCTCCTTGACCGCATCGCGGACCACGCTGCCGGGCAAGATGCGTTCTTCCTTGCGTGCGGCCACCAGCATGAAGTCCTGGCTGACGTGCACCAGCGGAGCATCCTCGCCCTTGCCGAAAGGGGCGACGAAACCGTAAGTGGTCAACTCCTGGCTTGCACAGGGACGCGCCAGTTTGGTCGCCAGTGCAGTTTCCAGCGCCTCAGCATCAACGGGCAGATCTTGGGTCAGGCGATAGATCAGCAGGTTTTTGAACCACATGGGGTGAATCTCTCCTTTATACAAAGGAGGGCATTATTCTCTTCGCTGCCGCTCAGGCCAACCCTTCGCTAAGCCTTTGGAAGGGCTGAAAAAATTATTATAAAAAGTGCTTGCCAGAGCGCAGGCTGCTCCGTAGAATGCGCGCCACACCGAACGAGAAGGGTGATTAGCTCAGCCGGGAGAGCATCTGCCTTACAAGCAGAGGGTCGGCGGTTCGATCCCGTCATCACCCACC
>NZ_JBYSWT010000039.1:0-68306 GCF_058781435.1 Pseudomonas sp. FW507-12TSA
GACCGGCCCGTTCCCTGGTGGAAACGGGCCGGTCCGCGCCGGTCAATGCCAATAGAACATGGCCTTGGCCAGGATCACGATCAACACCATGTGCCCAAGGATGCTGCGGCGGATGCCCAGCGCCCGGGCCTCGCTCAGGCGTCCGCCCAGCAGCCAGAACGCCAGCAGGAGATAGTGGCCGATGATGCTCAGGGCCAGGACGATCTTCAGCCCCAGCAAGCTGGCGAAGGTGCTGCCCAGCGGGTGCGCCAGGGCCAGTCGATGGTGCCAGGCCAGGCCGATTCCAGCGCCATAGAGCAACACCACCACGCCATGCAGGACCTTGCGCGAGCGCACCGACAGCGCCTGGTCGACCTCGGCCTGGGCCGTGGCCGGCACCTGGCGGCGCACCGCCGGCCAGATGAGCAGCTCGAAGAACAGCGTGCCGATGAATGCGATGGCCGCCAGCAGGTGGATCAACAACAGATAGGGATAGAACATCCTGGACTCTCCCGGACCTTAACCTGGGTGGCCGTCGACCCGTGGCTGCAGCAGCATCGGCCCGTAGCGCCAGGCATACAGGGCGAAGGCCAGGGCCCAGCACGCGCCCGCCAGCCACAACCCGGCCTGGGGCAGCCAGGGCACCAGCAGCACCCGGCAGACGCCGGCCAGGTTGATCAGGATAAAGGCCTGGGTCATCCCCGCCGGTGGCTGCAACGGCCGTCCGGTATGGCCGAGGCTGACCCGCGCGATCATCGCCAGGATCAACCCGGCCATGGCGCCGATGGTCAGGCAGTGCACCGCCAGGCTCGGGTTCAGCGCCACCCCGCCATGCCACAGGGCCATGCCCAGGCAGGCCAGCGCCAGCCAGGCATAGGCCAGGTGCAGCGACCACAGCAGCGGTACCTGCCACAGGCCGCGATCATGCCAGCGCCACAGGCGTACCAGGTGCCCGAGCGCCAGGAAGGCGAACAACAGGCCCAGCCAGGGGCTCGGGGCCAGGGCCAACCCAGCGGCATACAGCAGCGCCACCAGGGCCGAACCGCCCAGCAACAGCCAGTCGAGCCAGGGCCAGGGCGCCACCGCCTCGGCCCGCCCCAGCCCGCGCTGGGTGAAGAACGGAATCACCCGGCCACCGATCAGGCCCATGATCGCCGCCACCAGCCAGATGCCGGCCAGCACCGCCTGGCGCTGCCAGCCCTCATCGCCACGCACCAGGCCGCACACCGCCAGGCCATCCACCGCCGTCAGCAACAGCAGGACCAGCACCAGCGGATAGTTGCGCTGCTGGCGCACCCGCCACAGGGTCCGCGCCATGACCAGCGCCACCAGCAATGGAAAGCCCAGCTCCAGCAGCGCCAGCAGCGGCCAGGGCAGGTCCGTCAGCCAGGCTACCCGGGCGGCCAGCCACAACAGCGCCAGGCCCGCCAGCGGCTTGCCGGACAGGCCCGGCTGGCCGGTCCAGGTCTGCACTGCGGTGAGCAGGAACCCGGCGATGATCGCCAGGCCGAAACCGAATACCAGCTCGTGGCGGTGCCAGGCCAGCCAGCCGCCCGCGGGCTGCCAACTGCCCAGCACGCCCTGCAACGCCGCCAGCCACAGCGGTATCGCCAGCAGCGCGAGGACGCAGCCGGCGAGGAACATCGGACGGAACGCCAGGCGCAACAACGGCGCTACGGCCAGGGCCTTACGGCGATCAAGTACTTGCATCAAGCCACTCCTTACCTTGTTGCCGGTGCTATCCACGGCGAAGCGAATCCCGGCGTCACCTTCTGCCATTCGCCGACCGTCGCCGCTGCGCCACATCAACGAAGCAGTCGATGAGCTGGTCGACGACAACCGCAACCTGGCTGTCCAGGCGGGTAGTGCAAGGGTCGTGCCCTGTACCCGGGCGCGGCTGGCCGGCACCCTTGTACCCATCACAGGGTAAAAACAACCCGATCATGGTCATTAGAACCCTAATCACCAGGGTCATTTAAACCCTGTCGCCATTCAGGCCCAGGATTTGCGGGGGCCGGGGCCTGGTCCGGGTCTTGCTCGGCAAAGCTGTCCCGCGTTCCTGGAGTTCCCATGAAAAACATCATCCAGCCCCTGGCCTGGTTCTGCATCCTCAGCGCCCTGGTGGCGACCGCCAGCGGTATTTCCCTGAGAACCTGTTCACGCTCTAGCGAGCGACGCTCAGGCAAGGCAAAAATGGCTGAGAAAGCGCAATTTAGGGCCCTAAATGAGCATTTCGAAGGCATTTTTAACGCCGCATGAGCTAAGCGCAGCAGATCGTGAACAGGTTCTGAGCCTGGTCTGAACCCCTTCCCTGCCCTTGCCCACATGAGGATCAATAGCCATGGTGCTTCACCGAGTCCACCACCAGATCTTGCGCAGCCATCACCTGTTCGAGCCCTTGAACGACGAGCAGCTCGACGAGTTGATGGCCACCAGCCAACTGCTCAGCGTCGACAAGGGCGAGCCGCTGTTCCACCAGGGCGAATCCGCCGATGCGTTCTATTTCGTCATTGCCGGGGCGGTGAAGATCTACCGCCTGACCCCGGACGGCCAGGAGAAGGTCTTCGAGGTGATCGGCCCGCGCCAGACCTTCGCCGAAGCGATGATGCTGATGGACACCCCCAACTACGTGGCCTCGGCCGAGGCCGTCGGCCCCACGCAGCTCTACCGGCTGTCCAATGCCACCTATATCCGCCTGCTGCAAAGCAACAACCGGCTGACCTTCGCCCTGCTGGGCAAGCTCTGCGTACGCCTGCACCAGCGGGTCAACGAGATCGAGACGCTGTCGCTGAAAAACGCCACCCACCGGGTGGTGCGCTACCTGCTCACCCAGCTGATGCAGGCCCAGCCCGTGGAGCGCCAGTTCGAGCTGCCGATGGCCAAGCAACTGATCGCCGGCCACCTGGCGATCCAGCCCGAGACCTTCTCGCGGATCATCCGGCGCCTGATCGACGACAAGATCATCAGCCAGGACGGCCGGCGCATCGTCATTCTCGACCGGCCACGGCTGGAGCAATTCGAATGAGCTCCCAGGCGCAATGCCTGTACTGCCAGCAGGACAATCCGCCCGGGGCCGACCACTGCCAGCACTGCGGCATGCCGCTGCCGGCCAGGGCGGCCCAGGCCGGAGCACGCCGGCAGAAGCGCTTCATGGGGTTCTGCATCGCCCTGACGCTGTTCTGCCTGGCGATGGTGCTGTGGTTGCCGCGCTAGGCATCGCCCTCGACCCGGCCTCAGGGCTGGGTCAATTGGCGGTACAGCTGCGGCAGGCGCAGGGGTAGCTGCTCGGGCTGGTGGATCAGGCTGTAGCCGTGGCTGCCGAACATGTACGGCAGATAGGCCCCGGCCTCGCGATCGATGGTGATGCAGAACGGCGTGAGCCCCTGGCGCCGGGCTTCGCGCAGCGCCTCACGGGTGTCTTCGACGCCATAGCGCCCTTCGTACAGATCCAGGTCGTTGGGCTTGCCATCGGTGAGCAGCAACAGCAGCTTGCGCTGGTGCTTGCGCCCTTGCAGCAGGCGCGTGGCCTGGCGGATCGCTGCGCCCATGCGGGTGTAGTAGCCGGGCCTGAGGCCCTGGATCTTGCCCCGGATACGGTCGTCGTAGGCCTGGTCGAAACCCTTGAGTTCTTGCAGTCGTACCTGCTGGCGGCGCAGCGAGGAGAAACCGTACAAGGCGAAATCGTCGCCGAGCAGCGACAAGGTCTCGCCGAACAGCAGCAGGCTGTCGCGGATCACCTCGATCACCCGGTGCTGGTCGTTCAGGTGCGCATCGGTGGACATCGACACATCCGCCAGCAGCAGGCACGCCAGGTCGCGCTGGGTCTGGCGCCGCTCCAGGAACAAACCGCGCGCGGCGCTGCGCCCGTGCTGGCGCTCGACGTGGAAGTCCAACCAGGCTTGCAGGTCCAGCTCGCTGCCCTGGGGTTGCTGGCGCAGCCATTGGCGCCGGTCGCGCAACTGCTCGAACTGGCGGCGCAAGCGCCGGGCCGGGGCTTGCAGATGGCCCGGCAGCGCTTGCGGTTGGCAATCCCGTGGCTCGAACAGCTGCAGGTTGACGAAGTCCTCCCGCAGCCGGCCCTGGCGATAATCCCACTCCGGCAGCTTGATGCCCTCGCCCAGGGGCAGGTCGTCGATGTCCGCCGGTGGCAGGTCCAGGTGCAACTTGAGGCCGCCACCCTTGCGGATCCGCGTGCGCGACAGGGTCAGGTGGTCGAGGTCCTCGGCGACCCGGGCGGCGTCGGGGTCCTGGCTGTCATCCTCCCAGCGGTCGAGCTCGACGTGCTCGGTCCAACTGAACAGGTTCTCCAGGCGCACGATCAACAGGCCGCCCTTGGCCGGCGCGTCATCGATGCGCGTGGCCCGCTTGCGCCCGCCCTGTTGCTCACCGGCACTGGCCGGCAGTGGGCTGTCGTCCTGCTCGAAGTCCGCCGCCTGCGGGCTGCAAAGGTGCAGCGGCGGATACAGCCACAGGGGCAGCGGCCAGGCGGCCCGTTCGCTACGGGGAAACTCACGGACACTGCCCGGCTCGCGCAGGGCCTGGCACAGGGCGCGCTCCAGGGCTGCCTCGTCCGGTCGCAGCGTGGCCGGGTCGGGGCGCAACTGCAGGTGCGCCTCCACCAGGCGCCGGTAGCGCGCGGCCAGCCCCGGATAGGCCTGCAGCAATGCCTGGGTCCAGCGCTGGTTGTCTCGCCCCCAGTGGCGCATGGGGCCGGCCTGGGCCGCCAGCAGCACCAGCCAGCGATAGAGTTCCGTATTCAGTTGGGGATCGGGAAACACCGCCAGGCTGGCCGGCAAGCGCAGGTGTTGTTCGTCGCAACAGGCCAGGGGCGCTTGCCGGCACGTCCCGGCGATCTGCTGCAGCAGGCTGCGGCGCAGCAACAGGTCGCGCTCGCTGGCCGCCTCGAGGTTCTTGCCGGGCGCACCGCCCATGGCCCGATACAGCACGGCCAGGGCACGCTGCCGGGACGCCAGCTCGACCCGCGCCTCGGGAAAATCGCTACTGGCCCGGCGAGTGATGAAGCGATGCCAGACGCTGCCGACCCATTCTTCCAGTTCAACCGTGAAGGCCATTGCGGCACCTCCTCTGAACGCCAGGAAGCGGCCCGCCGCACTGGCCGGGCCGCGGTTTTTTTAAAGCGCCAGCCAGCCTCAGGACGCGACCACCGGGACCGGTGCGGCCAGGGCGGCGCGACCCCGCTGGCGAAAGCTCAGCAGGTAGCAGATCAGCCCGGCCATGAAGCCCACGCCACTGGCCAGGCGCGCCCAGAACAGGCCACGCAGGTGCTCGGTGGTGGACATGAACGGCAAGGCGCTGCCGTCTTCGGCCCAGCGTTGCAGCAGCACCTGGACCACGCCGGCGGCGGTGAGCAGCAAGGTGATCATCACCATCGACAGGGTCATCAGCCAGAAGCCCCAGATTTCCAGGGTCTGCGCACGCTCGTCGGGCGCCTCGCCCAGACCGCGCAAGCGCGGCATGGCGTAGCTGATCAGGGTCATGACGATCATCGCGTAGGCCCCGTAGAACGACAGGTGGCCGTGGGCCGCAGTCAGTTGCGTGCCGTGGGTGTAGTAGTTGACCGGCGCCAGGGTGTGCAGGAAGCCCCAGACCCCGGCACCGAAGAACGCGGTGACCGTGGTGCCCTTGGCCCACAGTGTGGCGGCGCGGTTGGGGTGCTGGCGCCGGCGGTTGCGCACCATGGTGAAGGCGAACATCACCATGGCCAGGAACGGCAGCGGTTCCAGGGCCGAGAAGATCGAGCCGACCCACAACCAGACCTCGGGCGCGCCGATCCAGAAGAAGTGGTGGCCGGTGCCGATGATGCCGCTGATCAGCGCCATGGCGATGATCACGTACAGCCACTTCTCCACCACCTCGCGGTCGACGCCGGTGATCTTGATCAGCACGAAGGCCAGCATCGAACCCATGATCAATTCCCACACGCCTTCCACCCAGAGGTGCACCACCCACCACCAGTAGAACTTGTCGCGGGCCAGGTTGCCGGGATTGTAGAAGGAGAACAGGAACAACACCGCCAGGCCGATCAGGCCGGTCATCATCACCATGCTGACCGTGGTCTTGCGACCCTTGAGCAGGGTCATGCCGATGTTGTAGAGGAACCCCAGGCACACCAGCACGATGCCCAGCTTGGTGATGGTCGGCTGCTCCAGGAACTCCCGGCCCATGGTCGGCAGCAGTTCGTTGTGGGTCAGCCGGGCCAGGCCCGCATAGGGCACCAGCAGGTAGCCGAGGATGGTCAGCACCCCGGCCACGGCGAACACCCAGAACAGCATGATCGCCAGTTTCGGACTGTGCAGTTCGCGGTCGGCTTCCTCCGGCACCAGGTAGTAGGCCGCGCCCATGAAGCCGAACAGCAGCCAGACGATCAGCAGGTTGGTGTGGACCATGCGCGCCACGTTGAACGGGATGGTGGGGAACAGGAAGTCGCCGACCACGTATTGCAGGCCCATGATCAGGCCGAACAGCACCTGGCCGAGGAACAGCATCAGGGCGAACACGAAGTAGGGTTTGGCCACGGCCTGCGAGGCGAATTTCAGATGTGGATTGGCAATGCTCATCACTCAGCCCTCCTTGTTGGGCGGCCAGCCGTTGGTGTCGATGTTCGAGCTCCACTTGAGGAATTCGGCGATATCGTCGACCTCTTGCTCGCTCAGGTGGAACTGCGGCATGGCCCGGCGCCCGGGCACGCCCAAAGGCTGCATCTTCATCCAGGCCTGCATGAAGGGCTTGAACCCCTCCTCGCCGCCACGGCGCTTGTAGACGTTGCCCAGCTCCGGCGCAAAGTACGCACCCTCGCCCAGCAGCGTGTGGCAGCCGACGCAGTTGTTCTGCTCCCAGACCGTCTTGCCGCGCACCACTGCCTCGGTCAGCTGCGCCTGGTTGCTACGTTTGGGAAAGGTCTGCTCGGTGTGATAGGTCAAGGCCAGGAATATCAGGAAGAAGAACACGCTTCCCCCGAAATAGATGTTCCTGGCCATGCCCTTGGTGAAGGTCTCTGACATGGTCGCGTCCTCTTTGCTTGGCGTGGCCATGATAGAAAGCGCGGGGTCGGAAACCGCTTGATGGCAATCAAGAAAGGCCGATTGTTTTACTCAGGCTTTGCCCGGCAGGTGCGATACCAGGCCCACCAGAGCCAGCACCACCAGGGCCCAGGCCAGCATTGGCAAGCGCCAGCGCCAGGAACTGTGGCGCAATTCCATGAAGCCCTCGGTAATCAGCCAGGCCTTGGCCACCGCCAGGGCCATGACCCACCCGCCCTGGCCCAGCAGCACGGTGCCCAGGCTGAGCACGGCCAGGGCCAGCCCGCACAGCAGCAGGATGCGTGAAGCCGTCATGGGGATCTCCTCAATCCAGGATGTAGACCAGCGGGAACAGCACCACCCACACCAGGTCCACCATGTGCCAATACAACACCCCGGATTCGAAGCCGCTATCGACTAGCGGGGCCCGGGTCCAGGCGCGGTAGGCCAGCCAGGCGAGGATCGCCATGCCCGGCAGCACATGCAGGAAGTGAAAGCCGGTGAGCAGCCAGTACAGGGTGAAGAAGGTGTCGTGCTCCAGCCCCAGGCCCAGGTCCGCCAGGTGCCGGTACTCGCCGAGCTTGAGCCAGGCATAGACCCCGGCCACGCAGCAGGCCAGGCCCAGCAGGCAGGCCGCCCGCCGAGGCCGCAGCTCGCGCAGTTGCTCCAGGGCCAGCGCCGCCAGCAACCCGGCCCCCAGCAGGCTCAGGGTCATGGCCAGGCCGGTGGAGGTGTCGAGCAAGGAGCGGCCGCTGGCGAACAGTTGCGGCTTGAGTTGCGCGGTCACGGCGAACGCCAGGATCAGCAAGGCGAACACCGACAGCTCGACCAGGATGAACAGCCACATCGCCAGGTCCCCCGGCAAGCGGCGTGCCCTCGGTTCAGGGGAAGTGCACATCGACCACGTCCATCAGCGCCGCCACGGTCACCGGGTCGTCGCTCAGTGGCTCGGCCAGGCAGGCCAGGCACGCCTGGCGCGGGTCCATACCGGCGCCGATCAGACGCGCGGTGAAGATCAGCAAGCGGGTCGAGGCCACCTCCTCCAGGTCGTGCTGGTCGAGCCGGCGCAGGGCCTGGCCGAGCTTGACCACCTGGCTGGCCAGGGCCGCATCGACCCCGGCCTCGCGGCGAACGATGCGCTCCTCCTGCGCGGCATCCGGGTAACCCAGGCGCATGGCCACGAAGCGCTGGCGGGTGCTGGGTTTCATGCCCTTGAGCAGGTTCTGGTAGCCGGGGTTATAGGACACCACCAGCATGAACGACGGCGGCGCCTTGAGCACTTCGCCGGTGCGTTCCAAAAACAGCTCGCGGCGGTCGTCGGCCAAAGGGTGCAGCACCACCACGGTGTCCTGGCGCGCCTCCACCACTTCGTCGAGGTAGCAGATACCGCCCTCGCGCACCGCCCGGGTCAGCGGACCGTCCTGCCACCAGGTGCCATGGGCACCGATCAGGTGCCGACCCACCAGGTCGGCGGCGCTCAGGTCGTCGTGGCAAGCCACGGTGTGCAGCGGCAGTTGCAGGCGCTGGGCCATGTGCTGGACGAAGCGGGTCTTGCCGCAGCCGGTGGGGCCCTTGATCAGCACCGGCAGGCCGTGGCGCCAGGCTTGCTCGAACAGGGCCGGCTCGTTGCCCTGAGCCTGGTAGAAGGGTTCGCAGCGGGGTTCAGCGAGGTCCATGGGATACCTGGATGACGACGGGTTCGCGATCACGCTAAGAGTCCCTGCGACAACCTGGCAAGCAGCGCGAAAGGCAAACTTGATCGCGATCAAGTGAGCAATGCCCTGCTGCGCAATAGCCTTCTTGTGCACCAAGAACCTGCGCTCTGTCCTGGCCCTCCCAGCACATCGCAAAGGTCATGCCTGAGGAGAGAAGGATGCTGATCAGTAATCGAAAAACCCTTGCCCTGTCCGTCGCCAGCCTCTGTTCGGCGCTGGCGCTGGCCCTTCCCACTGCCGCCGCCGAGTCCAAGGCATCGGGTGCGGCACCGCCGGCCATGGTCACCAGCGCCGGGGCGCCGGACATGAGCCAGGCCGACTTCGACGCCGCCAAGGAGATCTACTTCCAGCGCTGTGCCGGTTGCCATGGCGTACTGCGCAAGGGCGCCACCGGCAAGCCCCTGACTCCGGACATCACCCAGGCCCGTGGCCAGGCCTACCTCGAAGCGCTGATCACCTACGGCTCGCCGGCGGGCATGCCCAACTGGGGCACCTCCAACGCCCTGACCAAGGCGCAGATCACCACCATGGCCAACTTCATCCAGCACACCCCGCCCACCCCGCCGGAATGGGGCATGGCCGAGACCCGCAACACCTGGAAGCTGCTGGTCAAGCCCGAGGACCGCCCGACCCGGCAAATGAACACCCTCAACCTGCAGAACCTGTTCTCGGTGACCCTGCGCGACGACGGCAAGATCGCCCTGGTGGACGGCGACAGCAAGCAGATCGTCAAGCTCATCGAGACCGGCTATGCCGTGCACATTTCGCGGATCTCCGCGTCCGGACGCTACTTGCTGGTGATCGGCCGCGATGCGCGCATCGACATGATCGACCTGTGGCCCAAGGAGCCGACCAAGGTCGCGGAGATCAAGGTGGGCATCGAGGCACGCTCGGTGGAGACCTCCAAGTTCAAGGGCTACGAGGACAAGTACGCCATCGCCGGCTCCTACTGGCCGCCGCAGTTCACCATCATGGATGGCCAGACCCTGGAGCCCAGGCAGATCGTCTCGACCCGGGGCATGACCGTCGACAAGCAGGAGTACCACCCCGAGCCACGGGTGGCGGCGATCATCGCCTCCCACGAATGGCCGGAGTTCATCGTCAACGTCAAGGAAACCGGCAAGGTCATGCTGGTCAACTACGAGGACATCAAGAACCTGACCATCACCAGCATCGATGCCGCGCCATTCCTGCATGACGGCGGCTGGGACAGCAGCCACCGCTACTTCATGACGGCGGCCAACAACTCCAACAAGGTGGCGGTGATCGACTCCAAGGAGCGTCGCCTGACTGCCCTGGTGGACGTGGGCAAGACCCCGCACCCGGGCCGTGGCGCCAACTTCGACCATCCGCAGTTCGGCCCGGTGTGGGCCACCAGCCACCTGGGCGACGCCGGCATCTCGATGATCGGCACCGACCCGGCCAAGCACCCGCAATACGCCTGGAAACAAGTGGGCTCGCTCAAGGGCCAGGGCGGCGGCTCGCTGTTCATCAAGACCCACCCCGCATCCCGCCACCTGTACGTGGATACCACCCTCAACCCCGACGCCAAGCTCAGCCAGTCGGTGGCGGTGTTCGACATCGACAAGCTCGACGCCGGCTACAAGGTGCTGCCGATCGCCGAATACTCCGGCATCAAGCAAGGCGCCCTGCGGGTGGTGCAGCCCGAGTACAACAAGGCCGGTGACGAGGTCTGGTTCTCGGTGTGGAACGGCCAGACCGAGGAGTCGGCGCTGGTGGTGATCGACGACAAGACCCTGGCCGTCAAGCAGGTAATCAAGGACCAGCGGCTGATCACCCCCACCGGCAAGTTCAATGTCTACAACACCCAGAACGACATTTATTGAGTTTTATCAACGCAAGGAATCGCCATGAAAAATACCCTGCTTTCACTCTTCGTCCTGGGCTGTGCGTTGAACCTGCAAACCGCCTTGGCCGACGACGGCCTGGCCCTGTTCCAGAGCAAGTCCTGCGTGGCCTGCCATAGCGTGGACAGCAAGCTGGTGGGGCCTGCGCTCAAGGAGGTGGCGGCCAAGAATGCCGGGGTCGCCGGTGCGGCCCAGACCCTGGCCGGACACATCAAGAACGGCACCCAGGGCAACTGGGGGCCGATCCCGATGCCGGCCAACGCGGTCAGCGAAGAAGAAGCGGCGCAGCTGGCCAAGTGGGTCCTGAGCCTGAAATGAAACCGACCAGGAGGGCGTCATGAACAGCTACCCCCGCGCAGTGATCCTGGCGACCCTCCTGCTTTGCCCCCCTCTTCATGCCGCGCCTGACGCCCAGCGCCAGGCGCAGTTGCAACACCTGCTGGAACAGGACTGCGGCGCCTGCCATGGCCTGCACCTGACCGGCGGCCTGGGCCCGGAACTGACCCCTGCCGCCCTGGCCGGCAAACCCCGCGACGGCCTGGTCGCCACCGTGCGCCTGGGTCGCCCCGGCACCGCCATGCCGCCCTGGGAGCCGCTACTGAGCGCCGAGGACATCGGCTGGCTGGTCGATCATCTCTTGCAAGGAACCTCTGAACCATGATCCGTCCCCTGATGCTCGGCGCGGCGTGCGCCCTGCTGTTGTCCGCCTGTGCCCAGGCCCCGCTGCGTGGCAGTGGCGACCTGGGCCTGGTGGTGGAGCGTGCCACCGGCAGCGTGCAGATCGTCGAGAGCAGCCAGGGCCGGGCCCTGGCCCGTATCGAAGGGCTGGGCGACCTGTCCCACGCCTCGGCGGTGTTCTCCCGCGACCAGCGCTACGCCTATGTGTTCGGCCGCGACGGCGGCCTGACCCAGGTCGACCTGCTCGAACAGCGCATCGCCCGGCGGGTGATCCAGGGCGGCAACAGCATCGGCGGCGCCATCAGCCAGGACGGGCGCCTGATTGCGGTATCCAACTATGTGCCGGGCGGGGTCAAGGTGTTCGACGCCGCCACCCTGGAGCTTGTGGCCGATATCCCCGCCACCCTGCTGGCCGGCGGCAAGCAGCGCTCGCGGGTGGTGGGCCTGGTGGATGCCCCGGGCCAGCGTTTCGTGTTCAGCCTGTTCGACACCGGCGAGATCTGGAGCGCCGACTTCAGCCAGGGCAACACACCGCGCATCACCCGTTACACCGGCATCGGCCAGCAGCCCTACGATGCGCTGATCACCACCGACGGCCGCTATTACATGGCCGGCCTGTTCGGCGAGGATGGCATGGCCCAGCTCGACCTCTGGCACCCGGAACGCGGGGTCAAGCGAGTGCTTGGCGACTATGGCCGTGGCCAGGAAAAACTGCCGGTGTACAAGATGCCCCACCTGGAAGGCTGGGCCGTAGCGGGCGAGCAGGCGTTCGTCCCCGCCGTGGGCCGCCACCAGGTACTGGTGATGGATGCGCGCAGTTGGCAGCAGAGCGCCGCCATCGCCGTGGCCGGCCAGCCGGTGTTCGTCACCGCGCGCCCCGATGGCCGCCAGCTGTGGGTCAACTTCGCCTACCCGGACAACGACCGGGTGCAGGTGATCGACAGCCAGAGCCACCAGATCGTCGCCGACCTGCGGCCCGGGCCCGGGGTGTTGCATATGGAATTCACCGCCCGTGGCGACCAGTTGTGGCTGTCGGTGCGCGATGGCGACCAGTTGCAAATCTGGGACCCCTACCGCCTCCAGCTGCGGCACAGCCTGCCGGCCGCCGCGCCCAGCGGAATCTTCTTCAGCAGCCGCGCCCAGCAGATGGGGTACTGACATGCCCCTCGATACCCTGGAGCAACGCCTGATCGAACGCTTCCAGCACGGCATGCCGGTGTGCGCCGAACCCTACCTGGAAATGGCCCAGGCCCTGGATTGCAGCCAGGAGCAGGTGATCGCCTGCCTGCAGCGGATGACCGAGCACGGGCGCCTCTCGCGCATCGGCCCGGTGTTCGAGCACCGCCGCGCCGGGGCCAGCACCCTGGCGGCCCTGGCGGTGCCCCAGGAGCGCCTGCAGCAAGTGGCCGAACGCATCAACCACTACCCCGAGGTCAATCACAACTACGCCCGCGAGCACCACTACAACCTGTGGTTCGTGCTCACCGGACCGGACCGGGCGCACCTGCAGAACGTCCTCGCCGAATTACAGGCCGACACCGGCCTGGTCCCCCTGGACCTGCCGATGCTCACGGCCTATCGCATCGACCTGGGTTTCGCCCTGGGAGACGCCCCATGAACGCCGCCCTCGATGCCTGCCAGGCCCTGGCCCTGCGCCGCCTGCTGGAGACCGGCCTGCCGTTGGAGGCCCGCCCCTACCAAGCCCTGGCCCGGCAGATCGGCGCCGAAGAGCCCCAGGTGCTGGCCCAGGTCGAACAATGGCAGCACCAGGGGCTGTTTCGCCGCCTGGGCCTGGTGCTCAACCATCGCGCCCTGGGTTTTACCGCCAACGCCATGTTGGTACTGGACATCCCCGACGCGCTGATCGACGAAGTCGGCCAGCGCCTGGGCGGCGAGTCGGCGGTGAGCCTGTGCTACCAGCGGCCGCGGCGCCTGCCGCAATGGCGCTACAACCTGTTCTGCATGATCCACGGCCGCCAGCGCCAACGGGTCGAGGCGCAGATCCACGACCTGTTGCAGCGCCATCTGCTCAGTGACCTGCCCCACCAGGTGCTGTTCAGCACCCAGGCCTTCAAGCAGTGCGGCGGGCGCTTCGCCCCGGGGGCGGTGAGCCATGGATGAGCTGGACCGGCGCCTGGTCAACCGCCTGCAACTGGGCCTGCCGCTGGTGCCCGATCCCTGGCAGGTATTGGCCCGGGAACTGGGCAGCGACAGCCAGGTCCTGCGCCAGCGCGTGCAGCGCCTGCTGGACGACGGCACCCTGACCCGCTTCGGCCCGATGTTCGATATCGAGCGCCTGGGCGGTGCCTTCACCCTGGCGGCGCTGCGCGTGCCCGAGGAACGCTTCGAGGCAGTCGCGGCGCTGCTGGAGGCCATGCCCGAGGTGGCCCACAACTACCGTCGCGAACATGCCTGGAACATGTGGTTCGTGCTCGGTTGCGCCAGCGAGCGCGAGCTGCGCCAGACCCTGCGGCGCATCGAGCAGGACAGCGGCCTTGCGGTGCTCAACCTGCCCAAGGAGGAGACCTACCATGTCGGCCTGTACTTCCCGGTCTGAACGCGCGCTGGAGCTGCGCCTGGTGGCCCTGACCCAGGCCGGCCTGCCCCTGGTGGACGACCCCTGGGGCTGGCTGGCCGAGCAACTGCAACTGAGCCGCGACGCAACCCTGGAGCTGCTCCAGCGCCTGCAGGCCGAGGGCGCTATCCGCCGCATCGCCGCGGTGCCCAACCACTATCGCCTGGGTTATCGCTTCAACGGCATGACCGTCTGGGACGTCGACGACGAGCACATGCCGCGCCTGGGCCAACTGATCGGCGCCCAGCCCTTCGTCAGCCATTGCTACCGGCGCCCGCGCCGCGAGCAGTGGCGCTACAACCTGTTCGCCATGGTCCACGGCCGCAGCGCCATGGAGATCGACAGCTATCGCGAGCACCTGCGCTATCTGCTGGGACAGGCCTGCCGGGCCGACGAGATGCTGGTCAGCAGCCGCATCCTGAAGAAGACCGGCCTGCGCCTGCACGCCCAACAGCACTGAGACAAGGAGAGTTGCATGTTGAGGATCAGCCATTACCTGCGCGTCCTGGCCGGCCAGGCGCCGCCCCCCCGCACCAGCACACCGGGCAGCATCCGCCCGCCGGTGGTGATCTGGAACCTGCTGCGCCGGTGCAACCTGACCTGCAAGCACTGCTACGCCACCTCGGCCGACAGCGTGTTCCGCGACGAGCTCGACACCTCGGCGGCCTTGCAGGTGATCGACGATTTGGCCGAGGCCGGGGTCAAGGTGCTGATCCTCTCCGGCGGCGAGCCGCTGCTGCGCGACGATCTGTTCCAGCTCAGCGCCCACGCCCGGGCCCATGGCATGTTCGTCGCGCTGTCGAGCAACGGCACGCTGATCGACGAGAACAATATCGAGCAAGTGAGCGCCGCCGATTTCGACTACGTGGGCATCAGCATCGACGGCCTGCAGGACACCCACGACAGCTTTCGCCAGCTCAAGGGCAGCTTCGCCCGCTCGCTCAAGGCCATGCGCCTGTGTCGCGAGCGAGGCATCCGCGTGGGCATGCGCACCACCCTGACCCGCGACAACCACCAACAACTGCCCGAGCTGCTGGCCCTGATGCGCGACCTGGACGTGCAGAAGTTCTACCTCTCGCACCTCAACTACAGTGGCAGGGGCAAACGCAGCCGCGGCCTCGATGCCCACCTGCAGATGAGCCGCGAGGCCATGGCGCTGTTGTTCGACCGGGCCTGGGAGGACATCGCCCAGGGCCGTGACAGCGACTTCGTCAGCGGCAACAACGACGCCGACGCCATCCTCCTGCTGCACTGGACCCGGCACCACCTTCCCGGGCAGTACCCACAGCTGGAACAGATGCTCCGGGCCTGGGGCGGCAATGCCTCGGGCAGCGGCATCGCCAATATCGACAACACCGGCGAAGTGCACCCCGACACCTACTGGTGGCAACACTCGGTGGGCAACGTACGGCGCACGCCATTTCGCACCCTGTGGCTGGAGCAACCCGACGCCCTGCTGCGCCAGTTGCGCCAGCATCCACGTGCCGTCACCGGGCGTTGCGCCAGCTGCCGCTGGCTTCAGATCTGCAACGGCAATACCCGCACCCGCGCCTGGGCCGCCGGCGACCTCTGGGGCCAGGACCCGGGCTGCCACCTGAGCGATGAAGAAATCGGCCTGCCACCGCTCGCCCGCATTCCCTGCGTCACCTGTTGAGAACCTGGCCCGGCAAGCGTCGATACAGGCGCAGCCGGCCACCCTGATGATGGATCGAGGATCGCCCACATGCATTCAGCCCTCACTCTACCTTCCGCCCTTCACTCGCCGTTCAACCCCGGGGAAGTCGCCCTGGTCGGCGCCGGGCCGGGCGATCCGCGCCTGTTGACCCTGCGTGCCTGGAGCCTGCTGATGCAGGCCAATGCCGTGGTCCATGACCGGCTGATCAGCGCCGAGCTGCTGGCGCTGATTCCCAGCCGTTGCCAGCGCCACTACGTGGGCAAGAGCAGCGGCTACCACAGCCTGCCGCAACCGCGGATCAACCAGCTGCTGGCCGAGCTGGCCCAACAAGGGCTGAGGGTGGTGCGGCTCAAGGGCGGCGACCCGTTCATCTTCGGCCGTGGCGCCGAGGAACTGGACTACCTGCTGCAACAAGGCGTGGACTGCCAGGTGGTGCCGGGCATCACCGCCGCGGCCGGTTGCAGCGCCTATGCCGGGATTCCCCTGACCCATCGCGACCTGGTCAGCTCCTGCCGCTTCATCACGGGCCACCTGCAACGCGATGGCGCCCTCGACCTGCCCTGGCAGAACCTGGCCGACAGCAGCCAGACCCTGGTGTTCTACATGGGGCTGGGCAACCTCGGGTTGATCACCGAGCGCCTGCTGGCCGCCGGCTTGGCCGCCGATACCCCGGCGGCGTTGATCAGCCGGGGCACCTGCCGCGACCAGCAGGTCCTGCGTGGCCGCCTGGCGCAACTGCCGGCATTGGCCGGGCAATGCTCCCTGGCCACCCCGACGCTCACCGTGATCGGCAAGGTGGTCGGCTTGTTCGCCCAGCACAGCATGGAGCAACCCGCGCATTTCGCCGGCGCCGGGCTCGAACTGGAGCTGACGCCATGAGGGCCCTGTGGTTGCTGCCGCTGTTGTGGATCAGCCCGGCCCACGGCAGCCCGGCCCTCGACCAGGCCGCCCGGGATTACCAGCAGCATTGCCAGGCCTGCCACGCTGCCAACCGCTTTGGCGGCAGCGGGCCGGCTTTGCTGCCCGAGAGCCTGGGACGGATCAAGCCGGCCGAGATCCGCCAAGTGATCAGCGCCGGCCGTCCGGCCAGCCAGATGGCCGGCTTCGCCCAGGTGCTGGGGCCGGAGCGCATCGACGGCCTGGCCGCCTACCTGCAACAACCGCCGGCCACGCCGCCGACCTGGAGCGAGGAGCAGGTCCGCGCCAGCCACCAGGTGCTCAACCCCGTCGAGCAACTGCCCGCCACGCCCCAGCATGGCGCCGACCCGCTGAACCTGTTCGTGGTGGTGGAAGCCGGCGACCACCACATCAGCATCCTCGATGGCGACCGCTTCACCGTGCTGGCGCGTTTCGCCACCCATTTCGCCGTGCACGGCGGGCCGAAATTCTCCCCCGACGGGCGCTTCGTCTACCTGGCCTCCCGCGATGGCTGGGTCAGCCAGTACGACCTGCACAACCTCAAGCTGGTGGCCCAGGTGCGGGCCGGGCTCAACACCCGCAACCTGGCGGTGAGCAAGGATGGGCGCTGGGTGCTGGTGGGCAATTACCTGCCGGGCAACCTGGTGCTGCTGGACGCGCGCGACCTGACCCCGGTCAAGAGCATCGCCGCCGTCGGCCAGGACGGCACCCCGTCGCGGGTCAGCGCGGTGTACACCGCCCCGCCCCGGGACAGCTTCATCGTCGCGCTCAAGGACGTGAAGGAAGTCTGGGAGCTGTCCAGCGCCGGCAGCAGCCCGGACTTCAGCCCACGGCGGATCCAGGCCCAGGACATGCTCGACGACTTTTCCTTTTCACCCGACTACCGCCAGTTGCTGGCCACTTCACGCCAGGCCCAGGGCGGCCAGGTGCTGGACCTGGACAGCGGCCGGGTGGTGGCCAACATCGCCCTGCCCGGCATGCCGCACCTGGGCTCGGGGACCTACTGGCAGCGCAACGGCGACTGGGTGTTCGCCACGCCGAACATCAGCAAGGGCCTGGTCTCGGTGATCGACCTCAAGACCTGGAAGCTGATCAAGGAGATCCCGACCCTGGGCCCGGGCTTCTTCATGCGCAGCCATGCCAACTCGGCCTACGCCTGGACCGATGTGTTCTTCGGCCCGGACAACGACGCCATCCACCTGATCGACAAACAGACCCTGGAAATCGCCCACACCCTGCGCCCCGTGCCGGGCAAGACCGCCGCCCATGTAGAGTTCAGCCATGACGGCCGCTACCTGTTGCTGAGCATCTGGGCCAACGACGGCGCACTGATCGTCTACGACAGCCAGACGCTGAAGGAGATCAAGCGCATTCCCATGAACAAGCCTTCAGGCAAGTACAACGTGGGCAACAAGATCGAGTTCGCCGAGGGCACCTCGCACTAGCAGACCGTCGAAAAACGTAGGCGAGGCAGTCAGCGCAAGACAAGAACAGGCGAAAAAGCGCAGTTTACGAGTGGTAAACGAGCATTTTGACCGGGCTGGCGCACCAGCTTGTGTTCAACGCAGCGATGGCAACGCAGGCAGTTTTTCAACGGCCTGCTAGCCCTGGCCAACGCGCCCGCCATCAAGGACGGGCGTCGTGGTCCAGCCAGTCGCTCCCGGCCGCCGGTCCCGCCGGCGCCAGGTGCTCGAACAGCTGGCAGATGGCGTCCACTTCCAGGCGCCCGGCCGGCAGGATGCTGATGAAATCCTCGCTCAGTTCCACCAGCCCTGCGCTGCTCATGGCCTCGAGCGCACGCCAGGCACCGGGGAAGAACTGGCGCAAGACCAGACCATGACGTTGCTCGACGGCTCGCACATCCAGCTCCAGGTCACAGGCCAGGCGCTCCATCACTTGCTGGCGGATCTGCGCGCCGCCCTCGCAGCGCCAGCCGCCCCAGGTGGCCAGCTGGTTGTGTTGCAGTTGCTCCAGGTAGTCGCCCAGCACCTCGGTGTTCTGCGCATGCAGAGCATCGAACTGGCTGACCGCGCCCAGCCCCAGGCCGATCTGGTCGCAGTAGCCGTGCCGGGTGAAGCCCTGGTAGTTGCGACTCAGGGCGCCACGCTCCTGGGCCATGGCCAGGTCATCATCGGGACGCACGAACAGCCCCAGGCCGATGTGCAGGTAGCCCGCCTGGGGCAGGCGCTCGAAACACAGGCGGCGCATCCGCGCCTTGTCCCGCTGGGTGCTGGCCGCCTGCCGGGGAGCCTGGGCATAGCGCCGGGGCGGTTGCGCGTAGTCGAATACTTGCACGCGGTCGGGCTCCAGCTCGACCAGGGTATCGAGCTTCAGGGCGAAGCTGTCCGGGGTCTGCCAGGCGTGGCCGTAGCCCAGGTCGACGCTCACCGAGCGATAACCGAAGGTACGCGCCGCATCGAGCAACGACTGGATCGGCGCCGGATCCTGGCGCCAGGCCGGCGCGCGCTCGCAGGCACAAGCGCCATCGGGCACGCCAATGCTCACGTGGTTGAAACCCTGTTCGCGGAGCAGGCCCATGCTGGCCCAGTCGGTGCTCGGCAAATCGACCTCGACGCCATAGTCGCCGCTGTCGTGGTCGAGGAAGTTGAAGCGCTTGCGCAGCAGCTCCATCAGCCGCTGCAAGTGCGCCGGGTCGGGGGTGCCGCCGGCAAAGTTGAACTGCTCGACCCGCGGGGTATTGCCCAGGTGGCAGGCCACTAGCCGGATCTCCCGGGACAGGGCATCCAGGTAGGCCGCCATGGGTTGGCCGGTGATCCGCAACCTGCCGGGCAGGTGCAGGTTCAGGGCCAGTGGCCGGGGTTTGCTCCGGCTGGCGCGCAAGGCCCGCAGCACATCCAGGGAGCCGACGCCGGCATGGAACTGGCCGACCTCGACATGGTAGCGGGGCTCGAGTCCCCCCTGGTCACGCTGCACGCCCCGTCCGCGGCGAGAGTGAATGAGATCGAACATGACAGAAGCTCCGAGACGGGCTGCAAAACTTCAGTGTCGACCGCTGGCCGCAGAGGGACCTTGACCTGCATCAAACCCGCCTGGGGTGGCCGGCGCGGGGCGCGGCTACCAGGTGAGGTAGAACATGGCCTTGGCCAGCAGCACTATGGCCAGCATGTGGGTGAAGACGCTGCCGTGGATGAAGCGCACCCAGCGGGCGGTCATGCGCTCGGCACGGAACAGCAGCATGGCACCGAGGAAATGCACCAGGACGCTGGCGGCCAGCAGGATCTTGAGCAGCAGCAAGGTGCCGAACGAGGACTCCAGCGGCGCAGCCAGCAACGGCAGGTAACGCTGCCAGACCATGCCGATGCCGGCGCCGAACAGCACCAGCAATACCCAGGGCATCAGTTGTCGCGCCCGTCGGCCGACGGCCTGTTCGAGCAACAGCATGAGCCTGGCCGGCAATTGCCGGCGGATGTTCTCCAGGAACAGCACTTCGAAGAACACCGTGCCGATGAATACCAGCGCGGCGAACAGATGCAGGATCAGCAGTACGGGATAGATCATCATCCCCTCGTCGATGGCCGGTGTGGATTCCAGCCTAGCGCCGCGCTGGCTTGAGCCGTTTGATGCCAATCAAGGAATTTCGCGTCTAGATAGCGCCGCGCCAATATTGCGTCCAGGACAATGATTATTTGCGTCCGAGGGAATTGATAGGGGCCTAACGAAAAGCGCATGCTAGAGGGCTTGCCATGGGCTTATATCATTCCGAATGATAGTTACCTTTGCTTCATTCGATTCGTGAGATACAAACCCGCCGAGCATCATCCGCCCATCTCAAATTACCTTGGCGGATGTACCCATGGACCAGTCAGTCAAACTCTTAAGTTTTCCACTAGCCGCGCTCGCCGTGCTGGTGTTGAGCGCCTGCGGCAAGGCTCCACAGACCGCCTCCGCCCCGCCGGCAGCCAAGGTCAGCGTGGCCAAGGTGCTGGAGCAACCCGTCAACGAGTGGGATGAGTTCACCGGACGCCTGGAGGCCCCGGAAACCGTCGAGATCCGCCCACGGGTCTCGGGCCAGATCGACCAGGTGGCCTTCACCGAAGGTGCCCTGGTGAAGAAAGGCGACCTGCTGTTCCAGATCGACCCACGGCCGTTCCAGGCCGAAGTGCGTCGCCTGGAAGCCCAGCTGCAACAGGCCCGGGCCACCGCGACCCGCAGCGCCAACGAAGCCCAGCGTGGCCAGCGCCTGTTGACCAGCAACGCGATTTCCGCCGAGCTGGCCGACACCCGCACCAGCGCCGCCCAGGAAGCCCGGGCCGGCGTCGACGCGATCCAGGCGCAACTGGACCTGGCCAAGCTCAACCTCAGCTTCACCCGCGTCCTCGCGCCCATCAGCGGCCGGGTCAGCCGGGCGCAGATCACCGCCGGCAACCTGGTGACCGCCGACGTCACCGCGCTGACCAGCGTGGTCTCCACCGACAAGGTCTACGCCTACTTCGACGCCGACGAGCGCGTGTACCTCAAGTACACCCAGCTTGCCCGCCAGGGCCAGCGTGGCCAGAGCACCCCGGTGTACCTGGGCCTGTCCAACGAGGACGGCCACCCGCACCTGGGCCAGATGAACTTCGTCGACAACCAGGTCAACCCCAAGACCGGCACCATCCGTGGCCGCGCGGTGTTCGACAACAGCGACGGCAGCTACACCCCGGGCCTCTACGCCCGGCTGAAGCTGGTGGGCAGCGGTACTTACTCGGCGATGCTGATCAACGACGAAGCCGTGGGCACCGACCTGGGCAAGAAGTTCGTGCTGGTGATGGACGCCGATAACAAGCCTGCCTACCGCGCCGTCGAACTGGGGCCGAAGATCGAAGGCCTGCGCATCGTGCGCAACGGCCTGAGCAAGGACGACACCATCATCGTCAAGGGCCTGCAACGGGCACGCCCGGGGGCACCGGTCACGCCTGAAGTGATCCCCATGGCCAGCAAGGAAACCCTCGCCGCCCTGGCCCAACAACGCCAAGCACTGGAAGCCAGCAACCTGCCGCAGGTCAGCCCTGCCAAGCCGGCTGTGGCCGTGAAACTCGCCGCCGCGACCCCGCGCGGTTAAGGGACGACTCTCAAGATGAATTTTTCCCAATTCTTCATATCAAGGCCGATCTTCGCAGCGGTGCTATCGCTGCTGATCCTGATCGCCGGCGCCATCTCGCTGTTCCAGCTCCCCATCAGCGAATACCCGGAAGTAGTGCCGCCGACCGTGGTGGTACGCGCCAACTTCCCGGGGGCCAACCCCAAGGTGATCGGTGAAACCGTGGCCGCGCCGCTGGAGCAGGCCATCACCGGGGTCGAGAACATGCTCTACATGTCCTCGCAATCCACCGCCGACGGCAAGATCACCCTGACCGTGACCTTCGCCCTGGGCACCGACCTGGATAATGCCCAGGTCCAGGTACAGAACCGCGTGACCCGGACCCAGCCCAAGCTGCCGGAAGAAGTGACGCGCATCGGTATCACCGTGGACAAGGCCTCCCCCGACCTGACCATGGTGGTGCACCTGACCTCGCCGGACAAACGCTACGACATGCTCTACCTGTCCAACTACGCCATCCTCAACATCAAGGATGAGCTGGCGCGCCTGGGCGGCGTGGGCGACGTGCAGCTGTTCGGCATGGGCGACTACTCGCTGCGCGTGTGGCTGGACCCGAACAAGACCGCTTCGCGCAACCTGACCGCCACCGACGTGGTCACCGCCATCCGTGAACAGAACCGCCAGGTGGCTGCCGGTGCCCTGGGCGCGCCACCTGCGCCCAACGCCACCAGCTTCCAGCTGTCGGTCAACACCCAGGGCCGCCTGGTCACCGAGGAAGAGTTCGAGAACATCATCATTCGCTCCGGCGAAGACGGCGAGATCACCCGCCTGAAAGACATCGCCCGGGTCGAGCTGGGGTCGAGCCAGTACGCCCTGCGCTCGCTGCTGGACAATCAGCCGGCGGTAGCGATCCCGATCTTCCAGCGTCCGGGCTCCAATGCCATCGAGATCTCCAACGAAGTGCGGGCCAAGATGGCCGAGCTCAAGCAGAGTTTCCCCGAAGGCATGGACTTCAGCATCGTCTATGACCCGACCATCTTCGTCCGTGGCTCCATCGAGGCAGTGGTGCATACCCTGTTCGAAGCCCTGGTACTGGTGGTGCTGGTGGTGATCCTGTTCCTGCAGACCTGGCGCGCCTCGATCATCCCGCTGGTGGCCGTCCCGGTTTCGCTGATCGGCACCTTCGCGGTGATGCACATGTTCGGCTTCTCGCTCAACGCGCTGTCGCTGTTCGGCCTGGTACTGGCCATCGGCATCGTGGTGGACGACGCCATCGTGGTGGTGGAGAACGTCGAACGTAACATCGGCCTGGGCCTGAACCCGGTGGAAGCCACCAAGCGCGCCATGCGCGAAGTGACCGGCCCGATCATCGCCACCGCCCTGGTGCTGTGCGCGGTATTCGTGCCCGCGGCCTTCATCAGTGGCCTGACCGGACAGTTCTACAAGCAGTTCGCCCTGACCATCGCCATTTCCACGGTGATCTCGGCCTTCAACTCCCTGACCCTGTCCCCGGCCCTGGCGGCAGTGCTGCTCAAGGAACACCACGCGCCCAAGGACCGTTTCTCGCTGTTCCTCGACAAGCTGCTGGGTGGCTGGCTGTTCAAGCCGTTCAACCGCTTCTTCGAGCGCGCCAGCAACGGCTACGTCGGCACCGTGCGCCGGGTCATTCGTGGCAGCGGCATCGCCCTGTTCTTGTATGCCGGCCTGATGGTCCTGACCTGGTTCGGCTTCGCCCACACGCCCACCGGCTTCGTTCCGGCCCAGGACAAGCAGTACCTGGTGGCCTTCGCCCAGTTGCCGGATGCGGCGAGCCTGGATCGTACCGAAGACGTGATCAAGCGCATGTCCGACATCGCCCTGAAACAGCCTGGGGTGGAAAGCGCCGTGGCCTTCCCCGGCCTGTCGATCAACGGCTTCACCAACAGCCCGAACAACGGCATCGTCTTCGTCACCTTGAAGCCCTTTGAGGAGCGCAAGGACCCGAGCATGTCCGCCGGCGCCATCGCCGGGGCCCTGAACGGCAAGTACGCTGACATCCAGGATGCCTACATGGCGATCTTCCCACCGCCACCGGTACAAGGCCTGGGCACCATCGGCGGGTTCCGCCTGCAGGTCGAGGACCGTGGCGGCCTGGGCTACGAGGACCTGTACAAGGAAGTGCAGAACGTCATCACCAAGAGCCGCAGCGTGCCGGAACTGGCCGGGTTGTTCACCAGCTACCAGGTCAACGTGCCCCAAGTGGACGCGGCCATCGATCGGGAAAAGGCCAAGACTCACGGCGTGGCGATCTCGGACATCTTCGACACCCTGCAGATCTACCTGGGTTCGCTGTATGCCAACGACTTCAACCGCTTCGGACGCACCTACCAGGTCAACGTCCAGGCCGAGCAGCAGTTCCGCCTGGAAGCCGAGCAGATCGGCCAGCTGAAGGTGCGCAACAACAAGGGCGAGATGATCCCCCTGGCGACCTTCATCAAGGTCAGCGACACCGCAGGTCCCGACCGGGTCATGCACTACAACGGCTTCGTCACCGCCGAGATCAACGGCGCGGCAGCCCCGGGCTACAGCTCCGGGCAAGCGCAAGCGGCGATCGAGAAGCTGCTCAAGGAAGAACTGCCCAACGGCATGACCTATGAATGGACCGAGTTGACCTACCAGCAGATCCTGGCTGGCAACACCGCGCTGTTCGTGTTCCCGCTGTGCGTACTGCTGGCCTTCCTGGTGCTGGCCGCCCAGTACGAAAGCTGGAGCCTGCCACTGGCGGTGATCCTGATCGTGCCCATGACCCTGCTGTCGGCCATTGCCGGGGTGATCATCTCCGGGGGCGACAACAACATCTTCACCCAGATCGGCCTGATCGTACTGGTGGGCCTGGCGTGCAAGAACGCGATCCTGATCGTCGAGTTCGCCAAGGACAAGCAAGAGGAAGGCCTGGACCCGCTGGCCGCCGTACTGGAAGCCTGCCGCCTGCGCCTGCGGCCGATCCTGATGACCTCCTTCGCCTTCATCATGGGCGTGGTGCCCCTGGTGATCTCCAGCGGCGCAGGTGCGGAAATGCGTCATGCCATGGGTGTGGCGGTGTTCTCCGGGATGCTCGGGGTGACCTTCTTCGGCCTGCTGCTGACCCCGGTGTTCTATGTCCTGATCCGCAACTACGTGGAGCGCAGCGAGGCCCGCAAGGCCGCCCGCGCCCTGCAACTGGAGACGCAACAATGAGTTCGAAAGTCTTCCTGCCGAGCCTGCTGGTACTGGCCCTGAGCGCCTGTGCGGTAGGTCCGGACTACCAGACCCCGAGCACCGAGGCGGCGCATATCAGCGCCGCCGGCGACACCGCTGCAGGCCAGAGGAACTTCGATCGCGCGCGCTTCGAAGGCATCTGGTGGCAGCAGTTCGACGATCCGACGCTCAACCAGCTGGTGAGCCAGTCGCTCAAGGGTAACCGTGAGCTGCGGGTGGCCTTCGCCCGCCTGCGGGCCGCCCGGGCGATCCGCGATGACGCCAGCAACGACGCCATGCCGACCATCACCAGCCGCGCCAGCAGCAACCTGGGCAAGGGCCAGGTGCCCGGCCAGACCAGCAAGCGGGTCAATAGCGAGCGCTACGACCTGGGGCTGGACATGGCCTGGGAGCTGGACCTGTTCGGCCGCATCCAGCGCAACCTGGAAGCCACCGAAGCCGACCAGCAAGCCGCCGAGGCCGACCTCTACCAGTTGCAGGTGACCATGATCGCCGAGCTGGTGGATGCCTACGGCCAGCTGCGTGGCGCACAACTGCGGGAAAAGATCGCCCTGGCCAACCTGGACAACCAGAAGGCCTCGCGCAAGATCACCGAAAGCCTGCGTGATGCCGGAGTGGGCGACCAGCTGGACGTAGTCCGCGCCGATGCGCGCCTGGCCGCGGTGGAGGCCAGCGTGCCGCAACTGCAGGCCGAGCAGGTACGCCAGCGCAACCGCATCGCCACCCTGCTGGGTGAGCGTCCGGACAAGCTCAGTGTCGACCTTTCGCCCGCGCAGTTGCCGGCCATCGCCAAGGCCTTGCCGATTGGCGATCCGGGCGAGCTGCTGCAGCGCCGGCCGGACGTCCTCAGCGCCGAACGCAAGCTGGCCGCCGCCACCGCGCGAATCGGCGTGGCCAAGGCCGATCTGTTCCCGCGGGTCAGCCTCAGTGGTTTCCTCGGCTTCACCGCCGGGCGTGGTTCGCAGATCGGCTCCTCGGCGGCCAATGCCTGGGCCCTGGGCCCGAGCATCACCTGGGCCGCCTTCGACCTGGGCAGCGTGCGGGCGCGCCTGCGCGGCGCCGACGCCAATGCCGACGGCGCCCTGGCCAACTATGAGCAGCAGGTGCTGCTGGCCCTGGAAGAGTCGGAGAATGCCTTCAGCGACTACGGCAAGCGCCAGCAGCGCCTGCTCTCGCTGATCCGCCAGAGCGAGTCCAGCCGCGCCGCCGCCGACCTGGCCGAGATCCGCTATCGCGAAGGCACCGTGGACTTCCTGGTGCTACTGGATGCCCAGCGCGAACGCCTGGCCGCCGAAGACTCCCAGGCCCAGGCCGAAGTCGAGCTGTACCGCGGCATCGTCGCCATCTACAAGGCCCTTGGCGGTGGCTGGCAACCCGAGACGGTGGCCAGCAACTAAGTATTTGCAACGAGCTCCTTTGGTTGGCCGCAACCAACCAATGTTTGGCCCCGTGGATCATTCGGTCGCGGGGCCTTTTTTTGCCCGGATACCGACCTGCCGCCACGCAAGGCTGCGTCCGGCTTGGGTGGCAGGTCGAAGTAGCAGGCGCAGGCGCTTGCAACCGCTGAAGATCGCCAAGCAAGGTCCTGCGGGCCTTCGTGCAGCCTCGCCGATGGCTCGACAGCGGCTACACGGCGAAGGATCGCCGATAGAGGCGCTCGATCAACCAGTCGGCCATTACGATTGGACAGCCACCCGGCCCGCTCCTAACCTGCGCTCGCCTCGTAGTTGCCCAGGCCTTCATCCCCATGATCGTGCGTCCCAAACCGAACCTGATCGCCCTGCTCTTCGCCCTCAAGGGCTCGATCGCCAAGCGCATCGCCTTGCGCTGCGCCCTGGTGACCCTGCTGGCCTCGGTCATTGTGCTGGTGGAAACCCTGCAGCCCAGCTACTTCTCCAGGGTCAGCGCCACACCGTTCACCCTGCTGGGGCTGTCGTTGTCGATCTTCATGAGCTTTCGCAACAACGCCTGCTATGACCGCTGGTGGGAGGGCCGCAAGCAACTGGGGCAGCTGGCCATCGAGGTGCGCTCGCTGATCCGCGAGAGCCTGGTGCTCGAAGGCCATCGCGAACGTGAAGGCTTGCTGCGTGACCTCTGTGGTTTCGCCCATAGCCTGATCGCCCGGCTGCGCCACGAGGACGAGGCCAGTGCCCTGGCACCCTGGGCCCAGGCGCCCGTGGACCGGCAGCACCCGAACCTGACCGACGCCCAGTTGCAGCACATCGGCCGGCGCTGCTCGCAATGGGCACGACAAGGACTGATCAGCGAATGGCGCTATACCCAGCTGGAAACTCGCCTGGTCAGCCTGAGCCTGGTCCAGGCGGCCTGCGAACGTATCCAGAGCACTCCGTTGCCCTTCCCCTATACCCTGCTGCTGCACCGCACCATCTACCTGTTCTGCATCCTCCTGCCGTTCGCCATGGCCGAGCCGCTGGGCTGGCTGGCGCCGATCTTCACCGCCATCGTCAGCTACACCTTCCTGGGCCTGGACGAAATCGGCGACGACCTCGAAAACCCCTTCGGCTACGACGACAACGACCTGCCCTGCAGTGCTCTACTGCGCGGCCTGGAGCGCGAAGTGCTGGCGGCGTTGGGTGAACCGCAACTGCCACCGCCGCTAGAACCCCGGGAATACGTGTTGACCTGATCGCGGGTTTGACTCGGGCCGGTTCCTGGTCGAAGCTTGCTCCCTCTTCAAGTCGCCAATTTCCCATGCCCATGACCCGAGCCCGTCGCTACCTGCTGATCAGCCTGCCCATCGTCATCCTCCTGGTCCTGGCCTGGTCGTTCTGGCGCAGCGCTCCGCCGGCGGTGCCGGATGCCATCAGGCACGGCTACGGCCAGGCCCTGGAGAAGGCGCGCAACGGCCAACCCGGTGCGGCCAGGGTGCTCTACCAGCAACTGGGGCGTCCGGATCTCGATGACCAGCAACGTATCCGCCTGCTGGCGGTACTGCCCAACTACCCCAGCCCCCAGGCCCTGAAGCTGGCCGATGCCGACCTGCAGCACCCTTCGCCCGAAGTGCGCAAGGCGGCCATCAAGAGCGTGCTCGGCCTGGTGCCCAGCGGCAAGCGCAGCCTGCTGCTGGGGCCTTTGCTGAGCGATCCGGAGCAAAGCGTGCGCTTCGCCGCGGTGGACGCCCTGCTGGGCCTGTCCCCGGACGACCAGGGCCTGTATTTCGGCCCGCTGCAGCAGGTGATCGATGAATACACCCAGGTGCTCAGGACCCGTGGCGACAATGTCGAGGCCCAGTACCAGCTGGCACGCCTGTACCTGCACAACGCCGACCTGGCCAGGGCCCAGCAGACCCTGGAGCAGGCACTGAAACTGGCGCCGGACAACCTGCAGGCGGTGGTCTTGCAGATCGAGGTGCTGGACAAGCAGGGCCAGAGCGAGGCGGCCCGCCAGCTGCTGGCCAAGCAACTGCAGGCCCAGCAGGACTCGGCCTACCTGCAGCACGCCCTGGGGCTCTGGCTGCTGCACCACGGCCAGGGTGAATTCGCCCTGCTGGGCCTGGCCCGGGCAGTGGAGCTGGAGCCGAACAATGCCGCCTACCGCTACGACCTGGCCACGACCCTGCACAGCGAGCACGAACTGGAGGCCGCGCAGAAGCAGCTGGAGGAAATCGTCCAGCGCCAACCCTACAACCGCAAGGCGCGGGTGCTGCTGATCAGTTACTGGAAGGAAAGCGGCCAGTTGCAGAATGTCCAGGTGCTGTTGGCCCAGCTGGAACAACAGAACCCCGACGACCCGGCCCTGCAGCAAGGGCTCTGACCCTCGATCCCTTTGATGGCCGCTACGCGCCCGCGAGGCTGCGCCAAGCTCCGCAGGACCTTCTTCGATCTTCAGGCGATCCCGCCTGCTGCACCGGCTATAACCCATGGTGGCGATAAAAGGTTGAACCGCGCTGGCGGCAAACGGTCAAGTGATCAAAGCGGCATCGCGGCCCGCGTGCCGCCGCCGATTGGATCCATTGCGAGGGGATTGCTTGATCACTTCATCTGCGTTGCTCAGCGAAAAGGCCAGCATCGGCATCGAAGGCCTGGACGACATTCTCAACGGCGGCCTGTCCCGCAGCCACGTATTCCTGCTGGAGGGCGAACCCGGCACGGGCAAGACCACCATCGCCCTGCACTTTTTGCGGGCCGGGGCCCAGGCCGGTGAGCGCTGCCTGTACATCACCCTGTCGGAAACCGAGCGCGAATTGCGCCAGGGCGCCCAGTCCCATGGCTGGGAGCTGGACGACAATATCCATATCTTCGAGCTGACCCCACCGGAGAGCCTGCTCGATACCGAACACCAGCAAAGCCTGCTGTATTCCTCGGACCTGGAATTGGGAGAAGCCACAAGGCAGATCTTCGAGGTGGTGGAACGGGTCAAGCCGACCCGGGTGGTGGTGGACAGTCTCTCGGAGATCCGCTTGCTGGCGCAGAACTCGTTGCGTTATCGCCGCCAGATCCTGGCGATCAAGCACTACTTCGTGCGCTACGACGCCACCGTCCTGCTGCTGGACGACCTGACCAGCGACACCCTGGACAAGACCGTGCACAGCGTGGCCCATGGGGTGATCCGCCTGGAAGAACTGACGCCAAGCTACGGCTCCGAACGCCGGCGTATCCGGATAATGAAGTACCGCGGCCAGAAGTACCGCGGCGGCTTCCACGACTTCACCATCCTGGGCGGCGGCGTACAGGTGTTCCCGCGCCTGGTGGCGGCCGAGTACCGCAGCGGCTACCAGCGCGGAACCCTGACCAGCGGCATCGCCGAACTGGACGCCCTGCTCGGCGGCGGGATCGCCAGCGGTTCCAGCACCCTGATCCTCGGCCCGGCCGGCACCGGCAAGTCGCTGCTGGCGCTGATCTTCGCCGCCGCCGCGGTGGCCCGGGGCGAGAAGGCCGCGCTATTCATCTTCGATGAAGAACTGGGCCTCTTGTTCGAGCGCATGGCCAACCTGGGCATCGACCTGCACGCCTTGCGCGACAGTGGCAACCTGATCATCGAGCAGGTGGACGCCGCCGAGCTGACGCCGGGCGAGCTGTCGCACCGGGTGCGGCGCTGCGTCGACCAGGGCCAGATCAAGACCGTGGTGATCGACAGCATCAATGGCTACCAGGCGGCGATGCCCGAAGAGAACGCCCTGGTGCTGCACATGCACGAGCTGTTGCTGTACCTCAATCGCCAGGGCGCGGCGACCTTCATGACCGTGGCCCAGCATGGCCTGGTGGGCGACATGCAAGCCCCGGTGGACATCACCTACCTGGCCGATACGGTGATCCTGCTGCGCTACTTCGAAGCCCTGGGCAAGGTGCGCCGAGCCATCTCGATCATCAAGAAACGCACCGGCAGCCACGAATCGACCATCCGCGAATACCGCATCAGCGGCCAGGGCCTGACCATCGGCGAGCCCCTGGAGGCCTTCCAGGGCGTACTGCGTGGCGTGCCCAACTACCAGGGCGAGGACAAGCCATTGCTCAAGGACGAGGTGCCATGACCCTGGGCCCGGCCTTTTCCGAACGGGCCCTGGTGCTCACGCCCCATGGCCGCGACAGCCAGCTGGCGCAGATGATGCTGAGCGAAGCCGGTGTCAGGAGCTTGATCACCCCGCACCTGGGTGCCCTGTGCGAAGAACTGGAGCAAGGCGCGGGGCTGGCGATCATCGCCGCCGAAGCCTTGCTGGGGGTCGACCTCGAGCCGTTGCTGCGCCATCTGGAGCAGCAGCCGGCCTGGTCGGACCTGCCCATTGTGTTGCTGACCCACCATGGCGGGCCGGAACAGAATCCGGCCGCCAGGTTCAGTACGCCGTTGGGCAACGTCAGCTTCCTCGAACGGCCGTTCCACCCCGCTACCCTGATCAGCCTGGTCAGTACCGCATTGCGTGGCCGGCGCCGCCAATACGAAGCCCGGGACCGGCTGATCGACCTGAGCCAGAGCGAGCTGCGCCTGCAACGCACCCTGGAAACCCTGGAACAGCAGGTGGAGGAACGCACCGCGCAGCTGCGGCATAACGAAGAGGCCCTGCGCCAATCGCAGAAGATGGAAGCGGTCGGCCAGCTCACCGGCGGCATCGCCCATGACTTCAACAACATGCTCACCGGCATCATCGGCAGCCTGGAGCTGCTGCGCCGGCGCCTGGCCCGGGGCCGGACCGAAGACCTGGACAGCCTGATCGAACTCGGGGTGACCTCGGCCAACCGCGCCGCCGGCCTGACCCACCGCCTGCTGGCCTTCTCCCGGCGCCAATCGCTGGATGCCAAGCCGGTGGAGATGAATGCCCTGGTCAGCTCCATGGGCGAGCTGCTGCAACGCAGCCTCAGCGAGAACATCCGGCTGGAACTGCGCCTGTACGAGCAGCTGTGGGTAGCCGAGGCCGATCCCAACCAACTCGAGAGCGCCCTGCTCAACCTTGCGCTCAATGCCCGGGATGCCATGCCCGACGGAGGCCAGTTGCTGGTTGAGACCTTCAATCGCCAGCTGGACGCAGCCTTCACCCAGGCCCACGACAACCTCGAACCCGGCGACTACGTGGTGCTGCGGGTCAGCGACAACGGCTGCGGCATGCCCGAAGCCATCCTCAACCGGGTATTCGATCCCTTCTTCACCACCAAG
Organism: Pseudomonas sp. FW507-12TSA; assembly: GCF_058781435.1. Taxonomy (NCBI): domain Bacteria; kingdom Pseudomonadati; phylum Pseudomonadota; class Gammaproteobacteria; order Pseudomonadales; family Pseudomonadaceae; genus Pseudomonas; species Pseudomonas sp. FW507-12TSA. Next base: position 31,333 of record NZ_JBYSWT010000039.1, read on the forward strand.
CCCATCGGCCAGGGTACTGGCCTGGGGCTGTCGATGATCTATGGCTTCAGCAAGCAGTCCCGCGGCCACGTGACCCTGGACAGTACCCAGGGCCAGGGCACCCAGGTCTGCCTGTACCTGCCGCGTTTTCGCGGTGACTCGGCCAGCGATGAACATCAGGCAGAGGAGCAAGCGGTCGCCGCGCAAAACGGCGAGACGGTATTGATCGTCGAAGACGACCCGGCGGTGCGGGTGCTGGTCAGTACCGTGCTGGGCGAGTTGGGCTACCACTTCCTCGAGGCCGGCGATGCACATGACGCCATGCCGATTCTCGATTCACCACAGCGCATCGATCTCCTGGTCAGCGACGTGGGCCTGCCAGGCATGAACGGCCGGCAGCTGGCGGAAATCGGGCGGCAATTGCGCCCACAGCTCAAGGTGCTGTTCATCACCGGCTACGCCGAGCATGCGGCGGTCCGGGGCGGCTTCCTCGATCCTGGCATGCAGCTGATCACCAAGCCGTTCACCTTCGACCTGCTGACCACCAAGGTGCGGGAAATGCTCCGCGACTGAGGCGTCTCAGGCCAGCAGTCGCTGGATCTGCTCGTGCAGGCTGTCGAGGTCGAACGGCTTGGCCAGGATCGGCGCCTTGCGGGTGATGGGGCTATCGCACTCGAGGATTTCGTTGGGATAACCGCTGATGAAGATCACCTTCAGGTCCGGGCGCAGCTTGACTGCGGGTTCGGCGATCATCACCCCGGTGATGCCACCCGGCAGCCGGTAATCGGTGACCATCAGGTCCAGGTTGGGCTTGGTGGCCAGGATCTCGAACGCCTGCTCGCCGTTCTCGGCCTGCAGTACCCGATAGCCCAGGCCCGACAGGTAGTCGGCCAGCAGCATCAGGATCACCGGTTCATCTTCGACGATCAGTACGACGTCTTGTGCATCTTCACTCATGGAAAACCTTTATTCGGTCAATTACTGCAAGGAGCTGTTGGCGTTTGCCGACCTGCCCGCAGGCAAACGTCAGCAGCCACTGTACGACCATTGGCTCACGCAGAGGTTGCGTGGGCGTGACGCTTTTACGCACCAGCGGGCAATGCCGCCTCCGCCAGGGGCAGCGCGACCCGGAACAGGGCGCCCTCGCCAATCCGGCTTTCGACGCTGATCGTGCCGCCGTGGGCGGTGACGATCTGCTCGGAAATGAACAGGCCCAGGCCCAGGCCCGCGGCCACATGGCTGGCGCTGACGCGCTCGAACTGCTGGAAGATACGCCGCTGGTTGTCCTCGCTGATCCCGATCCCATGGTCCCTGACCTCGACCCGGGCCTCTCCCGCATGGCAGTAGACCCGCACCTGGATGGGGCTCTTGGCGCCATAGCGCAGGGCGTTGGTCAGCAAGTTGGAAACCACCTGCTCGATACGAAACTCGTCCCAGTTGCCTTCCACCGGCTCCTCGGCATCCAGGCTCAGGGTGGACTGCGCCGCCTCCACCTGGGGGGCGAAGTTCTCCACCAGGCCCCGCACCAACTGCGCCAGGTCGAAACGTGACGGGCGGATCGACAACTTGCCGGTACGAATTCGCGAGATGTCCAGCATGTCCTCGATCAGGCGGATCAGGCTCTTGATCTGCCGTTCGTCGCGATCGACCATGGCGTGCATCTTGTCCAGGCTGAAGGCCGCGGCATTGTCCCGGGCCAGGTGCATCTTGCGCAGCTGGGTCTCGAGGATCAGGCCATTGAGCGGAGTACGCACTTCGTGGGCGACGATCGACATGAAGTCATCGCGCATGCGCACGGCCTGTTCCAATTCGTTCTGGGTGGACTGCAGTTGCCTGAGCAGGGCCTCCTGCTCGCGCCGGCTCTGCTCCAGGGCCTCGACCTGCTGCTTCATGGCCTTGCTCTGGCGGTACAGGTCGACGAACACGTTGACCTTGCTCTTGACCGCATGGATATCCAGGGGCTTGTGCAGGAAGTCCACCGCCCCGCTCTCGTAACCCTTGAAGGCATAGTTGAGCTCGCGCCCGGCGGCACTGACGAAGATGATGGGGATGTTCTTGGTCTTCTCGGTGCCGCGCATCAGTTCCGCCAGCTCGAAGCCGTTCATGCCCGGCATCTGCACATCGAGGATGGCCATGGCGAACTCATGCTGGAGCAACAGCGACAAGGCTTCGTCGGCCGACAGTGCCTTGTACACCTGGCGGTCCTCGCGCTTGATCAGCGCCTCCAGGGCCAGCAGGTTTTCCGGCAGATCGTCGACGATCAGCAACTTGGCTTGGATATTACTTAACATGCGATTGGTTCCAGCTCGGCCAGCAGCAAGCTGATACCGCGCAAAGGGAGGATATGGTCCGGCTGGTGCAGGGCCAGTGCAGCATCGGGCATGGTCGAGACATGGGCCTCGTCGGGGTCCTGGACGATGGTCAGGCCGCCCTGGCGCTTGACCTCGGCCAGCCCGGCGGCGCCGTCCTGGTTGGCCCCGGTCAGCAGCACGGCGGCCAGGTGCTCGCCATAGGCATCGGCGGCGGACTCGAACAGGTAGTCGATGGATGGACGCGAATGGTGGATCCGCTCCTCCTGGCTCAGGGACAGGCTGCGGTCCTGCTCCACCGACAGGTGGTAGCCGGGAGCCGCGAAATACAGCGTGCCCGGAACTATCTGTTCCTTGTCGTCGGCTTCCTTGACTCGCAACGACAGGCGCCGGTCGAACACTTCGGCCAATTGGCTGCGGCGCTCATCGGGCAAGTGCAGGACTACGATCACCGGCAGGCGAAACCCACGACCCAAGCCGCCGAACAGGCTGAGCAAGGCTTCGACGCCACCAGCGGAAGCTCCCACCACCACGGCCTCGATCTGTGGCCGGGGATTGGTACTGCGGATGTCCTGGTTCATGACTTGCGGTAGATCCGTTCTTGTTTGACCAAGGGCTCGAAATGCTTGGCATAGGCGGAGAAGTCCAGGGTCTCCTTGCTGCCCAGCACCAGGAAACCACGGTGGCAAAGGGACTCGTGAAACAGCCCGAAGGCCCGATCCTGAAGCTTTTTATTGAAATAAATCAATACGTTACGACAAGAAATCAACTGCGTCTCGGAAAATACACTGTCGGTGGCCAGGCTGTGGTCGGCGAAGGTCACGTTCTCGCGCAGGCTCTTGTCGAAGATCGCGTAGTCGTAGGCCGCAGTGTAGTAGTCGGCGAATGAACGCTTGCCGCCGGCACGCTGGTAGTTGTGGGTATAGGCCCGCACGTTCTCCAGGGAGAAGATGCCCTGCTTGGCCTTTTCCAGGGAGCTGGGGTTGATGTCCGTGGCATAGATGATGGTGCGCTCCAGCAGCCCCTCCTCGCGCAGCAGGATGGCCATGGAGTAGACCTCCTCACCGGTGCTGCACCCGGCGATCCAGATCTTCAGCGACGGATAGGTCCTGAGCAGCGGCACCACTTCCTGGCGGATGGCCAGGAAATGCGAGGGGTCGCGAAACATCTCGCTGACCGGGATGGTCAGGAACTGCAGCAACTGCATGAACGCGGTCGGGTCGTGCAGGACCCGTTCCTGCAAGGCGGAAATGGTCTTGCAGTCGAACTGGCGCAAGGCATGTTGCACCCGGCGCTTGATCGAGGCGCCGGAGTAATCGCGAAAGTCGTAGCTGTATTTGAGGTAGATAGCTTCGATCAACAGACGCAGTTCGATCTCGGTATTGCGCTCCACTAAATTCTTTCCATCTTGGGTAGCCACACGCGGATAAGTGAAAACAACCGGTCGAGATCGATGGGCTTGGCCAGGTAGTCGTTGGCGCCGGCCTGGAGGCAACGCTCCTGATCGTCCTTCATGGCCTTGGCGGTGACGGCGATGATCGGCAGCTTGCGCCAGCGCGGATCCTTGCGGATCTGCGCGGTGGCCTCGAAACCGTCCATCTCCGGCATCATCACATCCATAAGTACCAAATCGATATCCTCGACCTCGTTGAGCCTGGCGATGGCTTCCAGGCCGTTACGGCCGATCACCACCACCGCGCCCTTGTGTTCCAGGGCGCTGGTCAGGGCGAAGATGTTGCGCACGTCATCGTCCACCAGGAGGATCTTGCGCCCCTCGAACACCTTGTCGCGGCTGCGGGCGGTCTTGAGCATCTTCTGCCGTTCATGGGACAACTGGGATTCGACTTTGTGCAGAAAAAGCGTCACTTCGTCCAGCAGGCGCTCCGGTGAACGCGCGCCCTTGATGATGATCGAGCGCGAATACTTGCGCAGCTCGGCCTCTTCGTCGCGGGTCAGGTTGCGGCCGGTGTAGACGATCACCGGCGGGAAGGAACAGATGTCCTCGGTGGACATGCGCTTGAGCAGGTCGTTGCCCAGCATGTCCGGCAGCTTGAGGTCGATGACCATGCAGTCGTAGATGTTCTCGCGCAGCAGCTCCAGGGCGTCCTGGGCCAGGCCCACGGCGGTGATCTCGATATCGTCGTCGCCGATCAGCCGGGCGATGCTGTCGCGCTGCAGGTCGTCGTCCTCCACCAGCAGCACGCGCTTGACCTTCTGGGTCAGCTTGGCCTCCAGGCGGGCGAACACGTCCTTGAGCTCCTCGCGGGTGGTGGGCTTGACCGCATAGCCCACGGCGCCCATGTGCATCGCCGCTTCCACCCGGTCTTCGACCGAGATCACGTGCACCGGGATGTGCCGGGTCTGCGGATGCTCCTTGAGCCGCTGCAGCACGGTCAGGCCGGAGTGGTCGGGCAGGCGCATGTCCAGAAGGATCGCATCGGGGTTGAACTGCGTGGCCAGGCCGTAGCCTTCGTCGGCGCCGTGGGCCACCAGGCACTGGTAGCCCAGCTCGTGGGCCAGGTCGAAGAGGATATGGGCGAAGTTGGCTTCATCCTCCACCACCAGGATGCTGCGGCCGCTGAACGGCGCCTTGTCCCGGTCGTCGGCGAAACGCGGGATCGGGGCAAGCTCCACCACCTCCGGCACCGCTTGCGGCGGCTGTGCCACGGCCACCGGCGCAATGGCAGCAGGTTCCGCCGGGAGCACCGGCGACTCGGCATCGTAGTGCTCCGGCAAGACCAGGGTGAAGATGCTGCCGCGCCCCGGCTCGCTGCTGACGCTGATGGAGCCCCCCAGCAGGTTGGCCAGGTCGCGGGAAATGGACAGGCCCAGGCCGGTGCCGCCATAACGCCGGTTGGTGGTGCCATCGGCCTGGCGGAAGGCTTCGAAGATGCTTTCCTGCTGGTCCTGGGCGATGCCGATCCCTGAGTCCTGCACGGCGAAGGCGATCCCGGCACCGGGGTGGGCGGACACCGTCAGGCTGACCTGGCCCTGCTCGGTGAACTTGACGGCGTTGGACAGCAGGTTCTTGAGCACCTGCTCGACCCGCTGGCGATCGGTGAACAGCGTCTGCGGCGCCCCGGGTTGCAACTCGACGCGAAACTCCAGGCCTTTTTCCGCCGTCAGTGGCTGGAACAGGTTGCCCAAGCCCTCCACCAGGCGCGATACGCTGGCGTTCTCGGGGCGGACCTCGAGCTTGCCGGCCTCGACCTTGGAGATGTCCAGGATGTCGTTGATCAGGTTCAGCAGGTCGTTGCCCGCGGAATAGATCGACTCGGCGAACTTGACCTGCTCCTCACTGAGGTTTTCCTGGGCGTTCTCGGCCAGGAGCTTGGCCAGGATCAGCGAACTGTTGAGCGGCGTGCGCAGCTCGTGGGACATGTTGGCAAGGAACTCGGACTTGTACTTGCTCGAGCGCTGCAGTTCTTCGGCGCGCTCCTGCAGCTCGATCTGCGCATCGTTGAGCTCGCTGTTCTTGCGGTCCATGGCGTCGCGCTGCTCGGACAGCACCTGGGCCTGCTCCGCCAACTGTTCGTTGGTCTGCTCCAGCTCCACTTGCTGGGTTTCCAGATGCGCCTGGGACTCCTTGAGAATCCGCGACTGTTCTTCCAGCTCCTCGTTGGCGGTCTTGAGCTCTTCCTGCTGGACCTGCAGCTCTTCGTTGAGCTGCTGGGTCTCGGCCAGCACTTCCTGCAAGCGCTGGCGGTAGCGCGCCGCCTCGATGGAGGTACCAATGTTGCCGGCGATCAGTTCCAGGAACTCGATATCGCGCTCGTCCAGCTCCCGCAGGAAGCCCAGCTCGACCACCCCGTTGACCCGCCCGTCATCATGGGACGGCACCACCAGCACGCTGCGGGGCAGACCCTCGCCCAGGCCCGAGCTGACCTTGAAGTAATCGACCGGCACCTCGTCCAGGCGAATCACCCGCTTGTGTTGGGCCGCCTGGCCCACCAGGCCTTCGTCGCTGTACAACGCCTGGCCCTGATCTTCCTGCTCGCGGGAAAAGCCATAGGTCGCCACGCGCTTGAGACCGCCATGCTCCTCGCGCACATACAAGGCCGCCACCGCCATCCCCAAGTACTGGGCGCAGAACTGCAGGATGTTGCGCCCCAACAGGTTCAGGCTCAGCTGCCCCAGCATCTGTTCGGCCAGCTCGGTCTGGCCATTGCGCAACCAGGCCTGGCGCTCCAGGCTGCGGGCACTGCGCAGTTCGGCTTCGAGGTTGTCGCTGTAGCTGCGCGACAGGGACAACAGGTCACGGCGCCCGACATAGGCCAGCAAGCCGCTGATACCCACCACGAACAGCAGGTACAGGGCAACGCTGAAAATCGTGGTACGGCTGACGTTTTCATTACGCTGCTGGCGCAGTTGCTGCTCCATGGCCACCGCATCGTCGTATTCCTTGCGGACCTCGTCGGTCAGGCGCTTGCCGCGCCCGGCCTGCACCGCCTCGCGGTAGTCGCCGTTCTTGCGGCGCAGCTCGATCATGCCCTGGGCATAGTTGTTCCATTCCAGTTGCAGGGCCTCGATGCGTCGGATCCGGTCCACCTGCTGCGGGTTATCCGCCACCAGTTCCTGCAAGCCGCGCAGCTCGCTGATGATGCGCGGCTTGGCCACTTCGTAGGGATCGAGGAAATGTTCGTTGCCGGTGATCAGGAAACCGCGCATGCCGGTTTCCAGGTCGATGGTCAGGCGCGTGGCCTCGTTGAAGTTGTTGATCACCCGGTCGGTGTGCTGCACCCACTGGATCACCGACAGCAGGTAGGTGATCAAGGACACGAAAAACACCGCACTGAGTACCCCCACGCCGAGCGGCAGGCTGATGTTGCGGGTCAGCAGCTTGCGAAAACTCTGTTCATCAACCGAGGACGGACGAATCATTGAATGGACCTTGGCACTGGTGAAAAGAAGGAAGTTTGCCCCACATTCGGCCATTGCAGCTATTTTTTATAACCTGCATGCCGGTAATCTGGGATTTGCCCTGCCGTAGCACAATAGAAGCGGTTATTCTTGCCAGCACTTGTACAAGTGATTTTTTTTGTACAGTTTCGGGAACTTGTGACCTCGCGCCATTTACTGATGCACAGGGCCGCCTGCTGCGGTTCCACCGAATCCAACCCTTGAGAGTGCCCCTATGCCCGCTAGTGCCCCTACCATCCTAGTCGTCGAAGACGATGCCATCGTGCGCATGCTGATCGTCGACGTCCTCGAAGAACTGGAATTTTCGGTGCTCGAGGCCGATGGCAGTGAGGCGGCGCTGGAACGTTTGCAGGACCAGGAGCAAGCCATCGACCTGCTGATGACCGATGTCGGCCTGCCGGGCATGAACGGCCGGGAGCTGGCCGAGCGCGCGCTGTTGCTGCGTCCCCGGTTACCGGTGCTGTTCGCCAGCGGTTACGCCGAGTCCATCGACGTACCCGGCGGCATGGCGGTGATCGGCAAGCCGTTCTCCATCGACCAACTGCGCGACAAGGTGCGCAGCATCCTCGGCTGAAGCGGGTCTGCCCCTGGGGGCTGTGGTTTAATGGCGGTCTTTTTTTGCCCTCGCCCGCCAGGAACCCTACTCCATGCCCCTCACCGCCGCGACCAAGGTCCTGATCATTGGTTATGTCTGGCCCGAACCGCGCTCCTCGGCCGCTGGCGGGCACATGATGCAGATCCTGCAGTGCTTTCTCGACCAGGGCTGGGACCTGACCTTCAGCAGCCCGGCCAAGCCCGGCGAACACAAGGAAGACCTCGAGGCCCTGGGCATCCGCGAATGCCCGATCGAGCTGAACAACGCCAGCTTCGACCGCTTCGTCGCCGAGCTGGCGCCGGACATCGTGCTGTTCGACCAGTTCATGATGGAGGAGCAATTCGGCTGGCGCGTGGAGCAGCATTGCCCCGCAGCCGTTCGGGTCCTGGAGACCTCGGACCTGCAATGCCTGCGCCATGCCCGCCACCAGCGCCTCAAGGACCACCTGAACAGCGGCGCCGGGGACGACGACTTCAGCCCGCTGTTCGCCCGGGCCCAGGCGGACGAGTTCCGGCACATGGCCGAGACCGACCTGGCCAAGCGCGAGATCGCCGCCATCTACCGTTGCGACCTCAGCCTGATGGTTTCACAGGTGGAGATCCAGCTGCTGCAGGAACAGTTCCGCCTGCCGCCGGCATTGCTGCACTGGTGCCCACTGATGCTCGACCCATGGCCCGAGGCCTGCGTGCCCTTCGAGCAACGCGCGCACTTCCTCAGCATCGGCAACTTCCGCCATGCGCCGAACTGGGACGCGGTGCTCTGGATGAAAAGCCGCGTCTGGCCGTTGATCCGCCAGCAGCTACCCAGCGCGCAACTGCACCTGTACGGCGCTTATACCCCACCCAAGGCGGTGGCCCTGCATAACCCGGCCCAGGGCTTTTACATCATGAACTGGGCCGAAGATGCCTTGCAGGTAATGAGCGCCGCGCGCATCTGCCTGGCGCCGTTGCGCTTTGGCGCCGGAATCAAGGGCAAGCTGCTCGATGCCATGCTCTGCGGCACCCCCAGCGTGACCACGCCGATGGGTAGCGAATCCATGAACGAACCTGGCCTGCCCTGGCCCGGCATGGTCGCCGAATCCGCCAGCGCCCTGGCGACGGCGGCAGTGCGCCTGTACCAGGACCAGGCCTTGTGGCAACAGGCCCAGGCCGATGGCATGCGACTGCTAGAGGCGCGTTACCGGCGGCAAGTCCATGGCCCGGCCTTGATCCAGCGCCTGCAAGAATGCCGCGAGCATCTGGTACAAGAGCGTCGGGACAACTTCACCGGCGCCATGTTGCGCCACCACCATCACAAGAGCACCCAGTACATGGCCCAATGGATCGAGGCCAAGAACCGCCCCTGACCCTTGGCCGCCGATAACGCAGCGCCGGTGGAAAGTCCCTCTCAATCGGCGTTCGAGCCGTATTCGGTTGGCATATCCCCCCTCTTCAACCAGGCCCCTTGCAGCACTGGGGCCTGAGTCATTGCCCGTGCCACCCGGCACTCCCCCTCGCTACCGGGCCTGCGGCCCTCAGCCATGGCCCGGCCAGCCGCGCGCCTATCAGGCACTGCGGTTCGCGGTCCGGGACGACGGTCGTCGGCAAGACGCCATCGGCCGAGCCAAACCGACAAAGGCGTCCATTCTGAGAAGCGATCTCGTTCAGCTTCCATTCAGCAGTTGTCAACAATCTTCATTTAGTAATGAGTATCATTATGTTACAACTTAGCTCCCTACCTTGTTTCCCCGCGGGGGCTGAATGCTCGTTCCATTTCTGATCATGCTGCGCGAAGGGATCGAAGCCGCGCTCATCGTTGGCATCATCGCCAGCTACCTGCAACAGACCGGACGCGGCCAATGGATGCCCGCCGTGTGGATTGGCGTGTTCCTCGCCGCGGCCCTGGCCCTGCTGGTCGGCGGCGGGCTGGAGCTGGTGAGCGCCGAGTTCCCGCAGAAGCAACAGGAATTGTTCGAGGGCATCGTCGGCCTGGTGGCCGTGGGCATCCTCAGCTCGATGGTGTTCTGGATGCGCAAGGTCGCACGCTCCATCAAGCATTCCCTGCAAGCCTCCCTGGACCAGGCCCTGGCCGGCTCCCGGAACCAGCTCATTGCGCTGATCGCCATGGTGTTCTTCGCCGTCGCCCGCGAAGGCCTGGAAACCGTGTTCTTCCTGTTGGCGGTATTCCAGCAGAGCGAAGGCCCCGGCGCGCCCATCGGCGCCCTGCTGGGGCTGGTAGCGGCGATCATCGTCGGCTACCTGATCTATACCGGCAGCATGCGCCTGAACCTCGGCGCCTTCTTCCGCTGGACCGGGCTGTTCATCCTGGTGGTGGCCGCCGGCATCCTCGCCAACTCGGTGCAGGCGCTGCATGAGGCCGGGCTGTGGAACCACCTGCAGACCGTGCTCTTCGACTTCAGCGCCAGCCTGCCCATGGACAGCCCCCTGGGCTCGGTCCTGGCCGGCATGTTCGGCTACCAGGAGGCCCCCACCATCAGCACCCTAGGCGCCTACATGCTGTACCTGGCGGTGACCCTGGTGCTGTTCTTCCTGCCCGGCGCCACGCCTGCCAAGGCGCCCGGCCCGTCGTCTTCCGTTTCCAGTCAGTAAGGTTCCCCATGACCCAGCAAGCCTCTCCCCAGGCCTCGCCGCCTCGCGCTCTGCGTTGGGCGGTTGCCGGTTCGGTGATCGTGATGGTCGCCGCCGGCGGGCTGTTCTACTACGCCTCGCAACTGGCGGCCAGCAAGCGCCAGGCCCACCAGGGCGAGATCACCGTGACCATCCACCCGCACAGCTGCGAGCCCAACGCGCTTACCGTGCCCGCCGGCCGCGCCAGCTTCCGCATCGTCAACCGCTCGGAGCGCGCCGTGGAGTGGGAAATCCTCGATGGCGTGCTGGTGGTCGAGGAGCGGGAAAACATCGCCCCGGGCCTGAGCCAGGTGATCAACGCCAACCTGCAGCCCGGCGACTACGCCATCACCTGCGGCCTGCTGAGCAATCCCCGGGGCACTCTGCACGTGACCCCTACCGCCGAGTCCGACGCCCAGGCCAAGGCCCGGCCGTCGCTGGTGGCCTTCGTCGGCCCGCTGTCGGAGTTTCGCGTCTACCTGAGCACCCAGGGCAGCGCCCTGGTCAAGGCGGTCACGGCCTTGCAGCAAGCCATCGAGGCCGATGACCTGGCCCAGGCCCAGGCCCTCTACGTGCCGGCCCGCGCCGCCTACCAGCGCCTGGCTGCGGCCGCCCAGCGCCTGGCCGAGCTGGACAACGCCATCAATGCCCGCGCCGATTACTTCGAGCAACGCGAGCAAGACCCGGGCTTCACTGGCTTCCACCGCCTGGAGTACGGGCTGTTCCAGCGCCACGACCTCAAGGGCCTGGCCCCGGTGGCTCGACGCCTGTCCCAGGATGTCGCCAGCCTCAAGCAGCAACTGCTGGCCCAGACCCTGCCGCCGGAACAACTGGTGGGCAGCGTCGCCCGCAACATGCGCAACCTGGCCGAGCTGCGCGCCACCAGCGGCGAGGAGGAACGCTACAGCCACAGCGACCTCAGCGGTTTTGCCGCCAACCTGGAGACCACGCGCAAGGTCGTCGACCTGCTGCGGCCCTTGTTGGCCAAGTCCGCCGCGCCGTTGCTGGCCCGGGTGGATGAGGCCGGCAACGCCCTGGGGGCGCGCCTGGACAACCTGCGCGACGGCTTCGGCTACCAGGGCTACGACAAGGTCGACGCCGGCCAACGCCAAGAGCTCGCCGACAAGGCCAAGGCCCTGGCCGACGCCCTCGATGGCATCGATCCCGCACTGGGCCTTTCGGGCCTGTAACCACACGAGTCCTGCGCAATGAACGATTCAGACCAGTCCAACCCTTCCTTCAGCGCCCAGCGCCGGCGCGTGCTGCTGGGCATGGGCGCCGCCGGCGTGGCCCTGGCCGGTAGCAGCCTGGCCGGCCCGGCCAGGGCCGAACAGGCGCCGGCCCAGGTGACCGTGGCACCCAGCAGCGACCAGACCCAGGAGCACAACGCCTTCCACGGCCAGCACCAGAGCGGCATCGTCACCGCGCGCCCTGCTGCCGGAATGATGGTGGCCTTCGATGTCCTGGCCAGCGACCGCGAGGACCTGGAGCGCCTGTTCCGCACCCTCAACGAGCGCATCGCCTTCCTCATGCAGGGCGGCCCGGTGCCCCAGGTCGATCCGAAACTGCCGCCGCTGGACTCGGGCATCCTCGGCCCGGTGGTGACCCCGGACAACCTGACCATCACCGTCTCGGTGGGCGAGTCACTGTTCGACGAACGCTTCGGCCTGGCCGACGCCAAGCCCAAGCGCCTGGTGCGCATGGTGGGCTTTCCCAACGACGCCCTGGAGCCGGCCTGCTGCCATGGCGACCTGAGTTTGCAGTTCTGCTCCAACACCGCCGACACCAACATCCATGCCCTGCGCGACATCGTGAAGAACCTGCCGGACCTGCTGCTGGTACGCTGGAAACAGGAAGGCAGCGTACCGCCCCAGGCCCCGGCCAAACCGGGCGAGCCGGCCCAGAGCGCGCGCAATTTCCTGGGCTTTCGCGATGGCTCGGCCAACCCCGACTCCAACGACCAGAAGGCCATGCAGCAGATCGTCTGGGTCCAGCCCGGCAGCGACGAACCGGCCTGGGCCGCCCATGGCAGCTACCAGGCGGTGCGCATCATCCGCAATTTCGTCGAACGCTGGGACCGCACCCCGCTGCAAGAGCAGGAAAGCATCCTCGGCCGGATCAAGGCCAGCGGCGCGCCCATGGACGGCCAGCACGAAAGCCAGGTCCCGGACTACGCGAAGGACCCCCACGGCAAGGTGACCAAGCTGGATGCCCACATCCGCCTGGCCAACCCGCGCACCGCCAAGACCCAGCAGAACCTGATCCTGCGCCGACCGTTCAACTACTCCAACGGCGTGAACAAGAACGGCCAGCTGGACATGGGCTTGCTGTTCATCTGTTACCAGGCGGACCTGGAAAAAGGCTTCATCACCGTGCAGAACCGGCTCAACGGCGAGCCCCTGGAGGAGTACCTCAAGCCCACCGGCGGTGGTTATTTCTTCACCCTGCCGGGAGTCACCGGCGACCAGGACTTCATCGGTCGTTCGCTGCTCGCCGCCACGGCTGCCAAGGCCAATACCTGATCTGCCCCAACACAATAACCCCCACGGAAACGTCCCATGAAAAAGTCGCCTCTCGCTGTGTTGCTGACCCTTGGCTTGCTCCACGCTCCGCTGTCGGCACTGGCCGCCCCCGCGCCGCTGGAACTGGTGGGGCCGATCTCCGACTACAAGATCTACGTCACCGAACAACTGGATGAACTGGCCAGCCATACCCAGCAGTTCACCGATGCGGTGAAGCAAGGCGACCTGGCCAAGGCCCGGCAGCTCTACGCACCGACCCGGGTCTACTACGAGTCGATCGAGCCGATCGCCGAGCTGTTCAGCGACCTGGACGCCTCCATCGACTCACGCGTCGACGACCACGAACAGGGAGTCAAGGCCGAGGACTTCACCGGTTTCCACCGCCTGGAGTACTCGCTGTTCTCCGAGAACAGCACCCAGGGCCTGGGCGACCTGGCCGACCGCCTGAACAAGGACGTCAAGGACCTGCAAGCCCGCGTCGCCGGCCTGACCTTCCCACCGGAAAAAGTGGTCGGCGGGGCCGCTGCCCTGCTCGAGGAAGTGGCCGCGACCAAGGTCTCCGGCGAGGAAGACCGCTACAGCCACACCGACCTCTATGACTTCCAGGGCAACATCGACGGGGCCAAGAAGATCGTCGACCTGTTCCGTCCGCAGATCGAGAAACAGGACCAGGGCTTCGTCGCCAAGGTGGACAAGAACTTCGCCACCGTGAACAAGATCCTGGCCAAGTACAAGACCGCGGACGGCGGCTTCATGACCTACGACAAGGTCAAGGAGAACGACCGCAAGGCCCTGGTGGGCCCGGTCAATACCCTGGCCGAGGACCTCTCCACCCTGCGCGGCAAGCTGGGCCTGAACTGATTCCTCGGCCCCTGGCGGGAACCGGCGTGCCGGTTCCTGCTCCATCGCTCCGCTCTCTTGCGCTGCAAATTAGGCCTGGGCAGCCGTGCGTTATCCCGATAACGTGCACGCCCCGATGTTCCTCATGGAAGACCCGCCATGCCCACTCCCGCCGCCTCCAGGCCCCTCTCGCTCTTGCCACTGATGGCGGCCTACATGGCCTGCACCATGTCGATGATGGCCTTCGTCTCGCTGATCGGGCCGATTTCCCGGGTGCTGCACCTGCAAACCTGGCATGCCGGAGTGGCGGTGACCGTGGCCGGGGTGATCTGGGTCCTGCTGGCCCGTCCCTGGGGCCAGGCCAGCGATCGCTATGGCCGCCGCCGGGTGTTGCTGCTCGGGATCGCCGGCTTCACCCTGGCCTACTGGGCCCTGTGCCTGTTCATCGATGTATCCCTGCGGACCTTGCCCAGTGTCGCCGTGGCCTTCGCCGGCCTGGTATTGGGTCGTGGCTTGATCGGCGCCTTCTATGCGGCAGTGCCAGTGGGCGGGTTCGCCCTGGTGGCCGACCACTTCGAACCCCAGCACCGGGCCCGGGCCATGGCCTCCCTGGGCGCGGCCAACGCCGTAGGCCTGGTGGTAGGACCGGCCGCCGCCGCGCTGCTGGCCCGGCACAGCTTGAGCCTGCCCTTCTACGTCATGGCCATCCTGCCGCTGCTGGCGCTGGTGGTGATGCATCGACAACTACCACGCCAGGAACTGCACCTGGCCCAGGCGCCAGGCCGGGTGCGCCTGAACGATCCGCGGCTGGCCCGACCAATGGTGGTGGCCTTCGTCGCCATGCTCTGCGTGACGCTGGCGCAGATCACCGTGAGCTTCTATGCCATGGATCGCCTGCAGATGAATTCCGCCGATGCGGCGCAGACCGCCGGGATCGCCCTGACCATGGTCGGCCTGGCCCTGATCTGTGCCCAACTGGTGGTGCGCAAGCTGGAATGGCCGCCACTGCGGATGATTCGCTTCGGCGCCCTGCTTTCCGCGGTGGGTTTTGCCGGGGCCATGCTGGTGGACAGTGCCTGGGGCCTGTGGTTGACGTTCTTCGTCTCGGCGGCCGGCATGGGTGGGGTGTTTCCCTCGTTCTCGGCCCTGGCAGCCAACTCGGTGCAGGCTTCGGAACAAGGCGCCACGGCCGGTAGCATCGGCGCCGCCCAGGGCCTGGGCGCAGTGGTCGGGCCAATGGCCGGCACCTTGATCTACGCCATGGAGCCACGCCTGCCCTACCTGCTGGCGGCGCTGCTGCTGGCGTTGGTGGCGCTGTGGCCCTACCCGCCGAAGACCAGCTGATCCACTGGCCGCTGCCCCACGCCGATATCGACTTGCACAAAGGGCCTGTGGCCCTTTGTGCAACCTCGCAGGCTCGACAGCGGCCAGGGGTTGGAGCTTCGTGTAGCCCGCATGCCACGCATGGGACACGGTGATACTCGCCGCCGGCAGGGCCTGGCGGCGACAGATCAGAGGATGCGGTACAGCAGGCGCTCGATACGCACGCGACTGACCCGACGCAGGAACTTGCTCACCGCCTCCGGGTAGTCCGCCAGGCTGTCCAGGTGCTGGAAGTGCTCGATGCGCCGGGTATGGCGGTAGATATCTTCCAGCTCGGCACGCCGCGGCTCCAGCAACTCGCCCTTGGGATCGTCCAGCAGCAGGGCGTTTTCCAGGTCCAGGCGGAACGCCCGCGGATTGAGGTTGTTGCCGGTGAGCAAGGTATAGCGCTCGTCGATCCACAGCCCCTTGAGGTGATAGGTGTTGTCGCCGTCGCGCCACAGGTGCAGGTTCAACTGCCCATTGTCGATGAACTTCTGATAGCGCTTGGCGAAACGCCGCAGGCTGATTTCATACAGATAAGGCAGCGCGGCAATGACCTTGAACGGCTCGCTGGGCGCAATGAAGAAGTCGTTGGCGGTCTTGTCGCCGACCACGATATCGATCTTCACCCCACGCTCCAGGGCGCGATTGAGTTCGCGCACCACCGGCAACGGCAGGTTGAAGTACGGGGTGCAGATGGTCAGCTGGCGCTGGGCCCCGGCCATCAGTTCGCAGATCACCCGATTCAACCGGTTGCCCTTGCCCACCCCGAGCAGCGGGCTGACCGTCAGCCCGCTCTTGTCCAGGCTGCCGGCGGCGGTGTCGTAGGTCGCATGCTTGAGACGGCTGCGCAGGTCGCCGATATCGTTGCGCAGGCTGCGGGTGGTCGGTGGCTTGGGCAGGTCCAGGCGATGCACCGCCCGTGACTCCACCAGGCCGTGCTGCACCAGGTGGTGCATGGAGTCGGCCAGTTCGCGGTTATGCAACAGGTGATAACGGTCGAAGCGGTACTTGTCGAGCTTGTGCAGGTACACGTTGTTCAGGCTGGCGCCGCTGTAGAGCACGCTGTCGTCGATCACGAAGCCCTTGAGGTGCAACACCCCGAACAGCTCGCGGGTCTGCACCGGCACGCCGTAGATCGGGACCACGCTGGCATGGCTGCGGGTCATCTCCTGGTACCAGGCCGAGTTGCCCGGCTGCTTGCCGGCACCGATCAGGCCGCGCTGGGCACGCATCCAGTCCACCACGACCACCACGTCCAGTTCCGGACGGGCAGCCTTGGCGGCGTGCAGGGCTTCGAGGATTTCCTGGCCGGCTTCATCCTGCTGCAGGTACAAGGCGACGATATAGATGCGCCGGGTCGCCTGGGCAATCTGCTCCAGCAGGGTCTGACGAAATTGCGCAGCACCCCGCAGGGTGGCGAAGGCCTCGGCGGCCAGGGGGAAGCTGCGCAGCTTGGGTAGCAGGGTACGTTTGAAAAGCAACGGCATGGGCTCGCGGTGGCTCGAATCCGAAAGAGCGCAAGAGCTTACACCATGGACCGGGCGCAGTCCCCTGTCTGTCTCATATGACACTCAAACTGTCTGTCCCGAAGGGACTTGGCGTCGCTCGGAGGCCAGTTCGGAATAACATATTGACCAAGGAGAACGATCGTTCTACTCTCTGCCGCATGAACGAAATCACTCACTCCGAAACACGCGACATCATTCTCGATGTCACCGAGAAGTTGATCTATAAAAGTGGAATCGCCGCCACTGGCATGGATCTTCTGGTCAAGACCGCCGGCGTTTCGCGCAAGAGCATCTATCGCTACTTCGACAACAAGGAGCAGTTGGTGGTGGCCGCTCTCGAACGGCGCGACGAGCGCTGGATGCGCTGGTACCGCGCCGAGGTGGACAAGGCCCAGGGCTCGGCCCAGCGCCTGCTGGCACTGTTCAGCGTGCTCAAGGGCTGGTTCGCCAGCGAAGGCTTTCGTGGCTGCGCCTTCATCAACACCAGCGGTGAAACCGGTGACTCGCAAGACCCGGTACGCCAGGTAGCCCGCCGCCATAAACAGAAACTGCTCGACTACCTGCTCGAGCTCTGCCAGGAACATGGCGCAGCACATCCGGCACAACTGGCGGCGCAGCTGCTGGTGCTGATCGATGGCGCCATCACCGTTGCCCTGGTCATGGGCGATCACAGTGCCGCCGATAATGCGCAATGCATGGCGCGTAAGTTATTGGACCTTTGATTACCCGCAACCTGAGCGACTTCTTAGTTGCAACAGCAACTTTCACTGGAGACAGGTCATGTCGTCTAACCCGCAAGTGCGTCCACCGCTTCCCCCCTTCACCCGCGAGTCGGCGATCGAGAAGATCCGCCTGGCCGAAGATGGCTGGAACTCCCGGGATCCGGAACGGGTATCCCTGGCCTATACCCTGGATACCCAATGGCGCAACCGCGCCGAATTCGCCCATAACCGCGAGGAGGCCAAGGCCTTTCTCAGCCGCAAGTGGGCCAAGGAACTGGACTACCGGCTGATCAAGGAACTCTGGGCCTTCACCGACAACCGCATTGCCGTGCGCTACGCCTATGAATGGCACGACGACTCGGGCAACTGGTTCCGCTCCTATGGCAACGAGAACTGGGAGTTCGACGAACAGGGGCTTATGGCCCGGCGTTTCGCTTGCATCAACGACATGCCGATCAAGGCCAGCGAACGCAAGTTCCACTGGCCCCTGGGACGGCGCCCGGACGATCACCCAGGCCTCTCGGAGCTGGGCCTGTAATCGCGATAGTCGAGCTACAAGCCGCTGCCGAGCTTGCGCGGCTGCGAGCGACAAGGCCGTCAGGCCTGCAATGCTCCAGAGCCCCTTGTGGCTCTGCGGGCCATGCGCAGCCTGCGGCAACGGCTACGCCCAGCACGCAGGGCCTTCAACGCCTCAGGCCGCGGCGTCCTGCCCGGCCTGGGCCTCCAGTTCGCGCACCAGGGGCAACACGCGGCGGCCGAAGTACTCCACTTCCTCCTGGAAGTGCAGGAAACCCGCCAGCACCAGGTCCACCCCCACGGCCTTGAGTTCGAGGATACGCCGGGCAATCTGCTCCGGCGTACCGATCAAGTTGGTCTTGAAACCATCGTTGTACTGCACCAGGTCCTCGAAGTTCGACTTGGCCCAGTTGCCCTCGCCCTCCGGCGAAGCCTTGCCGGCCTGCCTGGCCGCATCGCCGAAGGCCCGGACCGCCTCCGGGTCGGCCTGGTCGATGATCTGCTGCAACACCGCCCGCGCCTCTTGCTCGGTATCCCGGGCGATCACGAAGGCATTCACCCCGATCTTCACCTGATGCTGGTTGGCCGCGGCCTTGGCACGGATGTCCTCCACCTGGGCCTTGATCCCCTCCACGCTGTTGCCGTTGGTGAAGTACCAATCCGAGACCCTGGCGGCCATGTCCCGGGCCGCCCGGGAACTGCCGCCCTGGAAGATCTCGGGCTGGCCCAGGGGCTTGGGCTTGAGGCTGTAGCTGTCGAAACGGTAGAAATCGCCCCTGAAGGTGAAGTGATCCTCGCTCCACACCCCACGCAGGCAGCGGATGAATTCCTCGGAACGGCGATAGCGCTCGTCATGCTCCAGCCAATGCTCGCCGATGGCCTGGAACTCGCCCTTGAACCAGCCACTGACGATGTTCACCGCGATGCGCCCTTCGGTCAGCTGGTCGATGGTCGCCAATTGCTTGGCCGCCAACGCCGGTTGCCAGGGCCCGGGCAGGATCGCCGCGATCACCTTGAGCTTGCTGGTGGCGGCCAGCAACGCATGGCTGAAAGCCACCGACTCATGCTGGTACTCGGCACCGTAGCCGGCGGTGAAGCGGATCTGCGTCAGGGCGTATTCGAAACCGGCGGCCTCGGCGATCTGCGCCAGCTTGCGGTTGTAGTCGATGCCCCAGTGGGTACGCTGCTCGATCTTGCTGACCACCAGGCCACCGCTGACATTGGGCACCCAATAGGCGAATTTCACGGATTGCCGACTCATGGTTCGGTCCTCGGGACTGGGAAAGGTACCCAGGCCCCGAGCAGCATATGTGCCAACCCCGCCACAGCCTCACATGGCGGCCACTGCGCGCCCGTGCGCAGCCTGCGGCAGCGACTACACGAGCCTGCGCTCCATGGGTGGCTTTCACGGATCGGCACAGCGCGTGGGAAGTACCGCGGACAGCGATTTGTTGCTGGGCTGTTGCCAGGGCAACAGTTACCGCCGGACCGGGCACGGGCCGGCCAGCAAAACCGCAGCCATGACAGTCGGCACGCTGTGTGCAATCACCAGCAGGACCTTTTGTCTTTTCCTGCCGATTGCGGAGCCTTGCCATGACCGAACACCAGGTGATCAATCCATTGTCCACAGGGGTCGACTACGAGCCCCTGGCCGAGCGCTTCCGGCCGATCTTCCAGCGTATCGCCGAGGGTGCGGTACAGCGTGAGCAGCAGCGCGAGCTGCCCTACGAACCCATCCGCTGGCTCAAGGAGGCGGGGTTCGGCGCGGTGCGGGTGCCAGTGGCCTACGGCGGCGCTGGCGCCTCCGTGCCCCAGCTGTTCCAGTTGCTGATCGAGCTGGCCGAGGCCGACGCCAACGTACCCCAGGCCCTGCGCGGGCACTTCGCCTTTGCCGAGGACCGGCTCAACGCCACCCCGGGCCCGGGGCGCGACCTGTGGTTCAAGCGGTTCGTCGAGGGCGACATCGTCGGCTGCGCCTGGACCGAGATCGGCGCGGTGGAGATCGGCCAAGTGCTGACCAAGGTCAGTCCGGACGGCGAGCACTGGCGGCTCGACGGCGAGAAGTTCTACAGCACCGGGAGCATCTTCTCCGACTGGATCGATGTCTACGCCCAGCGCAGCGACACCGGTGACAACGTGATCGCCGCCGTTCGCACCCGGCAGCCGGGCGTCGAGCAAAGCGACGACTGGGACGGTTTCGGCCAGCGCACCACCGGCAGCGGCACGGCGCGTTTCACCCAGGCCAGAGTGGAAGCCGGCAACGTCATCGACTTCGCCACTCGCTTCAAGTACCAGACCGCCTTCTACCAACTGGTCCTGCTGGCGACCCTGGCCGGCATCGGCCGCGCGGCGCTGCGCGATGTGGCCCATGAGGTGCGGCAGCGCCAGCGCGTCTACAGCCATGGCAACGCGCCACAAGCCAGCGCCGATGCCCAGGTGCAGCAGGTGGTGGGCGAGATCGCCGCCCTGGTGTATGTCGCCGAAGCCGCCACCCTGCGGGCCGCCCGGCCGGCACAGCGTGCGTACCTGGCGCGGTTCGCCGGCGACCCGGAGCAGGAACAGGCAGCCAACCTGGCGGCGGAACTGGAGTCGGCCACGGCCCAGGTCGCCGTCACCGAACTGATCCAGCGTGCCACCAGTGAGCTGTTCAATGCCCTCGGGGCTTCGGACGTGCGCCGGGGCAAGGCCCTGGACCGCCATTGGCGTAATGCGCGAACCGTGTCATCGCACAATCCGGCGATCTACAAGGCGCGGATCGTCGGCGATTGGCAGATCAATGGCAACGAGCCGCCGTTCGCCTGGAAGGTCGGCAACGGCCCGAAAAGCTGAGGCGCTGCGTACGCATCAACGGCGGCAGCAGGACCTTGGTCGCAGTCGCGCGGCGGCGCGCGATGCAGGTAAGATATCGGCCTTTCGCGCAGCCCCTTGCGCTCCCGCCGAATAAGCCGAATCCATGCCTTTCGATCTCAGCGTTGACTTGACCACCCTCGCCATCCTCGCCTTAGTGGCCTTCATCGCCGGTTTCATCGATGCCATCGCCGGCGGTGGCGGCCTGCTCACCACCCCGGCCCTGCTCACCGCAGGCTTGCCACCGCACCTGGTGCTGGGTACCAACAAGCTCAGTTCGACCTTCGGCTCGGCCACTGCCAGCTTCACCTTCTATCGGCGCAAGCTGTTCCACCCCCGGCAATGGATGCATGCCATCGTCGGCACCCTGGTCGGCGCCCTGACCGGGGCCATAGTCGCCCACTACCTGCCCGCCGAGTGGCTGAACAAGATGCTGCCGGTGATCGTCTTCGCCTGCGGCCTGTACCTGCTGTTCGGCGGCACGCCCAAGGCCCCGCTGGACAGCGAGGCACCGATCAAGAAGAAATGGCAATCGACCCAGGGCTTCAGCCTGGGCTTCTACGACGGCGTGGCCGGTCCGGGCACCGGGGCGTTCTGGACCGTCAGCAGCCTGCTGCTCTACCCCATCGACCTGGTCAAGGCCAGCGGCGTGGCGCGCAGTATGAACTTCGTCAGCAATATCGCGGCGCTGGCGGTGTTCATCTTTTCCGGGCAGGTGGATTGGATCATCGGCCTGAGCATGGGCCTGTCGGTGATGGTCGGGGCGTTCTTCGGGGCACGCACCGCCATCAGCGGTGGTGCCAAGTTCATTCGCCCGGTGTTCATCACCGTGGTGCTGGGCTTGACCGTGCGCCTAGCCTGGCAGCACTGGTTCAGCGTGGCCTAAGCGACGCGCCACATAGAGGTCGATCAGGTAGCGGGCAATCGAGCGCGACGCCGGCAACGGCGGCAGCGCATGCACGTTGAACCACTGGGCATCCTCGATCTCGTCTTCCTGGGGCAGGATCTCGCCACTGGCGTACTCGGCATGGAAACCCAGCATCATCGAGTGCGGGAACGGCCAGCACTGGCTGCCCACGTACTGGATGTTGCGCACCTCGATGCTCACCTCCTCGCGCACCTCGCGCACCAGGCAATCCTCCGCCGACTCACCAGGTTCGGCAAAACCTGCCAGGGTGCTGTAGACCCCGGGCACGAAGCGTGGCGAACGGGCCAGCAGGATCTCGTCGCCCCGGGTGATCAGCACGATCATGCTCGGCGAGATCTGCGGATAGGCCCGCAGGTCGCAGCTCTGGCAGTACATCGCACGCTCCCCCCGCACCTGTGCCATGGGCTGGCCGCAACTGCCGCAGAAGCGATGTTCCCGAGCCCAGGTACCGATCTGCGCGGCGTACCCCAGCACCTTGTACAGGGTGTGGTCGCCCTCCAGCATGAAGGCCCGCAGGCCTTTCCAGCCGCAGCCCTGGACCTGGGCACGGGAAGCGAGCTCGAGCAGGTACACCGGCTCGCCATCGAGGTGGCCGATGCCATGCTCGGCCAGCACCGGCAGGTCCTGGTTCTTGAGCCAGTGCCGGGGGAACAGCACGCCGTTGTCGTCGTAGAGAAAACCTTCCGGGCCACGGGCCACGGCCCAGCCGCCGGGAAGGTCGGTATCCAGTACTGCGGTGGTCCAGCGTGCAATCATCTTCAGTCAGTCCAGGAATTCGGGTTTCTGTTTGCTCATGTGGGCGGCGATGGCCACGCGCAGGTCATTGGACTGGAGCATGGCGGCGTTCCAGGTGGCCACGTACTCCAGGCCATCGTCGATGCGGTGGTCGCGCATGTAGCTGAGCATTTCCTTGGTGCCGGTCACGGCGATCGGCGACTTGGCGGCGATCTCCCGGGCGATTTCCATGACCCCGTCCAGCAGGCCGGAGGCGTCGGCATAGGTGCGATTGACCAGGCCGATCTGGCGCGCCTCCTCGGCGCCGAAGGTCCGTCCGGTGTAGGCCAGCTCACGCAGCATGCCGTCACCGATGATACGTGGCAAACGTTGCAGTGTGCCGACATCGGCGGCCATGCCGATATCGATCTCCTTGATCGAGAACTGCACGTCGGCCGCGGCATAGCGCATGTCGCAGGCGCTGATCAGGTCGATGGCGCCGCCCAGGCAGTAGCCCTGGATAGCCGCCAGCACCGGCTTGCGGCAGTTGTCCACGGCAGTGAACGAGGACTGCAGCTCGAGGATCTTGCGCCGCAGCAGGCGGGCATTGCGGCCCACGTCCTTGCCCAGTTCGTTGGCGAATCCGGCCAGCATCATCAGGTCGATGCCAGAGGAAAAGTGCTTGCCGGCACCGCTGAGCACCACCACTCGCACCGCGTCGGTCTCGTCGATCCACTGGAAGATATCGACGATCTCACGCCAGAACGCGGCGTTCATGGCGTTGATCTTTTCCGGGCGGTTGATCTGCACATGGGCGATGTTGTCAGCGAGTTCGACGCGAAAGGCTTGGTATTCGGACATGGCAGCGATCCTTTTCTGGTGAGCAGATGAGGGCCGAACTATAGCAAGTGGCAAGCGCGCCCCGTAAGGCAGCGCATTGGCCAAAAGCGGGACTGGCACAGGCCCTGCCCCACCAGTGATGGCGCAACCGCTCAGCCCACTTTCGCCGTGCGAAACGCCGCGGTCTCGTAGGGCACCGTGACTTCGGCCTTGTCCCGCAATTGGGGTTCGCTGGCGATCAGCGCGGCGATCTGCCGGTCCACCTCGTCGCGCCCGGCCTGGGGCAAGGCGGCGATGAAGCTGGTGGAACGCACGCGATTGAACAGCACGTCCTCCACCGGGCCATGGTGTCCATGGCGAAAATGCTCTTCCTGCAACGGGCCGAAGCCGGGGTGGGGAAAGACCTGGCGCCAGGCTCCGGTGTAGTAGCGCGGCGTATCGCCCTGCAGGGCGTTGACGATGCGGTCCAGGCGCGCCACCCAGGGTACCCGTGCATCGCGCTGGTTCCACACCAGCGCCAGCTGGCCGCCCGGCTTGAGTACCCGATGGATCTCGTCCAGGGCCCCAGGGCTGGCGAACCAGTGGAAGGCCTGGGCGCAGACCACCACATCCACCGAGGCATCGCGCAGCGGCAGCGCCTCGGCACTGCCCTCCAGGACCTGGACCTCGGGCTGGGCCTGGGCCAGCCGGGCACGCATCTGCGCCACGGGCTCCACCGCGATCACCTGGGCGTCGGTGGCCGCCAGGCGCGCAGTGAACTTGCCGGTGCCGGCGCCCAGGTCCACCACTACCCTGCCCGCGCGCAGGCCCAGCGCCTGGCGCAGCCAGGGGTCCAGTTCCGGCGGATAACCGGGACGTCCCCGGACATAAGTGTCGGCAGCCTGCTGGTAGCCGTCGGCCGCTGCATGGTGAATGGGCTGATCGTTCACGGAACACCTCCTGGTCACGGATGCTGGCGCTTGAGGATAAACCCTCACCGGCCACGACCGGGATGAAACAAATGTCAGCTATGCCCGTGCTCCTCAACGGGGTGTGGGCAGGCTCAGGCGAAACCGCGCGCCGCCCAGTGGCGAGGCTTCCACCGTCAAGGTGCCACCCTGGGCCTCCAGGGCCCGGCGACTGATGGCCAGGCCCAGGCCGAAACCACCAGTGGAGCGATCGCGGCTGCGATCCAGGCGATAGAAAGGTTCGAACACCCGCTCGCGCTCGTCGTCAGGGATGCCGATACCGTCATCGTCGACCCAGATCTCGCACCCCTGGTCGCTGACCAGCACCCCGACCTGAATGCGCTTCTCGCAATAACGGGTGGCGTTGCGCAACAGGTTCTGCAGGGCCCGCGCAGTCAGGCGCGGGTCCAGGATGAAGCGCTCCAGGGTGCCGTGCAGCAGCACGTCGATGACCAGGTCCGATTCCAGCTCGTCGTCGACGCTGCCCAGGATGCTGTCGATGAACTCATCCAGGGCCACCTCGATCTGCTCCGGCAAGCAGGCCGGGTTCTGCAGGCGGCTGTAGGACAGCAGCTCCAGCACCAGCTCATCCAGCTCGCGGATGTGCGCCACCAACCCTTGCAGGCGCTCACGGCTGGCTGCCGGCAAGTCGTCGGACAACGCCAGGGCCAGGCCGAAGTCGAGCCGGGTCAGGGGCGTGCGCAATTCGTGGGATACCGCATTGAGCAGGTCGCGCTGCTGGTTCAGCAGTTGCTCGATATCGCCGGCCATGGTGTCGAACACATGGGCCAGGCTGCCGATGTTGGAGCTGGCCGGCAACTGCGTACGCTCGTCCAGGTGGCCCTTGCCGAAGCGCTCTGCGGTGCGCTTGAGGCGCTCCAGGTCACGCCAGTGGGGCCGGACCCACAACAGCAGGCAGGCCAGCAGCACCGCACCGATCAGGACGTTGATGCTCCAGTACAGCAGGTTGACGTCCAGCGGGTCCGGCGGCATCACCAGCTTGACCGCCAACTGGTCGTGCAACGGCGACACCGCCAGGGTCCGCGAGCCCCAGTCGCCAACCCGCACCACCTTCTTGCCAGCCAGCAGGCGGGCCCGTTCGTCGGCACTGAAATCGGGGTCGTCGATACGTACCAGGGCCACCTGCAATGGGCGAAAGTCCTCGTCCATCTCCCGGGCGAGCGCCGGCCATTGCGCCGGGGGCTGGGCGCGGAACTGCCTGGCGATCAGTTCTTGCAAACCCCGGGACTTGGTCAGGTTGTAATCGATGAAGCGCTGGTGAAACACCTTGATCACCAGGTCAGGGACCAGGTACATCGCGGCGCTGAAGGCCACGATGGTGATCAGGTACAGCCGGACCAGGATGCGCAGCATGGGTTCAGCATTCCCACTCGGAACGGCTGAACAGGTAGCCCTTGCCCCAGACGGTCTTGATCTTGCGCGCCTCGCCGGCGTGGTCGTCGAACTTGCGTCGCAGCTTGGAGATGGCCACGTCCACCGAACGGTCGGTGCCGTTGAACTCGATACCGCGCAAGCGCTGGAGAATCTGGTCGCGGCTCAGCACTTCGCCGGCATGCCGGGCCAGCACCACCAGCAGGTTGTATTCGCCGCTGGACAGCTCCACCAACTGGTCGCGCCAGGTTACGGTGCGTTCCGATAGATCGATGCACAGGTTGCCCATGAGGATCCGGTCGCTGGCGGTCTGCGGCTCGCCCAGGCTGCTGCGGCGCAACAGGGTCCGGACCCGGGCCAGCAGGACTCGCGGCTCGCAGGGCTTGGTCACATAGTCGTCGGCGCCCATTTCCAGGCCCAGCACCTGGTCGTGGCTGTCGTCGCGGGCGGTCAGCATCAGGATCGGCAGGCTGGCCGAGTCGGCCCGCAGCAGCCGGCACACCTGCAAGCCATCCAGGCCCGGCAGCATCAGGTCGAGGATCACCAGGTCCGGCGGGTTGCTCCGGGCCCGCTCGCGCACCTGGTCGCCACGGCTGATGACGCTGACCTGGTAGCCGTTGCGCTCCAGGTAGCTGGCAATCAGTTCGGAGAGCGCGGGGTCGTCTTCGACAAGGAGGATATTGGCCATGGAAGAGAAATCTTTATTGAAGAAATACGAAGAACCGGCGTTATCCATAGATGCGCCGGGAACTAGCAGCAAGGTTGCCAAGCATATACAACGCGGCCCCGACAGGCTCGTGCGCTTCACATTTTTTCACACAGCGGCTACACAGCTTCACAGCGCCTTAACCGCCATGCCCTTAGCATGCCGGGTTCATCATTGGGGTATCAGTATGTCGAACAAACTCTTCGCGCCGCTTTGCCTGCTGGTCATGGCCGCGACGCTGAGCGCCTGCGGCCAGTCCGGCAGCGAACAGAAACCGGCGCCGGCCAAGGTCCGCACCGAGATCGTGCGCAGCCAGGCCTTGTCCATCACCAGCGAATTGAGCGGGCGGATCGCCGCGCCGCGCATTGCCGAGGTCCGCGCCCGGGTGGCCGGCGTGGTGCTGCAACGGACCTTCCGCGAAGGTTCGGACGTCAAGCAGGGCGACGTACTGTTCCGCATCGACCCGGCGCCGTTCAAGGCCGACCTGGACAGCGCCGTGGCCAGCCTGCGCAAGGCCGAGGCCACCGCGTTCCAGGCCCGCCTGCAGGAGCAGCGCTACTCGCGGCTGATCGCCGACCAGGCCATCAGCGGCCAGGAATACGACAACGCCCGTTCCGCCGCGCGCCAGGCCGACGCCGAAGTCGCCGCCAACCAGGCCGCGGTGCAGCGGGCCAGGCTGAACCTGGGCTACGCCACCGTCACCGCGCCGATTTCCGGTCGGGTCGGCCGCGCCCTGGTCACCGAAGGTGCCCTGGTGGGCCAGGGCGAAAGCACGCCCCTGGCGCTGATCCAGCAGCTGGATCCGATCCACGCCGACCTGACCCAGTCCACCCGCGAGCTCAACGAACTGCGCCGGGCCCTGCGCGCCGGCCAACTGCAGCAGGTCGGCAAGGACCAGGCCAAGGCCACCCTGGTGCAGGACGATGGCAGCCTCTATCCGCTACCGGGCAAGCTGCTGTTCACCGATATCAGCGTCGACCCCGGCACCGGCCAGATCACCCTGCGCAGCGAGTTCCCCAACCCGGAACTGGACCTGCTGCCCGGCAGCTTCGTCCGGGTCCGCCTGGAGCAGGCGGTCAACCGCCAGGGCATCAGCGTCCCGCAGCGGGCCATCCAGCGCGATGGCGCCGGTATCGCCCAGGTGTTGCTGGTTGACGCCGAAAACCGCGTGGTACAGCACCCGGTGCACCTGGGTGGCGTGCAGCAAGACCGCTGGATAGTCACCGACGGTCTCAAGCCCGGCGACCGGATCATCGTCGAAGGGCTGCAGCACGCCCGTCCCGGCGAGCAGGTCGAGATCGATGACGCCCCCCTCGCGCACGTCCAGAACCCAGGCCAATAGGTAGTACAGATGCCGCAATTCTTCATTGACCGCCCGGTGTTCGCCTGGGTGGTCGCCTTCTTCATCCTGATCGGCGGCGCCCTGGCGATCCCCCAGTTGCCGGTGGCCCAGTACCCCAACGTCGCCCCGCCGCAGATCGAGATCGCCGCCACCTACCCGGGTGCCTCGGCCCAGACCATGGACGAGTCGGTGGTCAGCCTGATCGAGCAAGAGCTCAACGGCGCCGACCACCTGCTGTACTTCTCGTCCCAGAGCAGCCTGGGCAGTGCCACCATCACCGCCACCTTCCAGCCGGGCACCAACCCGGAGCTGGCCCAGGTGGACGTGCAGAACCGCCTCAAGGCCGTGGAGCCACGCCTGCCCCAGGCCGTGACCCAGCAAGGCCTGCAGGTGGAGAAAGTCTCTGCCGGCTTCCTGCTGCTGATCACCCTGAGCTCCAATGACGGGCGCCTGGACGAGGTCGCGCTCAGCGACTACATGGCGCGCAGCGTGCTGAACGAGATCCGCCGCCTGGATGGCGTCGGCAAGGCCCAGTTGTATGGCGCCGAACGGGCCATGCGGATCTGGCTCGATCCGCAGAAGCTGATCGGCTTCAACCTGACTCCGGCCGACGTCAACGCCGCCGTGGCCGCGCAGAACGCCCAGGTACCGGCAGGCAGCATCGGCGACCTGCCCGGCCCTTCCAGCCAGGAAATCACCGCCACCGTGCTGGTCAAGGGCCAACTGAGCAACCCGGAAGAGTTCGCCGACATCGTCCTCAAGGCCAACCCCGACGGTTCCACCGTGCGTATCGGCGACGTGGCGCGGGTGGAAGTGGGCAGCCAGGAATACCAGTTCGGCACGCGCCTGAACGGCAAGCAGTCCACCGCCGTCGGCGTGCAGCTGTCTCCCGGGGCCAATGCGCTGAACACCGCGACCCTGATCCGGGCAAAGATGGACGAGCTGTCGCGCTACTTCCCCGCCGGCGTGGAATACAAGATCCCCTACGACACCTCACCGTTCGTCAAGGTCTCGATCACCAAGGTGCTCTACACCCTGCTCGAAGCCATGGTCCTGGTGTTCCTGGTGATGCTGCTGTTCCTGCAGAACATCCGCTACACCCTGATCCCGACCCTGGTGGTGCCGGTGGCGCTGATGGGCACCTTCGCCACCATGCTGGCCCTGGGTTTCTCCATCAACGTGCTGACCATGTTCGGCATGGTGCTGGCCATCGGCATCCTGGTGGACGACGCCATCGTGGTGGTGGAGAACGTCGAACGGATCATGGCCAACGAGGGCCTGCCACCCCGGGAAGCCACGCGCAAGGCGATGCAGCAGATCACCGGCGCGATCATCGGCATCACCCTGGTGCTGGTGGCGGTGTTCATCCCCATGGCCTTCATGCCAGGCTCGGTGGGGGTGATCTACCAGCAGTTCTCGCTGTCCATGGCCACCTCGATCCTGTTCTCGGCGTTCCTGGCCCTGACCCTGACCCCGGCCCTGTGCGCGACCCTGCTCAAGCCCATCGCCGCCGGCGAGCATCACGAGCGTGGCGGCTTCTTCGGCTGGTTCAACCGCCGCTTCGAGCGCCTGACCGTCAGCTACCAGGGTGGCGTGGCCTATGCGCTCAAGCGCAGCGGGCGCTACCTGCTGATCTACCTGGCGTTGCTGGTGGTCATGGCGCTGCTGTTCGTGCGCCTGCCCTCCTCGTTCCTGCCAGTCGAGGACCAGGGCTACACCATCACCGATATCCAGCTGCCACCGGGTGCCAGCCAGAACCGCACCATCCGCGTGGTGGAACAGATCGAGGCACACAACGCCTCGGAACCGGGCGTGGGCGACAGCACCATCATCCTCGGCTTCAGTTTCTCGGGTAACGGGCAGAACGCGGCGCTAGCCTTCACCACCCTCAAGGACTGGTCGCAACGGGGCCGCGACGATTCGGCGATGAGCATCGCCGAGCGCGCCACCGCAGCCTTCGGCGAAATCAAGGATGCCGTGGCCTACGCCATCCTGCCGCCGCCGATCGATGGCCTGGGCACCTCCAGCGGCTTCGAGTTCCGCCTGCAAGACCGTGGCGGCGTCGGCCATGAAGCGCTGATGCAGGCTCGTACCGAACTGCTGCAGGCCGCGCAAAAGAGCCCGATCCTGGCCAACGTGCGGGAAAACGCCCTGGCCGAGGCACCCCAGGTGCAACTGGCGATCGACCGCAAGCAAGCCAATGCCCTGGGCGTGTCCTTCGGCGATATCGGCAGCCTGCTGTCCACCGCCCTGGGCTCGGCCTACATCAACGACTTCCCCAACCAGGGCCGGATGCAGCGGGTGGTGATCCAGGCCGAGGGCGACCAACGCAGCCAGGTCGAGGACCTGTTGCGCCTGAACGTGCGCAACAGCGCCGGCAAGATGGTGCCGTTGTCGTCCTTCGTCAGCGCCAGCTGGAAGATGGGCCCCGCACAGTTGACCCGCTACAACGGCTACCCGGCGGTCGACGTCTCCGGCGAGCCGGCAGCGGGCCGCAGCACCGGCGAAGCCATGCAGGAAATCGAACACCTGGTGGCCCAGCTGCCGAACGGCCTGGGCCTGGAGTGGACCGGCCTGTCGTTGCAGGAGCGCCTGTCGGGCAGCCAGGCCCCGCTGCTGCTGGGGTTGTCGTTGCTGATCGTGTTCCTGTGCCTGGCGGCGCTCTACGAGAGCTGGTCGATCCCGGCCTCGGTGCTGCTGGTGGTGCCGCTGGGCGTACTCGGCGCAGTACTGGCGGTGACCTTGCGCGGCATGCCCAACGACGTGTTCTTCAAGGTGGGCCTGATCACCATCATCGGCCTGTCGGCGAAGAACGCGATCCTGATCATCGAGTTCGCCAAGAGCCTGTACGACGAGGGCCATGACCTGCTGGACGCCACCCTGCAGGCCGCCCGCCTGCGCCTGCGGCCGATCGTCATGACCTCCCTGGCGTTCATCCTCGGCGTGGTGCCCCTGGCCATCGCCACCGGCGCCAGCTCCGCCAGCCAGCAGGCGATCGGCACCGGGGTGATCGGCGGGATGATCACCGCGACCCTGGCGGTGATCTTCGTCCCGGTGTTCTTCGTGGTGGTGATGAAACTGGTGAAGCGCAACTCGCGCTAACCGCTACACGACCGCTCGCGGCAGGAGTAGCCGCTGGCGCCCGCTGTGCACAACCGCGCAGCGGGCGCCAGCGGAGCACCAGGCCGATCGCGGCTCCACGGCCGCTATGCGCCCGGTCGCTGCCTCGCAGGTTCGGTAGCAGCTACCGATCGCGCAGGCGCGCCATGGCCAGCACATCGACGTAGCGACCGTCACGCACCGCGTAGTCGCGCAACTGGCCCTCGGTCTCGAAGCCGAACTTGCGGTACAGGCCGATGGCCGCCAGGTTGTCGGCGTACACCGTCAGCTCGACCCGACGCAGGTTCATCCAGTTGTCCGCCACCTCCAGCACCGCCGCCAGCAGGCGGCTGCCGATGCCCTGGCCCTGCCAGGCCCGCGCCACCCCCATGCCAAAGCTCGCGCAATGGGAGCGCCGCACCCGCCCGATCTGCTCCAGGCTGCAATTGCCGATCACCACGCCCTGGTGCAGGGCCACCAGGGACACCAGCCGCTCGTTGTCCAGCCCGAGGCGCTTGCGCCACAGCTCGGGGGACTGGTAAGGCATCTGCAGGGTCTGGCTGGCCACCGTCGGTTCACTGTAGAGCGCGGTCAAGCCATCAAGATGAGCCTCGCTGAAACGCTCGATGACAATGCTGGCGGGAGAACTGGGCATGACGGGGCGTCCTTGTCGTTGGAATGGCCATCGAGTGTAAAACGCCGGGCCCAGCCATGACGAGCGCCTCCCTCAGGCAAACCAGTCCTCGCGCTCGGTGAAGGTATGCAGGATCAGGTCCACCAGTTGCTGGACTTCTTCCTCGTGCTGCACCTGGGCGTTCATCGCCAGCCAGGCGCGGCGCTGCATGCTTTCGCCGAACAACCCGGGCAAGGCGGTCAAGCCCCGGTCGAAGCGGCTGATGTACTGCGGCAGCAAGCCGATACAGGCGCTGCAGCGGATCATCTCCAGCATCAGCTCATAGGAATGCACGTGCACCACCCCCGCCAGCCGCGAATCCACCAGGCTGTTCCAGGGGCGGAAGGGCTCGATCTGCCGGTCGTGTTGCCACTGCACCAGCATGTAGTCGGTCAGGTCGTCGACGCTGTCGGGGCGCGCCGCGACCCGGGAGTAGCGCTTGGCGATGTGCGGCAGGTAGTCGATGCGCGCCAGGGGCATGGGTTCGCGAATGGCGAAGCTAGGCCCCGGCAAGGGCGAGTCGGCGGCCCCCAGCCACAGCACCAGGTCGGCGCTCAGGGCCCGCAGCGACAGGTCGCTGTCGATGGAGATGATTTCCAGGCGCGCGCTGGCGTTGCGCCGCAACAGGGCGATCAGGTCGCGACCCAGGATGTCATGCAGGATGGTCTCGGCCACCGCCAGGCGAATCAGCGGCTGCTCGATCACCGGCAGGCGCCGCTGGTGGGCCAGGGCGATCAACTGGGCCTGCAGTTGCAGGCCTTCGCGGCTCAGGCTCAAGGCGTTGCCCTGGTAGCAGAACAACGCACGCCGCAGGTGCTCTTCCAGCAACGCCAGCTGCTTGCGCAGCAAGGTGGCCTTGATGTTCAGGCTGCGGGCTGCCTGCATGAAGCAACCGCAACGGGCGCTCACCAGGAAATACTGGGCGACCTCCGGATCGATCCCGGCCGCCAGGGCCAGCCAGGCTTCCCGGGGTTCCTGGGGAACACTGTAGGGAACAACGCCCTGGTGTGGAGCAGGTTCGAGAAATGACATCGGTGACTCCCTGTCTTGTTGAGTGTTGCGTCCTTGGCTTGCGCCGGTGTTGGCAGCAAGCAGGCCGTGACGGCACCCGCCACATCCCACTTCCTGCCCTGCCCTGAAACCGCGTGGACCGGATCACGACGCCCCGCAAGATGGCGCCCGCCGCTGGCCCCGCTCCACGCGGGCCGGTTACTGAGCTTTTTCCTCCAGTGCCTGGTTGAGCGCCGCGCCATCGATGCTCAGCGTCGCGGTGTTGAGCATGCCCTCCAGATAGGCCTTGGCGATCTGCTCCTGGCGCTGGGCCCGCAAGGCCTGGACCAGGCGCTCACGCACCTCGTCCAGGCTGGCGGTACGCGCCGGTTGCAGCTCGGTCAGCTTGAGCACATGGAAACCCGCCGCGCTCTGCACCACCTCCGATACCGCGCCGACCTTGAGCCGGGCCACGGCGCCACGCACCTGCGGCACCAGTTGCTGCAGGGGCTGCAAGCCCGAGTCGCCACCGTGCCGGGCACTGTCCGGGTCCTGGGAATACTGCGCAGCCAGGGCGGCGAACTCACCGGGCGCGGCCTGGGCCTTCCTGGCGATCTCCTGGGCCTGGCGCCGCACCTGCTCCAGCGCCTGGGGCTCGGGCACCGCCAGGAAGACCTGGCTGACCCGGTACAACGGCGGGGTCAGCCAGGCCGACTTGCCGCTATCGTAGGCCTGTTGCAGCTCGGCGGCGCTGGGGTAGTCCGCCGGCACCTGGCTGACCGACTGCATGTAGTCGCGAAAGACGATCTGCTCGGTGGCAGCGCGGGTTTGCTGCTCCACTTCCGGGCGCTGGCGCCAGCCCTGGGCATCGGCCTGCTCCAGCACCGCCTTCTGCGCCAGGCGCGAACGGATCCAGGTCTCCAGGGCCGGGCGATTGTCGCGCAGTTGAGCCCGGGCCTCCTCCGGCAGGCTGGCGAACAGCGCCCGGAGCTCCGCCACCGCCACCTGCTGGTTACCCAGGCGCGCCACCGCCGGGGTATTCGCCAATTGCTGCTGCAGCGCCGCCGGGGCCGGCTGCTGGGCCGCCACCGGATCGCTGCCCGGACGCAAGGCCAGCCCCAGGGCCAGGCCAAGCAGGGTCAGCGCCCCGGCACCGACCACCAGGGTCGGCTTCTTCACAGGACCGCCGCCTCTGCCGCGCCACTGGCCTGCGGCGTGCCGGCTGGCTCGACCTGGGCTTGGGCCTGCAGTTGGGCCGCCTGCTGGCTGTATTCACGCAGGTAGACGATGAACTCCTGGAGCAGGCGGTCCCACAGTTCCAGCTGGCTGCGCAGGTGGGTATCACTGACCCCGGCCACCACCACGTCCATTTCCATCACCAGGAATTCACCCTGCAACGACAGCCGGGCGAAGCGCCGCGAGGCGTTCCACAGCTCCGCCAGGCCGGCCGGCAACTCGCCTTGGACGCGCAACGCACAGCTATAGGTGAAGTCCACGTAGTGCCCGGCCTCTGCCGCCGGGTTGCCGAAGCGCACGGCGTAGCCGATGCCCTGGCTGGCGCTGAGCAATTGCACGATACCGTTCTGCTCGGTGTGGTTGACCCGGTAACCGGCGCCTTGCAGCAGGTCGGTCAGGCTGTCGGTGGTGACGCTGGTGATCAAGGTTGCTTGTGTCATGTCTGTTCTTCCCTGGTAATCAATGAGCGCTCGCCGCCCGTGGGGCGTCGAACTGAGTCTGGTACAGGTCATCGCCGAAACCCTGGGCCAGTTCCTCGAACTTGACCCTAGCACTACCTGCGAAAGGCTGGCGGATCTTGACCACCTCGGCCACGTCGATCTTCTCGTAGGCCGTGAGGATTTCCTTGGCGACGCCGTACATCCGTTGATTCTTGACTGCACATTGCTGCACTTGTGTGTCACGTTCGTTCAATTGCGCCTGCAGCTTGACCCGCTCGGCCTCCTTGCCCCGGGCCAGCACCAGCAGTTCGTCGTAGGCCTTCTTGAACTTGCCCAGTTGCTCGCTGTTGGCGGCAGCCTGGGCCTGGGCCTGGCTCTGCAGGTTCTGCTGCTGGCCGGCCAGTTGCTCGGCCACGCCACGGCTCTTGGCCAGTTCGGCGGTGAGCTGCTTGACCTGGGCCTGGGCCTCCTTGGCCGCGTTTTCCGCGGCCAGCCGCGCGGCGGCGGCCTGGGCCTGCTCGCTCTGCAGGGCCTGCAACTGCTGGGTAGTGCTGCGCAACTGGGTGCGCAGGCGCTCTTCCATGCCTTCGGCAGCGGCGGGCACACTGGCCAGCACGCCCCAGGCCAGCAACAGGCCCACGGCCCCTGCCCTCGTCCGGCTGTTCATAACCTTCCTCCCTGCGCTTAGAAGCGCGTATTGAGTTCAAGCTGCATGACGTCGACTTCATAACGCGGCCCGTAGACTTCCGAGGCGCTCATGTAGCGGGCCGTGGCATAGATGTTCTTGTCGATGCCGTAGTTGCCGCCCAGGAAGTAGCCCTTGGCGTTGGTCCCGCCCAGGTGGAACGAAGAGTCGTTGAAGCCGTCGGGCAAGGCGTCGGGCTGGATGTACTTGTAGCCGGCCAGCAGGTTCCAGTCGCCGGCCTTCTTCATTTCCAGGGCATTACCCAGGGTGAACTGCAGCATCAGCGCATTGCCGCCGCTCTCGAACTCGCCATTGCGGTTGATGTTGTTGACGATCTGGCCTTCGCTGCGCTTGAGCATCTCGGCCTTGTCGTAGGCCAGGTTGCGGATGTAGTTGCCCTGGGTGCGCAGGCGCAGGTCATCCGGCAGCTCGGTGTCCCAGGAAAGGTTCAGGTCCAGCACATCGAACTTCGAGGCCAGGCCCACGTATTGCGGTTGCGGGGTCAGGCCGGGAGTGGCCGGGTTGGGCGCGATGTTGCGCAACAGGAACACGCTGTTGCCCTTCTGCATGAAGGCCACCCGCGAACCGTCGGTATCGCAACCCGGGGCGCCGGCCCAGGGCGTGCAAGGGCTGGAGCGCTGGCCTTCGATATCCTCGAAGCGGTAGTAGGCCAAGGCGCCCTTGAGGCTGTTGCTGCGGTTGATCTTCCAGTTGGCGCCGATCTGGCCGCCGAACAACCACTTGGTGTCGCTCTCGTTCTTGTCGAAGCCGTTGCTGGTGGACGTGTCGTTGGTGTACTCCACCGGGAAGGCGCCGACCGTGCCGAACAGCCCCCAGTCGCTGTCGAGCTTGTGGTTGAAGATCGCCGCCACGCCGTCGAAGTTCAGGTCGTTGGAGTACAGCATGTCGGTGGAATAGAACGGGTTGGCGATCCGCCCGCCGGTCAGGGTCAGGTCCTGGGTGGCCTTCCAGGTCAGGTAGCCCTGGTCGAGCCAGATGTCCTTCTTGCCGAAGCCGCCGCCCAGGGTCTGGGTGGTGGATACCGGGTTGTTGTCCGAGCCGGTGCCGATGCGGATACCCGCGGTCCATTCCGGCGAGATCACCGCCTTCATCCCCAAGCGCGCCCGCAGGCGGAACAGGTTGTCGCGGTCCTCGCGGGTGTTGAGCAGCGGCGGCAGCTTGCTGTTGGTGTCCTTGTTGACGTCGTAGGGGCCGCTGTCGTTGAGCTTGGCGTAGTCGACGATCTCGTTGCTGTTGTTGTCGGCGAAGAACCGCGACTCATTGCGCAGGCGAATGTCGCCATCGAAGGTGATGCGCGAGATCCAGTCCGGGAAGGTGTTGGGCTGGGCCCAGTTCTCCTGCTTGGCGGTGGCCATGACCTCGGCCTTGACCTGGTCGCGGATCTGGTCGCGGACGATGGCCGGCACGTATTGCACCCGCACGTCCCCCGGCGCGGCCGCAGGTCCGCCGGCGGCCACCGCAGCCACCGCGGCGTTGGCCTGGCGAGCCTGCTGGGCCTCCTTCTCGGCCTGGGCGATCAGGCCGTCGGCCTGCTCCTGCTTCAAAACCCCCTGTTGCACCAACAAACGGATCAGGTTGATCGTGGCGTTCTCCGAAGGCGCGGCCGCCGCGGCCGTGGCCTGCCCGGCCAGGCCCAGGGCGACCATGCCGAGCGCCAGGGTCAATCGATTCAGGGTGGAAATCATCTGCACACAACTCCTGTAGAAACTGCAAAAGGGGTTCGATCAATCCGGACGCCGGCCCTTGAGGGACAGGCGCACAGGCAAGGTCAGGGAAGCCGGCATGCGCTCCTTCAAGCGCGGCGTGGCCCGCAGCGCCGCCAGCACCTGTTCGTCGGTCTGGGCATCGCCGCTGGAGTGGGCCAGCAGCACCCGGGTGACTTGGCCGTCAGCGCCCAGCCACAGGTCCACCTGCAGCGAATAGGCCTTCTTGCGCAGCTCCGCATCCTCGCGCAGCGCGCGCTGGAAGGTCGCCGCCAGGTATTGCTTGTAGGTTCCGGTGCCCAGGCCGCCGCCACCGGAGCCAGCCATGCCGCCGCCCTTGCCGGCGCCGATGTTGAAAGCGTCGCCGCCCGCCTGGGCGTCGCCATCGATCTGCATCGGGTTGGCCAGGTCGTCCGCCGGCGATGGCGGTGCCTCTTCCTCGGGCTTGACCTCCTCGGGGGTCGGCGTGGGCTCGGGCTCCGGCACTTTCTCCTCCACCGGTTCCGGCTCCTTGGGCTTCTCCGGC